>NZ_JBGGKT010000015.1:0-110398 GCF_041287115.1 Mycobacterium sp. pV006 | reverse complement strand
TTGCTGGCCCCGCCCTCGAAAACCCATCGAAACAACACCCCTAACCATCAGGTGCCGCAACGATCACTTGAGTCTGCCCCGGGGTTTTCCAGCATTTTGCGCGCGCTCGTCACCCCGCGGCGTTGGGCAGCAGCGGCGGGCACGGTCCGGACACCAACTCGAAATGCCAGATCTCGTTGGCGTAGATCTGACACAAGCCGAACCGCTGACCGTTGGCGATGAGCCAGTGGTCCGCGGCCGCCGGACCGATGTCGACGGCCTGGCCGGTGACGTGCTTGGACACTTCGGGCGTGGCGACCAACTCAGCGGCCCTGTCCCAGCTGCCGTACGTGCGGACCGCGTCGTCGAACAACCGCTGCTGGAAGCCCGGCGACCGCCAACCGGAGGTCACGTTCAGCTCGACCCCGTCGGCCGCGGCTGCCCGAGCGGCGTCCTGCACGGCCCGCAGCAGGTTCGGATCTAGTTGCGCGAGAATAGGATTGGCCGCGTCCTCGATCGGCGAGAGCGTGACACCGTCGGGCAGCCAGCCGCTGGTGGTGTCGACTGCCGCGTCCCCGATCGTCAGGGGATCCGCGGGCGGAGCTGTCGGTGCGGGCGGCGGCAGCGGAATGCTGGTCTGTCGCAGCGCCACGGTCGGCGCCTGGCCGCACGCCGTCAGCAATGCAACCGCCGACAGCGTGGCGAGCGCGCGCAAAATGCCGGAAATCCGCGGCGTGTCGGCAGCAGACACGCGCGCTCGGCACAACAAGGTCAGAGCCACTGGGCGAGTTGGGGTTTGAGGACCTTACCCATGGCGTTACGCGGAAGACTGTCCACCACCCGCACCTCGCGGGGGCGCTTGTGCGCCGAGAGTTGCTCTGCCACATACTCGGTGAGCTGATCGGGTGCGGCATCACCGACGACGAACGCGACGATCCTCTGCCCGAGGTCGTCGTCAGGCGCACCGATGACGGCGGCTTCGGCCACCCCGGGATGTCCCAGCAGCACGGTCTCGATCTCGCCGGCGCCGACCCGGAAACCACCGGTCTTGATCAGGTCGACCGACTCGCGGCCGACGATACGGTGCATGCCGTCGGCGTCGATGACGGCGACGTCGCCGGTGCGATACCAGCCGTCGTCGCCGAGCACCTCGGCGGTCGCATCCGGCCGGTTCAGATACCCATCGAACAGCGTGGGACTCTGCACGTGGAGCTTCCCGATGGTCTCGCCGTCGTGGGCGACCTCGGCGCCGTCGTCGTCGACCAGGCGGGTGTGCACGCCGGGCAGCGGCAGCCCGACCCAGCCGGGTCGACGCTCACCGGAGGCCAGGGTGCTGAGCGTGATCAGGGATTCGGTACTTCCGTACCGTTCGACCGGCGCGTGGCCACAGAGTTCGGCCAAGCCGTCGAACACGGGCACCGGCAGCGGTGCGCTGCCGGACACGAGCAAACGGGCCTTCGACATGGCCCGTCCCGCGGCCCCGTCGGCGACGATGCGCGACCACACCGTCGGCACCCCGAAGACCAGGGTTCCGCCGCCCTCGGCCACCGCCTCGGCGTAGGCCGCGGGTTGTGGCTTGCCGGTGTGGATGAATCGGTTGCCGACGCGCAGCGACCCGAGCAGCCCGAGGACCAGGCCGTGTACGTGGTAGAGCGGCAGCCCGTGGACGAGGGTGTCGTCGGCGGTCCACTCCCAGGCCTGGGCGAGCATGTCGATGTCGGCCGCGATGGCACGCCGGCTGACGACGACGCCCTTGGGCGCACCCGTGGTGCCGGAGGTGTAGATGATCAGTGCGGTCGCCTCGGGCGGCGGTTCGGCGTAGCGGTGCCAGCTGCGTGCGTGCAACCGCACCGGGATGTGGCTCAGCCCCTCGAGCTCGTCGGGGCGCTCCCCCAACCAGGCCTGGGCGCCCGAGTCGGCGACGATGTGACGACGTTCGGCCGCGCCGACGTCGGCGGGCACCGGCACGGCCGGTACCCCGGCGATCAGACACCCCGCGATGGCGAGCACCGTCGACGCGGTGGGCCGGGCGAGCACCGCGACCCGGCCGGCGCCGGCCACGCGTTCGGCGACCGCGGTGGCCGCACCGAGCAGATCGCTGCGCCGCAGCGAGACGCCGTCGATGCGCACCGCGTCGTCGAGATCGGCGCCGCCGGTCAGGGCCGCGGGGTTCAGGGAGGCCAGCAGCACGCCCCGAAGGTTACCCGCAGGGCTGGGCATACTGTGCTGCGTGGACTCGATCCGGACCGTGGCCTCGCGGGAGGTGTACCGCAACAACTGGATGACGCTGCGTGAAGACGACATCCGCCGGCCCGACGGGAGTCCGGGCATCTACGCCGTGGTCGACAAACCCGACTACGCGCTGGTGATCGCCCGTGACGCCGCTGACCGCTTCCGCCTCGTCGAACAGTTCCGCTACCCATTGGGCATCCGGCGCTGGGAGTTCCCGCAGGGCACCGCCCCCGGCCGCGTCGATCTCGATCCCGCCGAGCTCGCCGCGCGCGAGCTGCGCGAGGAAACCGGGCTGGCCGCGGAGACGATGATCGAGCTCGGCCTCCTCGACGTGGCACCGGGTCTGAGCAGCCAGCGCGGCCGGGTGTTCCTGGCCACCGGGATCACCGAGGGCGCCCACGCGCGGGAGCCCGAGGAGCAGGACATGACCAGCGCATGGTTTCGCCGCGAGGAGGTCGAACAGATGATGGCCGACGGCGCGATCACCGACGCACAGTCCCTGGCCGCATGGACGTTGTTGCAGCTGCACGAACGGTGATGCGTTCGCCGCGAATGTCTTTCGAGTCGACAGACTGATACCAACCCGTGACTCAACCGTGCCGCAACCGACCGTGTCGGTCGGGCAGTTTGACGGATGAGCCAATTAGGTTGCCACTAGCCAGCACTGCCGACACTGCGAGGAACCATGTCTGCCCCCCGGGCCTACCGCACGCTTGCACTCACGACAGCCGTTGCGGCGCTGTCTGTTTGCAGTGCAGCGAACGCGCAGGCCGCACCCAAGGGCTGGGACGGCCGTTACACTGTGGTGACCTACGCGTCGGACAAGATGGGCACCAGCATCGCTGCGCGGCAACCGGAACCGGACTTCAGCGCGCAGTACACGTTCACCACATCGTGCGCCGGGATCTGCACGGCCACCGCGAGCGACGGTCCGGCCCCCAGCAACCCCACCATCCCGCAGCCGACCCGCTACACGTGGGACGGCAAACAGTGGGTCTTCAACTACAACTGGCAGTGGGAGTGCTTCCGCGGGGGTGACGTGCCCCGGGAGTACGCGCCGGCCAGGTCGCTGGTGTTCTACGCCCCGGCACCGGACGGCTCGCTGTTCGGTACGTGGCGCACTGAGATCCTCGACGGCCTGTGCAAGGGCACCGTCATCATGCCGGTGGCCGCCTACCCGGCGTAGCGGCTGCACCGCAGCATCAGCTCAATCGCTGCACCGCAGCGGCTACCCGCTCGTCGGTGGCGGTCAACGCCACTCTCACGTGCTGCGCGCCGCGCGGACCGTAGAACTCGCCGGGCGCCACCAGGATTCCCCGGTCGGCCAGCCAGGCCAGCGTCTGGCGGCAGGGTTCGCCGCGCGTGGCCCACAGATAGAGCCCGGCCTCGGAGTGATCCACCGTGAACCCGGCGCCCTGCAACGCCTCCCGCAGCGCGGTCCGCCGGCGCGCATACCGCTCGCGCTGGACGCGCTCATGCTCGTCGTCGTCGAACGCCGCCACCATGGCGCCCTGGACCGGGTAGGGCACCATCATGCCGGCGTGTTTGCGCACGGCCAGCAGTTCGGCCACCACCGCCGGATCCCCGGCGATCAGACCGGCGCGGTAACCGGCCAGCGACGACGTCTTCGACAGGGAGTGCAGCGCCAGCAGCCCGGTGTGGTCGCCGTCACAGACATCGGGATGCAGGATCGACACCGGCGCCGCATCCCACCCCAGGCCCAGATAGCACTCGTCGGAGGCGACCAGCACGCCGCGCTCCCGGGCCCAGCCGACGACTTTGCGCAGATGCTCGACGCCGAGCACCTTGCCGGTCGGGTTGCTCGGCGAGTTCAGGTACACCAGCGCCGGAGTCGAGGGGCCCAGTTGGGTCAGCGAGTCCGCCCGAACCACCGCAGCCCCGGCCAGCAGCGCCCCCACCTCGTAGGTCGGGTAGGCCAACTCCGGGACCACGACGGCGTCCCCGGCTCCCAGACCCAGCAACGTCGGCAGCCAGGCGATCAACTCCTTGGTGCCGATCGACGGCAACACCGCACCGGTGGTCAGGCCCGTGATGCCGTACCGACGCTCGAGCGCGGCCACCGCCGACGAGCGCAGTGCGTCCGTACCCGCCGTCGTCGGATAGCCGGGCGCTGCGCTCGCCGCGGCCAGGGCGTCCCGGATGACGGGGGCGACGGGATCGACCGGCGTGCCGACCGACAGGTCGACGATCCCGTCCGGATGCGCTCGGGCCGTGGCGGTGACCTCTGCCAGCGTGTCCCATGGGAACACCGGCAACCCCGCTGATTTCAGCGGTCGACGGGCAGCCTGCACGCCGCCGGAGCCACCTGGTGTGCGGGTCGTGGTACTCAGTCCTCGCCCTGCGGCGGCAGATCCTTGATCACCTGCGGGTCGTTGTCGGTCTGGCCGACCTTGGACGCACCACCGGGTGAGCCGAGCTCGGTGAAGAAGTCCGCGTTCACCTGCGTGTAGTTGCTCCACTGCTCGGGGACGTCGTCCTCGTAGTAGATGGCCTCCACCGGGCACACCGGTTCGCACGCGCCGCAGTCGACGCACTCGTCCGGGTGGATGTACAGCATGCGAGCACCCTCGTAGATGCAGTCGACAGGGCATTCCTCGATACACGCCTTGTCTTTGACGTCGACGCAAGGCTCGGCAATGGTGTACGTCACCTAACTTCTCCTCAAGTCCTCGAACTGCAATCCTGCGGGCTGCTTGACAGGCAGAGAGCTCAACTGCGAACAGGTCCCGACAAGTATCCCTGCCGTCGTTGGGACGTTTGTCTCAGTGTGCCCTAAGTTGCACGACCCCAGTTAAGGGTTGCGCACGGTTACAGATACTAACGGTCTAGTTTCCCGTCCGCCTACCCGGCACGCCCGCGCTCCGCACCGGTGCGCGACGACTCGGGAACAATTCCGGACTGCGGTCCGTTTAGATGAATGAGAGGCCGCAGAGTCGCGGTTCTCGATCCACAGCGATCCCCAGACCAAGCGAACTTCAGGAGGAATTCATGACTACAGCCGTTCCCACTGCCACCACCCTCTCGACCGGTACCTGGGCCATCGACCCCGTGCACTCGTCGGTCGGTTTCTCGGTCCGTCACCTGATGGTGAGCAAGGTCCGCGGCGAATTCGAGAAATTCCAGGGCACCATCACCGTCGCCGACGACGGCACCCCGTCGGTGCAGGCCGAGGTCGCCGTCGACTCGATCAACACGCGCAACGAGCAGCGTGACGCGCACGTGCGCTCCGCCGATTTCTTCGACGTCGACCGCTACCCCGTGGCCACGTTCACCTCCACGGCGATCCGGCCCGAGGGCGACGACTATGTGCTCGACGGCAACCTGACCCTCAAGGGCGTGACCAAGCCCATCTCGCTGAACCTGGAATTCAACGGTGTCGGCACCGGCATGGACGGCGGGCAGGTCGCCGGTTTCGAGGCGTCGGTCGTGCTCAACCGCCGCGACTTCGGCATCGACATCGACATGCCGTTGGAGTCCGGCGGCGTGGTCGTCGGCGACAAGGTCACCGTCACCTTGAACATCGAAGCCGTCAAGCAGTCCTGACCCCAGGCATTGGCCCGCGGCGAAAAGCACGTGACAACACGGCTTTTCGCCGCGGAGTCACGCCGCCAGCGGTGAATAGGTGGTCGTACGCTGGCGGGCGGGCCGGCCGATGCCAGCGGCGATGTCCACCAGATCCTCGACACTCTTGTACGAGCCGAATTCTGACCCGGCCATCCGGGAGATGGTCTCTTCCATCAGGGTGCCGCCGAGGTCGTTGGCGCCGCCGTTGAGCATCACCTGCGTACGCTCCACGCCGAGCTTGACCCAACTGGTCTGGATGTTGGCGATCCTGCCGTGCAGCATGATCCGCGCCAGCGCGTGCACGGCGCGATTGTCACGGTGCGTCGGGCCCGGACGCGCTCCCCCGGCCAGGTACAGCGGCGAGGACTGATGGACGAACGGCAGCGGCACGAACTCGGTGAATCCGCCTGTGCGGTCCTGGATGTCGCGCAACACCCTCAGATGCCCCACCCAGTGGCGAGGGGTGTCGACATGGCCGTACATCATCGTCGAGCTCGACCGCAGCCCCACCTCGTGGGCCGTGGTGATCACATCGATCCACATCGACGTCGGCAACTTGCCCTTGGTCAGCACCCAGCGCACCTCGTCGTCGAGGATCTCCGCGGCCGTCCCCGGGATCGACCCGAGCCCGGCCTCCCGCAGCGCGATCAGCCACTCCCGGACGTTGAGCCCACTCTTGGTGACGCCGTTGGCGATCTCCATGGGGCTGAACGCGTGCACGTGCATCGACGGCACCCGGGCCTTCACCGCGCGCACCAGGTCGGCGTAACCGGTGACCGGCAGTTCAGGGTCGATACCGCCCTGCATGCACACCTCGGTGGCGCCGGCGACGTGAGCTTCCCACGCCCGGTCGGCGACCTCCTGGGTGGACAGCGAATAGGCATCGGCGTCGCCTTTGCGTTGCGCGAACGCGCAGAACCGGCAGCCGGTGTAGCAGATGTTGGTGAAGTTGATGTTGCGGTTGACGACGAACGTCACGTCGTCGCCGACCGTGTCGCGGCGTAGCGAATCCGCCAGTGCCGCAACGGCGTCGAGCGCCGGCCCGTCCGCGGTGGCCAGCGCCAGGTATTCGTCGTCGCTGCAGCCGGCCGGGTCGCGTTCGGCCGAACGCAGTGCGGCCAGCACGTCGGTGTCGATGCGTTCGGGCGCGCGCGCGGCCAGCTCCTCGACCTTGGCGCGGATGGACTCCCAGTCACCGAACGCGCTGCCGAGATCGCTTCGCGTCTCGGTGAGCCGACCGCTGCTGTCGATCGCGGTGTGCAGGTCGGTGCGGCCGAGCGACTCCGACGCCTCGTCGGGCTCCTGCCAGGGCCGCCCGACCGGGTTGGTGTCGAGCGCGTAGCCGGTGTCCGGGTCGGCCAGCGCGTCGACGTGCCCGCGCACGCGCGGGTCGATCCACGCTGCGCCGGCCTGCACGTACTGTGGCTGTGCGGTCAGGCGCTGCACCAGGTCGTACCCCGCCTCCGCGGTGACGGCGGCCAGCTCGTCGAGGGCCGGCCACGGCCGCTCCGGGTTGACGTGATCGGGGGTCAGAGGCGAGACGCCGCCCCAGTCGTCGACGCCGGCGCCGATCAGCGCCAGGCATTCCTGCCGCGACACCAGGTTCGGCGGCGCCTGGATGCGCATCTTCGGTCCCATCACCAACCGTGTGACCGCGATGGTGGCGAGGAAATCGTCGAAGCCCGCGTCGGGCGCCGAGGCCATCGCGGTGTGGTCCTTGGCCCGGAAGTTCTGCACGATCACTTCCTGGATGTGCCCGAACTCCTTGTGCGACCGGCGAATCGCGTGGATGGTCTCGGCACGCTCGGCCAGGTTCTCGCCGATGCCGACCAGCAACCCGGTGGTGAACGGGATCGACAACCGGCCAGCGTCGGCCAGCGTGCGCAGGCGTACCTCGGGGTCCTTGTCGGGACTGCCGTAGTGGGCGGCGCCGCGTGTCTCGAACAGCCGGCGCGATGTCGTCTCGAGCATCATGCCCATCGACGGTGCGACGGGCTTGAGCCGCGACAACTCCGCCCAGCTCATGACGCCGGGGTTCAGGTGGGGCAGCAGACCGGTTTCCTCGAGTACGCGGATCGACATCGCGCGCACGTAGTCCAGGGTGGAGTCGTAACCCCGTTCGTCGAGCCACTGCCGCGCCTCGTCCCAGCGCGCCTCCGGGCGGTCCCCGAGGGTGAACAGTGCCTCCTTGCAACCCATTTCGGCACCGCGGCGGGCGACGTCGAGGATCTCGGCGGGCTCCATGTACATCCCGATGCCCGCGGTACGCAGCTTTCCGGGCACGGTGACGAACGTGCAGTAGTGGCACGTGTCCCGACACAGGTGGGTCACCGGGATGAACACCTTGCGCGAATAGCTGACCGGCAACCGGCCGGTGGTACCGCGACGGCCGGCGGCCTCGAGGCCGGCATCGCGCACCCGCGCGGCACTGGCACACAGATCGGCCAGCGCGTCGCCGCGCGCGGTGAGGGCGACGGCGGCCTCGTCGACGTTGAGCGCCACCCCGTCGCGGGCGCGTCGCAACACCCGCCGCAGAGCGGCGGCGTCGGGCGCGGGAGGGATCACGGGATCGGGAAGGTCGGCGCCGCGCTGGGAGTTCAGAGCCACTTCCCGATAACCCCGCCGTTGTCGCGGATCATCCTGCCGTCTCACGATCTGAGACGGACTGCGCCTGCCACCCACATGACATAGGGGCCACAGTAGTCATCGCACCCGCGCTCCGGATGTCGCCCCGGCCCCAGCCGGCGCCGAACGCCGCATCAGCAGCCACGCGGGCGGAAGCGCTCCCAGCGCGATCAACAGCAGGGCCCCGTACTGCATGAGCCCCACGCCGCCGAACACGATGTCGTCGCCGGGCCCACCGAAGGTGCACAACACCACCGTGCCGAGCCAGGTCCACAGCGGCAGCGCGGCCAGGCGCGGCGAGGACGTCCACTGCATGGCCGCCCAGACCAGCGCGACGTTGAGCAGCCCAGACAACAGGGCACTGACCGGCAGCGCGACCGTACCGACCCGCAGCGGCAGGAAGAACACCGCCATCAGCGCCGACAACACACCGTCGAGGCCGAGCAGGAACAGCACGATGCCACGCAACGGATCCCCGCCCGGGGCGGTCGGCGAGGTCAGGTCGGGATGCTGTCGAGCAGGGACACCAGCGACCCGACGACCCACTGATAGCTGTCCAGCCGGTCCTGCCAGTGCTGCAGATTGGGATCGAGGTCGGGGTCCATGTGCTGCCCTTCCGTGCGCGGTTGGGGGCAGCTTACCCGCTGCCGGGCCGGTCAACGCAGGTTCAACCCCGCCAACAGATCGGTCTCCCAGCCCCGGTCGTCGCGGGGTCCGGCCGAGCCGGCGGTCAGGACGTAGTACTCGGCCCCGTCGACGGGCAGCGCGATGTTGTTGGACAGCGCGAAGAAGCGCCCGTCGTCGGAGACGGTGACCTGGGTCTGGTGGGCCCGCATGGCCGCGACCTTCGCCGGCAGGTCCGCGGTGACGTCGATCGCGGCGTCGACGGCCCCGTCGGAGAAGACCTCGAAGGGCATCTGACGCAACGGGATCCGGGTCCATTCGGCGGGGGCCTCATCCAGCACGGCGTCGCCGGCATCCAGCGCTGATGCGGCCATCACGGTCCAGTAGAACTTCGGTGCCCGCCAGGTGGCGGCCTCCACTGCCGCCGTGGTGACCCGGTGGGTGTGGATGTGGTCGGGGTGGCCGTATCCGCCGCGCGGGTCATAGGTGACCACGACGTGCGGACGCATCTGGTCGAGGACGGCGACCAGCGCGGCGACCTGCTCGTCGAAGTCGCCGTCGACGAACCGCTCGTGGTGGCGTGCCGGGGTGCCCTCCATGCCCGAGTCCCGCCAGCGGCCCGCCCCACCGAGATAGTGGGGTCCGTCGACGCCGAGCGCGGCCAGCGCCGCGGTCAGTTCCGCGATGCGGTAACCGCCCAGCTGGTCGGCTCGGTCGACGGCCAGCCCCGCCCAGCGGTCGCCGATGACCTCGCCTTCTTCGCCGAGCGTGCACGTGACGACCCGCACTTCGGCACCGCGCGCCGCGTAGTGCGCGATGGTCCCGCCGGTGGTGAGTGTCTCGTCGTCGGGGTGCGCGTGGACGAACAGCAGTCGTGCGGTCTCCATCGGTCCAGCATGACGGCTCGTGCGGAGAGTCGACTGCCGGCCCGGGTGGGCGGCAACGCTCGGCGAATATCCGGCCGGTTGCTCCGGCGGGTCCGACTTATCCGATATGCGAACCCAGCCAACCTGTCTAACGAACTAGAACACGTTTCAGAAAAAATTTACATTTGCGGCAATTAACTCCGAATGGCCGTTATGGTCGTTGCGTGTTCAAGATCACAACGGCATCGAGAAAGGGTGTTACGAACGTATCGGTTCGTTCCTATCTGACCGCGGGGGTGGCACTTGCGGGGGCGAGTGTCATCGCCATCTCACCCTCGGTGGTACCCCTGCCGAACTCTCCGACAGCAGGCTCGGCGATAGCAACAGCACAGGTAGAGCTGTCGGCAGTAGTGGACCCGATCACCGCGTGGGTCGAGGTCGTCCAGGGCGCGGCGAGCAACACCGGCGGAGTGGCCACCGAGTGGCTGCAGAATCCGTTCCCGCTGCTGCGCCAGGCTCTCGAGAACGTCTTCGGCTACGGCGTGACCACGTTCAACGCGGTCGGCGGCGCGATCGAAGGAGCGATCAACTACCTCAGCTTCAGCAACGAACAGGGCCTGTGGCAAACCCTCGGGACTGCGGTGGAACAGATGTTCCAAGGCGAGATTTCCGCCGGCTTCAACAATCTGATCAATGCGTTCTTCGTGAACCCTCTGGTCACCATCGGTCTGCCGATCTTCACCTCCGGACTGCTCGACATCCCCGTCAAGATCACCCAGAACGTGGCCAACGCGGTGAAGGCGGCGCTCAGCCTGGAGAACCTTCTGGGGCTGACGTTGAGCGCGCTGGGCCCGCTGGGCGGCATCCTGGCCGCGACGGGCGACTCCTTGCAGGCCACGTTCGACTCACTCAAAGAAGGCAATTTGATCGATGCCGTGTTTGCGTTGATCAACATTCCCGCCGCGATCACCGGCGCGGTCCTCAACGGTTATCGGAATTCCGACGACGTCTTCCTGCCCGGCCTCCTGTCCTTCGACCCCGAGGATGCGTCGCAGAACGGTCTGGTCTACACGCTGCTGGTGACCCTGCCGCGCAGTCTGGCCGCGGCCATCGCACCCGAGTCCGCCCCTGAGGCACAAGGTGGGCCGTCGGCCACATCGGTCGGCGAGGGCGCGATGGTCACTGTCAGTGAGCGGCGGGCGTCGCCCGCGAGCGACGACGACGCCGAGGCCGTGTCCGACGACGTCACGGACTCCGCGCCCGACGCCCCGGTCGCAGAACCGACGGCATCGGCCCCGGAGGTGACCGAGCCCGTCACCGAGGTGCCAGCCGAGCCCGCCGAACCGGTCACCGACCCGGTCGAGGACGACCCGACGATGGACGCTGCGACCACCGACACCGATGCCGTCGAGGACATCGACGAGCAATTGGCTGTCGAGACGGCTGCCGAGGACGTCGCCGAGGAGGACCCGGAGGTCGCCCCCGAGTCGCCCGGTGCCGCATCCACGGCGGATTCATCGAGCGACAGCGGCACATCCGAGCGTCGGGCTGCGCGCGCCGCGTAGACCGACGGTCCGAAGCCAACGGCCCCCGCACCTCGGAAGCGGGGCCGTTTTCGCGGTGTAGCCACCGCGTGACTCACCACCCGTGCGTACGGACCGGCGAGGTCGTGCCGTGCTCGTCGGTGAACTCTTCGTGCAGGGTGCGCAACACGGCCGCGCATTCGGCCCGCTGAACCGGGTCGATGCGGTCCAGGACACGGCGCAGTTCCCTGCGCCGGTCCTCCCCCACCTGAGCGACCACGGTTCTGCCCTTCTCCGTGAGCTCCAGCTTCACGATGCTGCGGTTGGCCGGATCCGAGCCCCGCACCAGATGGCCCGAGGCGTGCAGCCGGTCGGCCAGGCGGGTCACCGTCGAACCGACGACACCCAGAGCCTTGGCGCACGCGGTCGACGTCAGCGCACCCTCCTGCGCCAGCACCGAGAGCAACCGGAACTGCGGAAGGGTGACGTCGACCTTGTCGACGCTGCGCAACGCGAGTCCCGCCAGGTCGCGGACCGCGGTCTCGAAGGCTGACATCTCCTCCGCGGTCGTCTCACTCACGACGTGGTCCAGGGTCGGCGCATGACCGAGGATCGTACCGCCCACGCCTTGTTGCTTATTGCAAGCCTTGCTTTATGCAAGAGATTGAGGCACACTAGTTTTTTGACTCAATCCAATTTGGGGGTGATGTGCATGAGCGAGTGGGAGAACCGGTTGCGGTCGGTGAATCTTCGGGTCACCCGTCCGCGGCTGGCCGTACTGGCCGAACTGCACGAGAACCCGCACTCCGGTGTCGACGCGATCGCCGCGGGTGCGCGCCAGCGCATCGGATCGCTCTCGACCCAAGCGGTGTACGACGTCCTGTACGCGCTGACCGAAGCGGGCCTGCTGCGCCGGGTCGAACCCGCGGGTTCGCGGCCGCGCTTCGAACTGCAGACCGGCGACAACCACCACCACCTGGTGTGCCGGCGATGCGGGGCACTCACCGACGTCGACTGCGACACCGGCGATACGCCGTGTCTGCACCCCCGGACCGACACCGGCTACCTCATCGACGAAGCCGAGGTGACTTTCTGGGGTGTGTGCCCCGACTGCCAGCGCAGGAATCAACTCAACTGAAGGAGAAGTTCATGACCACAAGCGAATTCGGGTCCACGACCGGGACGGGCGCCCCGGCCTTCAGCGACCGCAACACGGTCAGCGTCGGCCCCAACGGACCGCTGGTCCTGCACGACGTGCACTTCCTCGAGCAGATGGCGCACTTCAACCGTGAGCGGGTGCCCGAGCGCAACCCGCACGCCAAGGGTTCCGGCGCGTTCGGGGTGTTCACCACCACCGAGGACGTCTCGCAGTTCACCAAGGCGGCGCTGTTCCAGAAGGGCGCGCAGACCGACATGCTCATCCGGTTCTCGACCGTCGCCGGCGAGCAGGGCAGCCCCGACACCTGGCGCGACGTCCGCGGCTTCTCGATGAAGTTCTACACCTCCGAGGGCAACTACGACCTGGTGGGCAACAACACCCCGGTCTTCTTCGTCCGCGACCCGATGAAGTTCCCGCACTTCATCCGCAGCCAGAAGCGTCTGCCGGACTCCGGCCTGCGCTCACCGCAGATGCAGTGGGACTTCTGGAGCCTGAACCCCGAATCAGCGCACCAGGTCACCTATCTGATGGGTGAACGCGGCCTGCCGCGGACCTGGCGCCACATGAACGGCTACGGCTCGCACACCTACATGTGGGTCAACGCCGCCGGTGAGAAGTTCTGGGTGAAGTACCACTTCCACACCGAGCAGGGTCTGGAGTTCCTCACCAACGACGAAGCCGCGAACCTGGCCGGCGAGGACGCCGACTTCCACCGCCGAGACCTGTTCGACGCCATCAACCGCGGCGAGCATCCGAGCTGGAAGCTGTCGGTGCAGGTGATGCCGTACGCGGAAGCCGCCGACTACCGCTTCAACCCGTTCGACCTGACCAAGGTGTGGCCGCACGGCGACTACCCGCTGATCCCGGTGGGCTCGTTCACGCTCAACCGCAACCCGGAGAACTTCTTCGCCCAGATCGAACAGGCGGCGTTCTCCCCGGGCAACACCGTGCCGGGCATCGGGCTCTCGCCGGACAAGATGCTGCTCGGCCGTGCCTTCGCCTACAACGACGCGCAGCGCAACCGGATCGGCACCAACTTCCATCAGCTGCCGGTCAACCAGCCGCGCGCGGGCGTCGAGACCAACACCTACATGTTCGACGGCCAGATGGCCTACCAGCACTCGGGTGCCGCGCCGGTGTACGCCCCCAACAGCGCCGGCCGACCGTGGTCGGATGTCACCGGTGCCGCCAAAGACGGCTGGGAAGCCGACGCCGAGTTGGTGCGTTCGGCCTACGCGCTGCACTCCGAGGACGACGACTTCGGCCAGCCCGGAACCATGGTCCGCAAGGTGTGGAACGACGCGCAGCGCGCCGCGGCGGTCGAGACGATCGCGGGCAGCCTGGACGGGGTGACCGGCGAGGTGCTGGACCGCTCGCTGGAGTACTGGCGCAACGTCGACGACGACCTGGGCGCCCGCATCGAGAAGGTGGTGCGTCAGGGCGGCGGCAACGCACCGGTCCAGGGCATGGGCGAAGGCTGACCCGCCCCACCCGAGATCCCCTGCTACTGAGGTAGTTTCACCCAGTTGCCGGCATCGCCGACGATGCCGACGGGCACCGCCCCGCTCAGCCCCACGTGCTGGACGCTGGGACCAACGGCCACGATCGTGGTGTCCTGCAGGATCGGCAGCACGGTCCACAGGTCCCACAGCTTCGGTTCGACCTCGTCGATCACCTCGGCGATGTCGGCGGTGCCCTGCAGCGCGGCGTCGATGAGGGGCTGGATGCTGCGGTCACAGATGCCGCTGATGTTGCTGGGGGCCTGGACGAGCTCACCGGCCTCCGGCGCGGGCGGCGGCGGTGTCGTCAACGTGGTCTGCGGTGGCGGCGCGGGTGACGACGGCGGCGCCGGCGGGGTCTCGGGCGAATCCGGGCTCGGCAGCGGTGTCGCGGTGGCCACTGCGGTGGCTTCCAACGCCGGGCAGCCGTAACGCGAGGCCAGGGCGGTCGCCAGGTCTCCCCCGGCCTGACGCCAGCCGACGACCGCGTCGACCCGGTTGTTGATCAGCGCGTCGCTGTAGAGGACCACCGGGTCCAGCGGGAGGACCGACGCGGCGATGCCGACGTTGCGCAATTGGTCTGCGCCGGTGTTGGCCACGGCGACCGACGTCGGATCGTTGGCGGCCACGCCGATCCGCAATGTCAGGGGTTCCCCGTCGCGCATGAGCCGGCCCCGACCGTTGTCCGGTGGCGGGTTGTCCGGTGCCGGTGCACCGGTCTCGGGTGCGGTCTCGATCTGGTAGCCGGCGTCGGCGAGCAACGACATCGCCTGCTCGCGCGGCATCGCCGGTGGAGCGGTGGGTACGTATCCGGTGTCCGACGGAGACCGCACCTGCGCCTGCGCCAGCGTGACCGTGTTGTCGTCTCCGGCCCCCACCGCGGCCAAAAGGTCGACGTCGAGCAACCCGAGGACGGCCTTGCGGACCTGCGCGTCGGCGAGCGCCGGCTGCTGGGCGCGCAGCGTCAGTTGCATGACGCGCGGGGTGACGATCCGTGCGGTCCGCACATCGGGGATCGCCGACAGCTGCGCGAACGCGGCCGCCCCGCCGTGCACCTGCGCCACCTGGGTGTCGCCGTTGCGGATGGAGTCGGCGAGTGCGGCCGGGCTCCCGCCGCGGCGGAACAGCAGCAGGTCGGGTGTAGCCGGCTCACGCCAGTAGCGGTCGTTGCGGGCCAGCAGGATCTCGTCGCGCTGGGGGTCGATGGTCTCGACCCGGAACTGGCCGCCGGTGACGGGCAACGCCCGTGCCAGTCCCGCGCCGAATCCACCAGGCACGTCCTTGACGATGTGCGCCGGCAGGATGTTGTTGAACAGCTCGCGCCACGCCGGGTAGGGCTGGTCGAAGGTGACGACGGCGGTCTTGCCGCCCTCGATCGACTGCACCCCGGTGATCAGGTCGTAGCCGGCGGGGTCGACGGTCCCGGGGTGGCTGACCATCTGCTGCCAGAGATACCAGAAGTCGTCGGCCCCGATCGGCGCGTTGTCGGTCCACTGCGCCTCGGGCAGGATCTTGTAGGTCACCGTGAACGGCTCCTGGCTGGTGACCTCGGCGGACTCCAACAATGAGGTGTCCAGCTCCCACCGCGACCCGGTCGGGGTGGTCGCGTCGGGGATGGGCCGGAACGAACTGGGCAGCACCAACGAGCTGATGGCCGCGTTGACCGGCGACTGGTCGGACAGCAGGTGCGGGTTGAAGCCGGGGCCGATCGAGTCGATGGCCATGATGATCTGGGTCGCCTTCATCGGCGGCGGCGGCGTCGACTCCGTGGTGTCGGTGCTCTGCGGCGCCGGCGGCGGGCTGACCGTACAGCCGCCGAGCAACAGCACAGCCGATGCGACCGCGGCGGTCCACAGTCGGCGGGCGATCGGCACGTCTGTCAGGGTATCGACCGACCCCGGGGCGGACGAGCCTGCACCGTGGTCTCCCGATCGGGCCACGGCGCCTATCCGCGGGCCTTGGCCCGGGAGCGGTTCCGCGCGCGGGTGTTCGCGTCCAGGTCGACCTTGCGCACCCGGACGATCTCCGGTGTCACCTCGACGCACTCGTCCTCCGCGCAGAACTCCATGGCCTGCTCCAGGCCGAGTTCCAACGGGCGGGCCAGCGTTTCGATCACGTCCGCCGTGGAGGACCGCATGTTGGTCAGCTTCTTCTCGCGCGTGATGTTGATGTCGAGATCCTCGGCGCGGGGGTTGATCCCGACCACCTGGCCCTCGTAGGTGTCCTGTCCGGGCTCGACGAAAAACTGGCCGCGGTCGGCCAACTGGATCATCGCGAACGGCGTGACCGTGCCGGACCGGTCCGACACCAACGACCCCGAGTGCCGGGCGCGGATCTCGCCGGCCCACGGCCGGTACCCCTCGAACACGGCGTTGGCGATGCCGGTGCCGCGCGTCTCGGTGAGGAAATCGGTACGGAAGCCGATCAGGCCGCGGCTGGGCACCACGAAGTCCATCCGCACCCACCCCGCGGCGTGGTTGGTCATCTGCTCCATGCGGCCCTTGCGGGCGGCCATCAGCTGTGTGACCGCGCCGACGAATTCCTCGGGACAGTCGATGGTCAACTCCTCGAACGGCTCGTGCAGCTTGCCGTCGATCATCTTGGTGACCACCTGCGGCTTGCCGACGGTCAGCTCGAAACCCTCACGTCGCATCTGCTCGACGAGGATGGCCAGCGCCAGTTCGCCGCGGCCCTGGACCTCCCAGGCGTCGGGGCGGCCGATGTCGAGCACCCGGATCGACACGTTGCCGACCAGTTCCTGGTCGAGCCGGTTCTTGACCATGCGGGCCGTGAGCTTGTGGCCCGACACCCGGCCGGCCAGCGGCGAGGTGTTGGTGCCGATGGTCACCGAGATGGCCGGTTCGTCGACGGTGATGCGGGGCAGCGCATGCGAGTTGTCGGGATCGGCGAGGGTGTCACCGATCATGATCTCCGGGATGCCCGCCACGGCGACGATGTCGCCGGCCGTCGCGGTCTGCGTGGGTGTGCGTTCGACGCCGACGGTGGCCAGCAGCTCGGTGATCTTCGCGCTGGTGATCACCGGCAGGCCGTCGACCTCGCGCATCCAGGCGACCTGCTGGCCTTTCTTGATCTCGCCGTTGTAGATGCGGATCAGTGCGAGTCGGCCCAGGAACGACGAGGCGTCGAGGTTGGTGACCAGCGCCTGCAGCGGAGCCTCCGGGTCACCCGTCGGCGGCGGGATGTGCGTCATCAGCACGTCGAACAGAGGGTCCAGGTTGTCGCCGTCGGGCACCTCACCGTCGGCGGGTTGCGTCGTGGACGCGATTCCCGCGCGTCCCGACGCGTAGAGCGTCGGCAGGTCCAGCGCCTTCTCCGCGGCGGCCTGCGCCTCGTCGTCCAGATCGGAGGCGACGTCGAGGAGCAGGTCGTGGCTCTCCTCGACGACCTCGGCGATACGCGCGTCGGGCCGGTCGGTCTTGTTGACCACCAGGATCACCGGTAGATGCGCCGACAGCGCCTTGCGCAGCACGAAGCGGGTCTGGGGCAGCGGACCTTCGGACGCGTCGACGAGCAGGACCACCCCGTCGACCATGGACAGACCGCGTTCCACCTCGCCACCGAAGTCGGCGTGGCCCGGGGTGTCGATGACGTTGATCACCGTGAC
Source organism: Mycobacterium sp. pV006 (assembly GCF_041287115.1). NCBI lineage: Bacteria > Bacillati > Actinomycetota > Actinomycetes > Mycobacteriales > Mycobacteriaceae > Mycobacterium > Mycobacterium sp. pV006. Next base: position 92,681 of record NZ_JBGGKT010000015.1, on the reverse strand, counting down.
CGAGCCGTCCTTGTGGTGACGGTGCACCGCGGTGTTCTTGGCCAGGATCGTGATGCCCTTTTCGCGTTCCAGGTCCCCGGAGTCCATGATGCGTTCGGTGGCATCGTCCCCGCGCGCGGTCAGCGCACCGGACTGACGCAGCATCGCGTCGACCAGGGTGGTCTTGCCGTGGTCAACGTGGGCCACAATGGCGACGTTGCGAAAGTCCGGACGAGAATTCACGCCGGTGATTCTCGCAGTGCACCGCACCGATCGCGAAAACGAGAGATTCCCGTCACGTGAAAGCCTCCGAGCTGGCCGACCTGAAGCCGAAAAAGAAGTGCTGCCGCAGCAAGCCGCGCTGCAAACGGTGCCCTCTGGTGGTCGCGAAGGTCCGCAAAGCCGAACTCAACGGGTTGCGCGGCAAGGAACTGACCAAGGTCTACAAGCGCGCGCGTAAGGCCTGAGCAGCGGTTTTCACCTCGCAAACCGTGGCCGGGGCCGTTCCCGAGGAGTAGCCTGGAGGCATCCGTCGCGCTTTCTCGGAGGTGGAGAATGACGGTTTACACAGCACTCACCGTTGCCGTGATCGCGGTCCTGGCGTCGGTCACCACGATCGCGATCTTCCTGGGGCTGGCCAACTGGTTCGGCGCGTTCTACATCGTGCGATGTACGCAGTGCAGGCATCTGACCTACAGCACCACCAACCAGCCGGCGATCTCGTGTCCGCATTGCCGGCATCCGGTGCTGACGCATCCGATCCACGCCCTGAGTCACCCGCGGGAGCGGGCGGATGTGCGGGTGAACGATCCGCTGCGTTACTGAGACGAGTCGGCCCGGGCGCGGTTGAGCACGCCTTTTCCGGGCTACCGTGCGGACATGGCGCGAACCATGCCCGCACTGCGGTTCAGTACCGCGCTGTACCGGTTCCGGGAGAGCTTGTTCTTCCTGCCCCTGCTGGTGGTGGTGCTGGGTGCGGTCCTGGCCGAGGTGACCGCCATGATCGACGGCGCGTTCGGTTCGGACCGCCGGATCCCGCTGACCGTCCAGATGAACAGCAATGCCGCGACGTGGCTGCTGAGCACCGTGGCGGGCGCGATGATCACCACCGCCGGGGTGGTGTTCTCCCTGACGGTGGTCAGTCTGCAGCTGGCGAGCAGCCAGTTCTCCCCGCGCGTGATGCGGTCCTTCATCCGGGACCGGCTCAGTCAGTCCGTGATCGGGCTCCTGGTCGCCACGTTCGTGTTCTCGGTGCTGGTGCTGCGGCACATCGACGCCAACGAACACACCAACGCCCCGCGCATCTCGATGACGCTGGCGATCGCGCTGACGTTGACGACCGTGGTCTTGATCATCGCCTACCTCAACCGGCTGGCCTTCGGTCTGCAGGTCGGCGAGGTCGTGCGCACCATCACCGACGAAGCCGCCGCCGTGCTGCACCACGAGGCTCGCCACGTCCGCGAGGAGATACCCGCCGGGGAACAGGCCACACCCACGGGTCGGGTGCTGTCGGTCCACGCCGGCAGTGACGGCTGGGTGACCCAGGCCCCGAGCCGGCACATCCTGGCCGCGATCCCGCCGGCAACGACGGTGCGGTTGGAGACGCGCACCGGCGCCTACATCCACCGCGGAGAGGTGCTGCTGTCGTTGTGGCCGGCACCCGAGGACGCGGAAGCGGTTGAGCGGCGGGTGCTTTCGACCGTCGAGATCGCCGCCAACCGGACCATGCAGCACGACGTCGACTTCTCGATCCGCCAACTCGTCGACATCGCGCTGCGCGCGCTGAGCCCCGCGATCAACGACCCCACCACGGCCACCGAGGTGGTGCTGCGGCTGGGCAGCCTGCTGCGCGACATCCTCACCACCGATCAACCGCCGCTGGAGGTCCAGGGCCCCGACGGCCGGGTGTTGTTGCGGCCGTGGAACCTGTCCCGCAACGAGTACATCGAGCATGCCTTCGACCAGATCCGCCAGTCCGTCGGTGGTCAACTGCACGTCGCGACCGCGGTGCTGCGGGTGCTGAACATGCTCATCGAGCACGTCACCTCGGAGGGTCACGACGAGTCGGTGCCTGCGCTGCAGGCCCAGCAGCGCATGCTGATGGAGAGCTTGGAGAACCGGGCCGAGGCATTGGGGATCCACCCGCAGGATCTGGCCCGTTTACGCGCGGTCTACGACGACACCGACCCGGCGGAGCACGAACTGAAGTGAGCGAGCTCGTCACCGTAGGTCACGGCGCCCTCGACCAGGCCGCGTTGGGCAGCTTGTTGCTGACGGCGGGTGTCGAGGTCCTCGTCGACATCCGGCGTTACCCGAACAGCCGGCGCAACCCCGACGTCGCACGCACCGCGATGGAGACGTGGGTGCCCGCGGCCGGACTGGATTACCGGTGGGAAGCCCGGCTGGGCGGGCGGCGCAGGATCGCCGCGGAGGACGAGACCGTCGACACCTGGTGGCGGGTGGCGCAGTTCGCCGCCTACGCGGCCTACACCCGCACCGACGAGTTCGGTGCGGCGCTGGAGGAACTGCTGGCCCAGGCGCGTCGGCAGCGCACGGCGATCATGTGCAGCGAAAGCGTGTGGTGGCGTTGCCACCGGAGGCTGGTCGCCGATGTCGCAGTGCTGCGTTGCGGTGTGCCGGTCACGCATCTGATGCACGACGGCAGGCTCACGCCGCACGCCCCGGCCGAGGGCGCGGAGCTGGACTCCGACGGCCACGTGTACTGGATCGCCTGAGTCACCGGCAACGAGATTGCTTCCAGCGCGCTTTTTTCGCGAGTTGACGCGCGTGGAATGCGATTTCGGCGGATTACCAGCCGCGGCGGTGCGGCACGGAGCCGACCAGTTCGCCCTTCTGCGCGACGTCGCGGCTGCGGTAGATGATGTAGGGCCGGAACAGGTAACCGATCGGGGCGCTGAACGCGTGCACCAGTCGGGTGAACGGCCACAGGCAGAACAGCAGCAGCCCGAGCATCACGTGGACCTGGAACCACGCCGGTGCCAATGTCATCAGATCGCCGCGGGGTTGCAGCACCCAGATCGACCGGAACCACGGCGACACCGTCTCCCGGTAGTTGTGCTCCTCGCCCACCGGTGTCGCGCCGATCAGCGTGCACGCCAGACCCGCGACGATCGCCAGCACCAACACCAGATACATGACCTTGTCGTTGAGCGTGGTCGCCATGAAAACCGGTCCGCGGGTGCGTCTCCGGTAGACCAACAGCGTGATCCCGACCAGCGTGCAGAACCCGGCGATTCCGCCGAGGACCAGCGCCTGGATGTGGTAGCCGTGCTGGCTCAACCCGATCGCGTCGGTCCACGACTTCGGGATGACCAGACCGATGATGTGGCCGACGATCACCACCAGGATCCCGAAGTGGAACATCGGGCTGGCGATGCGCAACAGGCGGCTCTCGTAGAGCTGCGACGAGCGCGTGGTCCAGCCGAACTTGTCGTAGCGGTACCGCCACCAGGTGCCGACGACCACCACCGCGAGCGTGACGTAGGGCACCACGTCCCAGAAGATCTCCCACCCGGACATCTCAGCGCCTCCCCTGCTCTGCGCCGTGCCGGCGCGGCGGCACCGTCAACGTGAACGGTTGCAGTCCAACGGCTTCGGTCGGTGGTCCTCCACCCGCCAGATGCCGGACACGCTTGAGATCGGCGGCCGTGACCGGGGGCAGTGTGCCCAGCACGGCGGCCACCGTCGACGCGTACGGCGACTGCGCCTCGCACAGCGCGTCGTGCAGCACGCCGAGCGGGACCCGATGCGCGGTCAACAACGCCCGGCCGGCATCCGGGTCGACGGTGGCCGCGAACTCCAGCACCACGGTCAGATGATCCGGGGATTCGCGGTGCGACATCGACACCCCCGCGCGACGGTACGCATCGGAGAACTCCAGCATGGCCTGCCCGCGGTTACGTGTGTCCCCGGCCGTCCAATACGTCAGGTACATGGTCGCCCGGCGACGCAGGTCGAACATGTCGACGTACTGGGTCGCCGCGACGGTCGGGTCGAGCCCGCGCAGCGCGGTCAACGTGGCGCGCAGCGGTGCGGCGGCGGCCGCGTCGACGTGGTCGAGAAGCGCCTCGGCCCCGTCCAACTGAGCCGGATCGGGGTAACTCAACAACAGGGAGGCCGCCTGCCACACCAGACGGTCTGTCATTTCAGGGCGTGCGGCCCTGCGAAACCTCACCGGTTCTCACCGCCCTCGGTGGGGAACAACCCGGACGGCGCGCCGCGGCCGTCCCAGTTGAGCAGGTTGACCCGCGAGGGCCGCGACTCGTTGGCCGCCATGTGCTCACTGGTCTGGCGGTGCTGCAGCGCGTGGAACGTCTCCACCGCCACCGGAACCGGCTGTCCGCTGGCCTCCCCGAACGGGCCGGACTCATACATGCCGGGGCCGCCGTCGAACGACAGTGAGCAGCCGGGCTCCTCCATCGACCACGGTTCGACCTCGGCGTAGGCCGTCGGAATCACATACCGCTCATCGTATTTGGCCAGCGCCAGCAGGCGGTACATGTCGTACATCTGTTCCTCGGTCATCCCCACCGCTTCGGGGATGTGCGGCTGGGTCTCCCGGCCGAGGTTGATGTCGCGCATGTAGGACCGCATCGCGGCCAGGCGGCGCAACACCCCTTCCACGACGTCGACGTCGCCGGCGGTGAACAGTCCGGCCAGATACTCCATCGGAATCCGGAGTGCGTCGAGCGCGCCGAACAGGTTGCCGACGTCCTCACCGTCGTGGCCGCTGCGACTGACGGCGTCGACCACCGGGGACAGCGGCGGGATGTACCAGACCATCGGGACGGTTCGGAACTCCGGATGCAGCGGCAGGGCCACCCCGAAGGTGTGGATGAGCGCGTAGATCGGTGAGCGTTGCGCCGCCTCGATCCACTCGTCGGAGATGCCTTCGGCCCGGGCTCCTGCGATCACGGCAGGTTCGTTGGGATCCAACAGGATCCGCTTCTGCGCCTCGTACAGGTCGGTGTCGTTCTCCACCGACGCCGCCTCGAGCACCCGGTCGGCGTCGTAGAGCACCAGCCCGAGATACCGCAGGCGGCCCACGCAGGTCTCCGAGCACACCGTCGGCAACCCGACCTCGATGCGCGGGTAACACAGCGTGCACTTCTCGGCCTTACCGGTCTTGTGGTTGAAGTACACCTTCTTGTACGGGCACCCCGACACACACATCCGCCACCCGCGGCACCGGTCCTGATCGACCAGCACGATGCCGTCCTCGCTGCGCTTGTACATCGCTCCCGACGGGCACGATGCGACACACGACGGGTTCAGGCAGTGCTCACAGATGCGCGGCAGGTAGAACATGAACGTCTGCTCGAGCTCCAACCGCACCTGCTCGCTGACCTGTCGGAGCACCGGGTCGCCGGGCACGATCTCGGTCGACCCGCCCAGGTTGTCGTCCCAGTTGGCCGACCATTCGACCTTCATCGGTTCCCCGGTGATCAGACTGCGCGGCGGGGCGACGGGGATGTGTTCGCCCAGCGGGGCGTTGGTGAGGTTCTCGTAGTCGTAGGTCCAGGGCTCGTAGTAGTCGTCGATGGACGGCATCTTCGGGTTGGAGAAGATGTTGAGGAGCTTCTGCAGCCGCCCACCGCCGCGCAGCCGCAACCGCCCCTTGCGGTCCCGGACCCACCCGCCGCGCCAGCGTTCCTGGTCCTCGTAGGTGCGCGGATAGCCCTGCCCGGGCCTGGTTTCGACGTTGTTGAACCACACGTACTCGGTGCCGGGCCGGTTCGTCCAGGCCTGCTTGCACGTCACCGAGCAGGTGTGGCACCCGATGCACTTGTCGAGGTTCATCACCATCGCCATCTGGGCCATGACCTTCATCAGTAGACGACCTCCTGCGAGCGGCGGCGCACGACCGTGACCTCGTCACGTTGGTTGCCGGTGGGACCCAGATAGTTGAAGGCGAAGGCGATCTGGGCGTAACCGCCGGCCAGATGACTGGGTTTGACGAGCAGCCGGGTCAACGAGTTGTGGATCCCGCCGCGCTTGCCGGTGGTCTCGCTGCGCGGCACATCGATGGTGCGTTCCTGGGCGTGGTAGACGAACACCACTCCTTCGGGCATGCGGTGGCTGACGATCGCGCGGCACACCAGGACCCCGTTGCGGTTGACCGCTTCGACCCAGTCATTGTCGCGCACTTCGATTTTCGCGGCGTCGGCCGGACTCATCCACATCGTGGGGCCGCCGCGCGACAGCGACAACATGAACAGGTTGTCCTGGTACTCGGAGTGGATCGACCACTTCGAGTGCGGGGTCAGGTAGCGCACCGTCAATCCCACACCGTCGGACCCGCCCGCGCCGAGCTCGGGTTCGCCGAACAGCCGGTGGATGTCCAACGGCGGCCGGTAGATCGGCAGTTGCTCACCGAGTTCCTCGAGCCAATCGTGGTCGAGGTAGAAGTGCATGCGGCCGGTGAGCGTGTGGAACGGTTTGAGCTCCTCGATGTTCACGGTGAACGGGGCGTACCGCCGTCCCCCGGTCTCGCTGCCCGACCATTCCGGGCTGGTGATCACCGGCACGGGCCGCGCCTGCGTGTCGGCGTAGGTGATGCGACGCTCCTCGCTGCCCCCGGCCAGATGATCCAGGGGCCGCCCGATGCGTCGCGAGAGCTGCTCGAAGCCCTCCACCGCGAGCCGGCCGTTGGACGTCCCCGAGAGGGCCAGGATGACATCGGCCATCCGTTCGGCGGTGGTGATCGCCGGCCGACCCGCCGCCGGGCCGGAACTGAGCACGCCGAACTTCGCGGCCAGTTCGCCGACCTCCCGGTCGGGATGGGTGGTCAAACCCTTGGTCGTCAGCCCGAGCCCTTCGACCAGCGGGCCCAGGGTGGCCCACTTCTCGGCGATGGCGGCGTAGTCGCGTTCCACCACCGCGATGGGCCCCATCGTCTTGCCGGGCACCGGGGTTTCCCCGGTGGCCCGCCAGTCATGGTGTGTCCCACCGGGATAGGCCATGGCTGCGGGGGTGTCGTGCTGGAGTGCGCCGAGCACGACGTCGGTGCGGGTGCCGAGGTGCTTCTTGGCCAGCGCCGAGAACGCGATCGCGACGGCCCGGAACGCCTCGAAGTCCGAACGTGTCTCCCATGGCGGGTCGATCGCCGGGGTGAAAGCGTGCACGTAGGGATGCATGTCGGTGGTGTTGAGATCCGCCTTCTCGTACCAGGTGGCGGCCGGCAGCACGACGTCGGAGAGCAGCGTCGTCGAGGTCATCCGGAAGTCGATCGACATCAACAGGTCGAGCTTGCCTTCCGGGATGTTCCCGTCGTCGTCACAACGCCATTCGACGTCTCGAGGACGCAACGACTCCTCGGTCGGGGTGGCCTGCAGGTTCGACGTGGTGCCCAGCAGGTGGCGCAGGAAGTACTCGTTGCCCTTGCTCGACGAACCCAGCAGGTTGGCCCTCCACACGTTGAGCACCCGCGGCCAGTTCGCCGGGTTGTCCGGGTCGGTGATCGCCATCTTCAGTGCGCCCGAGGCCAACTGCTCGGCGACGTACTCCGGGATCTCCCGGCCGGCCGCGCGTGCCTCGTCGGCGACGTCGAGGCTGGATCGGTCGAACTGCGGGTAGAACGGCATCCATCCCATCGCCGCGGAGGCGGCCAGCACGTCCATTGTGTGCTTGCCGTCGAAGCGTCCGCGGCCGACCGGGCTGGCCAGTGCGTCGGCGCGATAACCGTCGTAGCGCCACTGGTCGGTGTGCACGTACCAGTACGAGGTGCCGGGCATCTGCCGGGGCGGGCGCACCCAGTCGGTGGCCATCGCCATCGTCGCCCACCCGGTGACCGGGCGGCACTTCTCCTGACCGACGTAGTGGGCCCATCCGCCGCCGTTGCGTCCCATCGAACCCGTGAGGATCAGCATCGCGAGCACCGCGCGGTAGGTGGCGTCCCCGTGGAACCACTGACAGATGCCGGCACCCATGATGATCATCGAGCGACCGCCGGATTCTTCGGCGTTGCGCGCGAATTCACGGGCCACCCGGACGGCCTGCGCGGCGGACACACCGGTGATCGGCTCCTGCCACGCCGGGGTGTAGGGCCGGTCGGGGTCGTCGTAGCCGGTGGGCCAGTCCCCGGGCAGGCCCGGGCGCGCGACACCGTACTGGGCCAGCATCAGGTCGAAGACGGTGCAGACCAGGTGCTCACCGACGCGGCGCACCGGAACGCCACGTTCGAGCGTTTCGCCGTGTCCGTCGACGGTGTCGAATCGGGGCAGGGTGATCGTCGCGGACTGGTCGTCGCCGGCCGCCACCGTCAGGGCGGGTGAGAGGTCGCCGAGGTCGAGGTTCCACTTGCCGACCCCGTCGTCGCCGAACCGGAATCCCAGCGACCCCGGTGGGACCACCACGGTGTCGGTGGCCTCATCGAGCAGCACCGGTTTGAACGCGGCGTTCTCCACGTCCTGTCCGAGGTCGGCGGCGGTCAGGTTCTTGCCCGGCACCAGCACACCGTCGCGCTGCTCCAGCTTGACCAGGAACGGCAGATCGGTGAAGCGGCGCACGTAGTCGGTGAAGAAGGGAACCTGTTTCTCGACAAAGAATTCCGACAGGATCACATGACCCATCGCCATGGCCAGCGCGCCGTCGGTGCCGGCCGCGCACGGCATCCACTCGTCGGCGAACTTGGTGTTGTCGGCGTAGTCGGGGCTGACGCTGACCACTTTGGTACCGCGGTACCGGACTTCGGCCATCCAGTGCGCGTCCGGAGTGCGGGTGACCGGGACATTGGATCCCCACATCATCAGATACGAGCTGTCCCACCAGTCACCGGACTCGGGCACGTCGGTCTGGTCGCCGAACACCTGCGGTGAGGCCACCGGCAGGTCGGCATACCAGTCGTAGAACGACGTCATCGCCCCGCCGAGCAGTTCGACGAATCGTGAGCCCGCCGCGTGGCTGACCATCGACATCGCGGGGATCGGCGAGAACCCGGCAACCCGGTCGGGACCGTAGGTCTTGATGGTGTGTACGTGGGCCGCGGCGATCATCTCGGCGGCCTCGGCCCAACTGACGCGCACCAATCCGCCCCTGCCGCGGGCCTGTTGGTAGCGGCGGCGGCGTTGCGGGTCGGCCTGGATGTCCGCCCACGCCAGCACGGGATCACCCAGCCGGGACTTGGCCTCGCGATACATCTGCACCAGGACACCCCGCGCATAGGGGTAGCGCACACGCGTCGGCGAATAGGTGTACCAGGAGAACGCCGCGCCCCGGGGGCAGCCGCGCGGCTCGTACTCGGGGCGGTCGGGACCGACCGACGGGTAGTCGGTCTCCTGTGTCTCCCAGGTGATGATCCCGTCTTTGACGTAGACCTTCCAGGAGCACGAGCCGGTGCAGTTCACGCCGTGGGTCGAGCGCACCACCTTGTCGTGGCTCCAGCGGTCGCGGTAGAAGATGTCCCCCTCGCGCCCGCCGCGCCGATGCACGGTACGCCCGTCGGCGGAGATCTCACCGGGGGTGAAGAACCTCCCGCTGCGCTGCAGCAGGTCCTCCACCGCTCCCCCGGTGCGGGGCGGACTCGTCATGTGGCGGCCTCCTCGGTTCGCGGCTCATGGGCGTGCAGCTTCCACGCGGTGTAGCCGAAGGCGATGACAGCGGTGATGACCAGCAGGGTCAGTCCCACGGTGTAGTCGTTCTCGACGCTGTCGTAGCTGGCCCCCATGACCAGCGGCGGGAAGTACCCCCCCAATCCTCCTGCGGCGGCCACGATTCCGGTGACCGATCCGACGGATCGTGCCGGGGCCCGCCGGGCGACCCAGGCGAACACTCCGCCGGTCCCGATGCCCAGGAACAACGCGAGCGTGATGAACGTCAGCGCAGACCACAGATCGGGTGGCGGCTGCAGGATCGCGACCCCGGCGGTCAACGCGGTCCCGGCGAACGAGCCCAGCACCACGTACTTGGGTGCGATCCGGTCGGCCAGCATGCCGCCGACCGGCCTGGCCAGGACCGCCGCCAACGCGAACCCGGCGGTGCGGGCGCCGGCGTCGACCGCCGAGAAGTCGTAGATCGTCTTGATGTAGGTGGGCAGATAGTTGCTGAACGCGACGAACCCCCCGAACACCACCGCGTACAGGAACGCCATCTCCCACGTGACCGGCAACTTGGCGGCGGCCTTGAGTTTGGGCAGGACGGCGTCGTGGTTGGGCGAGAAGCCGGGTGCGTCACGCATGGCCAGCAGGCACAGCAGCGCGGTGAGGGCCAGGGCGACCGCGATGATCACGTGCGTGGTCAGCAGCCCGAACCAGGAGACCAGCCGCGGTGTGAAGAACGCCGACAGCGCGGTCCCCACCATCCCCATCCCGAACACCCCGGTGGCGAAGCCGCGCCGCGGCGCGTCGTACCAGTTGTTGGAGAACGGGATGCCGATGGCGAAGACGGTTCCCGCGATGCCCAGGAAGAACCCGAACACCACCAGCAACGGGTAGGACCCCGACGCCCCGGCGACGCCCACCGCGAGCACCGGCACGATCGACGCGAGCGTGACGGCGATGAACATGACCCGACCGCCGAACCGGTCGGTCAGCGGGCCGACCACGATGCGGCCGAGCGCACCGACCAGGATCGGGGTGGCCACCAGGATCGAGGCCTCGGTGCTGCTCAACGACATGTCCCCGGCATAGGTCGTCGACAGCGGCCCGATCATGTTCCAGGCCCAGAAATTGATGGCCGACACCCAGGTGGCCAGCGCCAGATTGATCCCCCGCCGTGCGCCGGTGTCCGGCGTAGTCGCCGTGCTCACCCGTCCAGCAAAACACCTTCGGCGCGTGATGTCACCGTTTCGGCGTAAACATTTGGGAAAGCGAAACTACTTGGCAGGATTAAATTCTCGCTCCGCGTGGGGTTTTTACGAACGGCCCGACAGGGTCGCCTACCCTAACGCTCCAATTCTCAATCCGGCGAGCAGCTTTCGAGCGCCACCCGCAGGTCGGACAGCCAAACCCGGTCGGCCGGGACCCAGTTGAGCGCGTCGAGTCCGTCGGCACGCACCCAGTCCAGCGCCCGGTGGTCGTTGGGCACCACCTCGCCGGCGAGGCGTTCCACCAGGTAGGCACGCAACACCGCGGTGTCGTTCAGTGCGATGTCGACGCCGACCCGGGCTCCGACGGCGACGGTGATACCGAGCTCTTCGCGCAATTCACGGGCCAGCGCGTCGGCCTCCGTCTCGCCGGCGTGGACCTTGCCGCCGGGCAGTTCCCACAGGCCCGCCAGCTCCGGCGGGCGGGCCCGCTGGGCCACCAGCAGCGCACCCCGTTCGATCAGGGCGCCCGCGACGACAACGAGGGAGGACATCGCGGCAACGGTATACCGTCGAGGACATGGCTGTTTTGACCGATAAAGAGATCGCCACCGCGTTGACCGACCTCACCGGCTGGGAGCACTCCGGCGGCGCGCTGCGCCGGTCGGTGAAGTTCCCGGCGTTTCTCGACGGCATCGATGCGGTGCGGCGCGTGGGCGAGCACGCCGAAGCCCGCGACCACCATCCGGACATCGACATCCGTTGGCGGACCGTCACTTTCGCGCTTGTCACCCACTCCGAGGGTGGAATCACCGAGAAGGATCTGGAGATGGCGCGCGACATCGACGGGATCCTCGGATAGCGATCCACGCCAGCGTCGCCAAGGTGGCGACCAGGTAGGCCAGGCCGGGCCAGGCCAGATACCAGGGCCGCGGGATGGTCCAGATGGTCGGCTGGGCGAAGCTCAGCAGCCAGGGCACCCCCACCAGGGTCAACCCCAGCCAGCCCCAGCCCAGGATCCGTGCACCCAGCCGCTCCCGCACGGGGCCGTGCAGCAGCCAGATCATCAACGGGATCAGCCACACCCAGTGGTGCGTCCACGAGATCGGCGACAGCAGCAGCCCGAAGAGTTGCACGACGACGATGGCGCCGAGCCGGTCGTCGGCGCCACCGATGGCCCGCCAGGCCAGGAGCGCGAGCACCGCGGTCACCGCGATCCCCAGCAAGACCGCGGGGCCGTAGCCGGCGTCGTGGCCGAGGATGCGCGACACCCCGCCCCGCCAGGACTGGTTGAACGACGTCGCGACCGGCCCGACGCGGTGCGCGTCGCCCAGCAGCTCGGTGAAGTACAGGCGCACCTGGTCGCCGACCACGAGCGCCGACACGCCGATGGTCGCGAAGAACACCACCGCGGAGAACAGCACGGCGCGCCACCGGCGCGCACCGAGGAAGTACAGACCGGACACCGCCGGGGTGAGTTTCACCCCCGCGGCCAGGCCCACCAACAGGCCGGACAACCACCAGCGACTGCTGTGCACCGCCCAGAGCACGGCGAACACCAGCAGCACGTTGATCTGGCCGTAGTCGAAGGTGCTGCGCAGCGGCTCGGTCCAGATCCCGACCGCCGTCCACAGCATCGCGACGCGCCGGTCGCCGCCCCGGCCGGTCAATCCCAGGCTCAACCGCACCACGCCGTAGAGGGCGGCGATCGTGCCGAGCGTCCAGGCCAGCCCGAGCAGCCCGAACGGCAGCAGGTGCAGCGGGTAGAACACCACCGCCGCGAAGGGCGGATAGGTGAACGGCAGCGGGAAGTCCGGGGTCTGCTCGGCGTAGACGAAGTCGTAGAGCGTGTCGGGGTCGGCCAGCGCGGCGGCTCCGCCGACGTAGACGTGCAGGTCGACGAAGTTCGCGCCGTTGGGCACCAGATAGGTCCAGGCCAGTCTGGCGGCGATGCTCAGGATCAGCAGCAGCGGCGCCGCGGCCACGAGCCGCGCCGTCCACGGGGAGCGCGGCTCGGTGGCCACGGAGTCGGAGGTGTCGATGAACCGACTTTATCGACGCCTCGGGTGATGCCCGGATGGCCGGTCACCGTCGGCACTCATGTGCGTAACGGATCAGTAAATGCCACACGTGTCACTTGAGTAACACCAGTAACGCGCTAGCTTCGGTTTCAGGCGTGCCCTCGACCGAATTTGGAGACCTCATGCACCGCACCGGAAAACTGTTCGCCACCACGATGATCGCAGCGGCAGGGGCGGTCTCGGCCGCCGTGGCGCTGTCCGCATCGGCCGCCGCGCAACCGGCGCCGGCGCCGGCTCCCGGGCCCGCCCCGCAGGTTCCGGGTCTGCCGTTCCTGCAGCAGCTGGCCGCCAACCCCGAAGCCGCCACGCAGTTGATGCAGGGCTTCGCGAACCTGATGGGCAACGCTCCCGCCGCGGCCGCTCCGGTCGCGACCGCGGTGACCTCGCCCGCGCCCAGCGCCACCGCGTCGATCACCCTGCCGCAGCCGGCCAACGTGCTGCCCGGTGCTGATGTGCTGCCCGGGGCGACCGCCCTGCCCGGCGGCAACATCACCACGGTGCCGGCCGCCAACACCACCACGGTTCCGGCGACCGCACCGACGCAGAACCCGATCAGCGCGCTGACCGATTCGCTCGGCGTGCCCGGTGGCCTTGCGTCGCTGCTGCCCAGCGGCACCCCGCTGGCGGGTCTGCTGCCCACCGACAGCACCGCGGCGACCGCACCCGCGGCGGCTCCCGCACCGGCACCGGCACCGGCGCCGGTGTTCTCGCCGCTGTCGGCGCTGCCCTGACCTGGAACATCTCAGGCCACCGCAACCATCCACTCCACAACAGCACTGGGGGATCATGTCGACCAGGACGAAACTGACCACCGCACTCGCGGTGGGTTCGTCGATGGCCTTGCTGGCGGTCGGTGCGACGGGACTCGCGCACGCCGACCCCGTCGCCGCACCGCTACCGATCGACGGACTGCAGGCTCCGGGCCTGCCGGCCGTACAGAGCATCGGTCCGGTGATCCAGCAGGCCGCGGCTGATCCCGCCAATGCCGCTTCGATGCTGATGGCCGCCGCCGCGGTGTTCGCCGGAGACGCCGCGGCGCCGCGTCCGTCCCGCGACGTGGCGTCGGCGGTCAATCAGTTCGTGCAGCCCGTCGCGCACGTACCGGCCACCGGCGCGGTGCCAGGCACCGAAGCCCATCTGCCCGCCGGGGTCAATCCGGTTCACGCGGTCGGTCCGGCACCGGAGACGACCCCGCATGCGCCGGCGGCCGTCGCGCCCGGTCCGGCACCGCTGCCCGGTCCGGCTCCCGCGCCGCCTCCGGCTCCCGCGCCGGCTCCTGCTGCACCTGCCGCGCAGCCGGTCGCCGCCACGACACCGGGCGGGCCCACCGAGTTCGGGCCCGACGCGCCGGTGACGCAGGACTTCCTCTATCCGTCGATCAGCAACGGTTGCCTGGCCGACGGCGGCAACGTGCTGGCCACGGCGATCTCGGTGGCCGGGCCCGCCAAGATCCCGACGCCGGGCCCCGGGCCGGGCCAGACGGCCTACGTGTTCACCGCGGTCGGCACGCCGGGTCCGGCTGCCGAGCAGAAGTTGCCGCTGAACGTGACGTGGGTGAACCTGTCAACGGGTAAGTCGGGCAGTGCGACGTTGAAGCCGCGCTCCGACATCAACCCGGAGGGCCCCACCACGTTGACGGCGATCGTCGACACCGGTTCGGGCAGCATCATGTCGACGATCTTCGGTCAGGTCACCACGACCGAGAAGCAGTGCCAGTTCATGCCGACCATCGGGTCGACCGTCGTCCCGTAGGTCTGCGCCGGAACAGCGGTCGGCCGGTCAGGGTCAGTAGGCCATGAACAGGATGGCGTCGCGGTCGTAGTCGCGACCCGGGTGCTGCTCGGACAGATGTTTCTGGGCCTTCTCCACCAGATCGTCCTCGTCCTTACCGGTGATGGCCTCGCCGCACGGGCAGTTCAAGTGAGTCTTCATGACTTCACTTTGGCACAACCGTCGATCGCAGATGAGACAAGATCGCGAACATGGACGTCTACGACGCGATGCGCACCACCGGGGCCGTCCGGAAGTTCACCGACGACCCGCTGCCCGACGATGTGCTCGAGCGCATCCTCGACCATGCGCGGTTCGCGCCCAGCGGCGGCAACCGCCAGGGGGTGCGCGTCGTGGCGGTCCGCGAGTACGCCACCCGCGCCGCGCTGGCCGAGCTGAGCCTGCCCGGCGCGCGGCGCTACGAGGCGCAGAAGAACAACGGTGAGGGGCCGTGGAATCCGCTCACCCCCATGGGCGTATCGGCCGAACAGGTCGCCGCGACCGAGGTTCCCGCAAGGATGACCGCGCCGCTGTTCGACGCCGCGGTGGTGCTGGTGGTGTGCGTGGACCTCGCGACGGTCGCCGCGATGGACCAGGATCTGCCGCGGGTGGGTCTGGTGGCCGGCGCGTCGGTGTACCCCTTCGTGTGGAGCGTGTTGCTGGCCGCGCGCAACGAAGGCTTCGGCGGG
This sequence comes from Mycobacterium sp. pV006, assembly GCF_041287115.1. Classification (NCBI taxonomy): domain Bacteria; kingdom Bacillati; phylum Actinomycetota; class Actinomycetes; order Mycobacteriales; family Mycobacteriaceae; genus Mycobacterium; species Mycobacterium sp. pV006. Next base: position 77,400 of record NZ_JBGGKT010000015.1, on the reverse strand, counting down.
GTGCTGACGACGATGGCGGTGGCCGAGGAACCGCGGGTACGGGAACTGCTGGCCATTCCCGACGGGTTCGCCGTGGCCGCCGTGGTGCCGCTGGGCAAGCCGAGACAGCAGGTGCGACGGTTGACGCGCAAACCGGTGGCGGAGTTCGTCCGCCGCGAGCGCTTCGACGGCGAGTCTCTGTGACGCGCCGACGGCACCGTGAGACCTTGGGAGGATGACGGCCACCCTCGGCTATGCCATGGCCGGCAACGGTCACGGTGACCTCGACGAGCAGGTCGCCGAACTCTGCGCCGCCGGCGTGGATTCCCGCCGTATCTTCACCGACAGGCACCCCGGCCCCGCCGACAAGATGCGCGCCGGGCTGGTCGCCCTGCTGAGCTACGCCCGCGCCGGGGATGTCGTGGTGGTCGCGGCGTTGCACCAGCTGGGCCGCACGGCCACCGAGGTGAGCCGCACGGTCGCCGACCTCGATTCCCGCGGCATCGCGGTGCGGTGCCTGCGCAGCGGTGTCGACACCGCCACGGCCACCGGTCGTGTCGTCGCCGCGGTGCTGACCGACCTGGCGAGCCTCGACTAGGCCTTCGCGGTCTTGGCCTTCGCGGTCTTGGCCTTGGCCGCCTTCTTGTAGTCGCGCACCTTCTGCAACGAGCCGGCGTCGGTCACGTCGGCGATCGACATGTGCACGTCGGCCTTGCCGTAGTCCCCTGCCGCGGCGCGCCAGCCGTCCGGCGTGACGCCGTACTGCTTGCCCAGCAGCGCCAGGAAGATCTTGGCCTTCTGGTCCCCGAAACCCGGTAGCGCCTTGAGCCGCCGCAGCACCTCGGCCCCGTCGGCGCCGTCGGACCACAGCGCCGCGGTGTCGCCGCCGTACTCGTCGACGATGACTTGCGCGAGAGCCTGCACCCGCTTGGCCATCGAGCCGGGGAAGCGGTGCACGGCGGGGGTCTGGGCGAACAGCTCGGCGAAACGCTCGGGCTCGTGATCGGCGATCAGGGCCGGATCGAATCCGCCGAGTCGCTCGGCGAGCTTCTTCGGTCCGCTGAACGCCACCTCCATCGGGATCTGCTGATCGAGCAACATGCCGACGAGCAACGCGAAGGGATTGGCCTCCAACAGCGCGTCAGCGTCGGGTTCTTGGACTAACTGCAGTTTGGCCACGCGGCCCAGTCTAGGACGGGCGGTGCCTCCTGTTCGGGGCGTCTGGGCCGTCGCGGTGTGCGATCGTGAATCCGGTAACGGAGTACTCGCCACCAGGAGGCGGACATGGCACGGATGGTCACAGCGGTGCTCGCGGCTTTCGTCGCCGCCGTCGCCCTGGCGGGTCCGGCACAGGCCATCCCCGACCAGGGCACGCCGGCATTCGATCAGTACATGGCGGGCCTGCAGCGCAACGGCTACCACCTCAACCCCGACACCGCGTGGCGCGTCGCGCATCAGGCGTGTGTCGGCGGCATCCCCGGTTACATCGGTCTGGAGCTGGCCGCCCAGGGTGTGATCGGTCCCGGTGCGCAGCAGCGGGTGATGGAGGTGGCCCGGAAGTACGCGTGTCCCGTTGAGTGACCGCACCCCGGCGGCCCGCTCGGCTGTCGACATCATCGACTCCTATTTCACGTGCGAGTTCACCACGACGGCCCGCGACGGGTTCCCGCAGACCTGGCCGGTCAGTCCGCGGTTGCTCACCGACGGCCGACTGCTGGTCACGACGAGCATCGGCCTGCCGCAGAAGGCGTTCAACATCCGCCGCAACCCGAGAGTCGGGATGCTGTTCTCCGAACCGACCGGCAGCGGCGTGACCGAGCCGGGCGCCGTGCTCATCCAGGGCGATGCGGTCGCGGAGGACCGCATCGTGAGCGACGTCGAGTCGGAACCGGATCTGGCCGCGCTCGCCGAGACGCTGTCGGCGCGTCAGCCCGCCGGGGCGATGTGGAGCACCTTCATCGGGCGTCGGCTGTGGTGGTCCTACCACATGCGGCTGCTGATCTACGTCACGCCCCGCCGCGTCCTGTTCTGGCCGACCCGCGACTTCGCCACTACCCCAGTGGAAGTCGATGTCGCCGAGGTGCGACGTGTGGACTGACGCGGCCCGGCGGCTGAGCAGGTTCTCAGAAGCAGTGTTGACCGCCTACGACGGGCAGGGCTATCCGGTCAGCGTTCGCGTCAGCACCCATGCCTACGACGCGGCGACCGGCGAACTGCCGGTGGTACTGCCGGAGGCGCTGGCCGCCGTCGAGGGTCCGGCGAACCTGCTGTGCCACTACCACGACGAGAAGTTGTGGAACCTCGACAGCGCGCAGGTTCGGGGCCGCCTGCAGCGGCGCGACGACGCGTGGGTGTTCGTCACCGAATCGTTCACGCCGAAGTCGCGCTGGTTCCTGGTGTCGTTCCTGAAGAACAACCACACCGCGGCCCAGCGCTACCTCGACAAACGCGGACTGGACCGCCCCCCCGTGAATTGGGATGCAGTGGAAGCGGTTCGGCGTCGAGCGCGTCGTATGCGCGGAGCGTGACGGTGCCCGGTGAACTCGCGCTCGGCCTGACCGTCGTCCTGGGGTTGCTCGCGGTCGGTGCGGTGGTTCTCGCGCTGCGCACCCGCCAGGTGGTGGCCACACCGACCGAGCGGGCGGTCCACGCCGCGCTGCACACCGCCTCGCAGGCCGCCCGGGCGTTGCGTCAGGGCCTCGACGTCGACTCCGCGCAGACCTCAGCGCCGTTCCTGCGGACGCTGACCGGTACCGACGGGCTCGCGTTGTTCGATCCCGACGGCCACATGCTCAGCCGCGACCCCGACGAGCACCCGTTATGGGACCGCACCGACGACGCCTGCCGGACCGCGGCGCGGGAATCGCTTGCCGCACAACGTCGCGTGATGACCCATGCCGAGGGATCGGCGGTGGTCGCGCAACCGCTGCTCACCGAGGCCGGAGACCTGCTCGGGGTGCTCGTGATCGTCACGACGCGCTCTCCGGCGCCCGGGATGCTCGGCGCGGTGGGCGAGGTGGCCCGGTACGCGGCCGGGCAGATCGAACTCGCCGAACTCGACGCGTCCCGCGCACGGCTGGACCGCGCCGAGGTGTTGGCGCTGCGCGCGCAGATCAGCCCGCATTTCATCTACAACGCGCTCAACACCATCGCGTCGTTCGTGCGCACCGACCCCGACCGGGCGCGCGAACTGATCCTCGAGTTCGCCGACTTCACCCGCTACTCGTTCCGCGCGGCCGGGCAGTACACCACCCTCGCCGACGAACTGCGCAACATCGATCGCTACCTGACGTTGGAGCGGGCCCGGTTCGGCGACTCCCTGCACGTCAGATTGCAGGTGGCTCCGGAGGTGCTGGGCGTCGTCGTACCGTTTTTGGCGTTGCAGCCGCTGGTGGAAAACGCTGTGCGGCACGGCTTTGCGGGTCGGGCCGGCGGGTCGATCGAACTGGTCGCCCGCGACGAGGGTTCCGACTGCGTGATCACCGTCGAGGACGACGGCGTCGGCATCGATCCCGAGGCGTTGCGCGCCGGGCCCGGCGACGCGCTGGCCGCGGCGGGCACCGACGGTTCCTCGGCACATGTGGGGCTGACCAATGTCGACCATCGCCTGCGCGCGGCGTTCGGCAACGACTACGGTCTGGTGGTCGAGACGGCGATCGGCGCAGGCACCAAGGTGGTCATGCGGGTGCCCAAGTTCCGGTCGGGTGTGCGAGCCGGCGGAGGTGCGTTCGGGGTGAGCCAGTGACCAGACCGCTCACGGTGCTCGCGGTCGACGACGAGGCTCCCGCGCTCGACGAGTTGGTGTACCTGCTGGGCCGTCATCCCGACATCGGCGAGGTGTGGCGGGCCGGCGACGCGACCTCGGCCCTGCGCGAACTGAACCAGCACCGCATCGACGCGGTGTTCCTCGACATCAACATGCCGGGTCTGACCGGCATCGAGCTGGCCGGGGTGCTGGCCAACTTCTCGCATCGCCCTTCCGTCGTCTTCGTCACCGCCCACGACGACAAGGCCGTCGCAGCGTTCGATGTGGGCGCCCTCGACTATCTGCTCAAGCCGATCCGGGAGAACCGGCTCGATCAGGCGGTGCGCCGGGTGCTCGACGCGCGCAACAGTCCCTCCCCCGCACCCGCCCCCACCGACCGCGCCGAAGCCGAGTCCGATGTGGTGCCGGCCGAACTCGGCGGCGTCACCCATTTCGTCCCCCGCGACAGCATCGGGTGGGTCGAGGCCGAGGGTGACTACGCGCGGTTGCATGCCACCTCGGGCGCCCATCTGGTCCGCATCCCCCTGAGCACCTTGGAAACCCGTTGGCACGCCCACGGATTCCAGCGTGTGCACCGGTCGTACCTGGTGGCGCTGCGACTGGTGACCGGGTTGCGCAACACCGACGGCGGGATGCTGGTCCGGTTGCGGGCCAACGGCGCCTCACCCGCGGTGGAACTCCCGGTCAGCCGACGGCAGGCGCGCGAGCTACGGGATCGGCTGGTGCGCAATCCGATGCGTAACCTGCGGCCGGACGGGGTCACCGGTGAGTGAGCCGCACCGGCCGCAGCGGCAACGCGTCGTGCTCGCCCACCGCCGCGGCGCCCGGATGGTGCGGACCCGGGTCGAGGTCGAAGAACAGACCGTCGTCGGCGATGCGTTCGTGCGGGGTCTGGTGCGCGCGCAACTCGGCCTGGCGGTGCGGCTCGGCGCTGTCGCGGTGTGCCTGCTGGGCGCCATCCCGATCCTCGATGCCGTGTTCCCCGGTCTTGCAGAGTTGACGGTGTTCGGGGTGCGGCTGAACTGGTTCGTGCTGGCAGCGCTGGTGTACCCGCTGCTCTACGGGCTCGGATGGTTCTACGTGCGCGCCGCCGAACAGAGCGAGCGGGACTTCGTCGGCGTCATCGACTCCGAGCCATGACCGGCTCTCCGCTGACCGCCGTCGCCCTGCTGGCCGCGGCCGTGGCCACGGTCGCGATCGGCGCCTACGGCGTGCGGTTCTCGCGCACCACCTCCGATTTCCTGGTCGCGTCGCGCACCGTCGGGTCACGGTGGAACGCCGCCGCGGTGTCGGGCGAATATCTCTCGGCGGCTTCGTTTCTCGGGGTGGCCGGCCTGATCGCCAAGTACGGTGCCGACGCGCTGTGGTACCCGGTCGGGTTCACCGCCGGCTACCTCGGGCTACTGCTGTTGGTCGCGGCGCCGCTGCGACGCTCAGGGGCCTACACCGTGCCCGATTTCGCCGAGTTCCGGCTCGGCTCACGACGTCTGCGCAAGGTGGCGATGCTGGTCGTCGTCGCGGTCTGCATCTTCTATCTGGTACCGCAGTACCAAGGCGCCGGACTGGCACTCAAGACGCTGCTGGGTCTGCCGGTGTGGGTGGGCCCGGTGGCGGTCGGGCTGATCATCATCGCCAACGTGGTCGCCGGGGGCATGCGGTCCATCACGTTCGTACAGGCCTTCCAGTACTGGCTCAAACTCACCGCGGTCGCCATTCCCGCCCTGGCCCTGGCTGCACTGTTCTTCTCCGACGGCGGTGGCGAACTCGGCGGTCCGCTGCCGCCGACGGTGCCGCAGCAGACCACGGTGACGATCGAGACCGACGTCGTGGTCCAGGTCGCCGCCCCGGCCGGAGTGACGGTCACCGGCAGCCTGGACGGACGCGAAGTGCGCGGCGTCGCGATCGGCGAATCCGGAGAGCACCGGCTGGGGGCGGGCAGCACCCTGGAGTTGGCGGCCGGCGCGGCGACACCGGTGGTGGCCGGGGCCCCCGACACCGGCACCGAATGGATCGCCTCGGGCGGTGGACTCGGCGGACCGCACCCGCTGTTCCAGGTGTTCTCGATCATCGTCGCGACGTTTCTGGGCACCATGGGACTCCCCCACGTCCTGGTGCGCTTCTACACCAACCCCGACGGCCGTGCCGCGCGCCGGACCGCGCTGGCGGTGATCGCGCTGCTGTCGCTGTTCTATCTGTTCCCGACGCTGCTCGGCGTGTTCTCCCGGCTCTACGTACCCCAGTTGCTGATCACCGGGACCGCCGACGCGGCGGTGCTGCTCGCGCCCGGCGCCGTCATCGCCGGACCGGTCGGACAGATCCTCGGCGCGCTGGTCGCCGCCGGTGCCATCGCGGCGTTTCTGGCCACCTCGTCCGGACTGCTGGTCAGTTTCGCCGGCGCGCTGGCCACCGATGTGCTGCGGGGGCGGGTCCGGGACTTCCGGCTGGCCGCCGTGATCGGTGGGCTGTTGCCGATTCCATTGGCGCTGAGTGCATCCGGCGGTCTGGAGTTGTCGCGCAGCGTCGGCCTGGCGTTTGCGGTGGCGGCGTCGACGTTGTGCCCGCTGCTGGTGCTGGGCATCTGGTGGCGGGGACTGACAGCGGCGGGTGCGATCGCCGGGCTCGCGGTGGGCGGCCTGCTGTCCGGCGGCGCGGTGACCGTGGCGGTGCTCGGGGGCGTCGCCGAGTCCGTCGGTTCCGGTTGGCCCGCTGCGCTCCTCGGCTACCCCGCTGCGGTCAGCGTGCCGCTGGCCTTCGCGACCATGATCGTCGGCAGCAGGCTGACCCGCGGGACCGCACCGTCGGACGTCGCGCAGATCTTCGCGCGCATGCACGTCCCCGAGCATTTCGGCATGGGCATCGAGCGTCTGCCGCAGGAACGCGGGGGTCGCACCGCTCGTCGTCGCTGACCGACCGTTCACCGCACTGGCTCCGGGTCTCGCCGTGTCAGCACAGTCGGGGGCGGGTATGTGATCTGCATCTCAGTTAAGTTCCACCCGGTGCCACATCATCGACCACAGCAGTCAGGAGCGTGACGACAGGTGTCCGAGACAAGTCTTCCGATTCGCCCGGAAACGATCAGTGGCGAACGCTATCGAGAAGTCCAGGCCAGCCCCGAGTTCCAGGAACTGCGGCGCCGGCTGCGGCGCTTCGTGTTCCCGATGAGTGCGGCGTTTCTCATCTGGTACGGCACCTACGTGCTGCTGGGGGCGTTCGCCCATGACTTCATGGCGATCCAGGTCTGGGGCAACATCAACGTCGGCCTGTTGATCGGCATCGGCCAGTTCGTCACGACCTTCGGCATCACCGCCCTCTACGTACGGTTCGCCAACCGGGTGATCGACCCGCGCGCCACCGTGCTGCGCGCCCAACTCGAAGGACACGCACAGTGACCCTCCATGCGGCCGAGACCGTCGGCAACCCTGTCGCGAACATGTCGATCTTCGCGTTGTTCGTCCTGGTGACGCTCTACATCGTCATCAAGGCCAGCAAGAAGAACGCCACCGCCACCGAGTTCTTCACCGCAGGCCGGGCATTCACCGGCCCACAGAACGGCATCGCGATCAGCGGCGACTACCTGTCGGCCGCGAGCTTCCTGGGGATCGCCGGCGCCATCGCCGTCTACGGCTACGACGGGTTCCTGTACTCCATCGGGTTCCTGGTCGCCTGGCTGGTCGCCCTGCTGCTCGTAGCCGAATTGCTGCGCAACACCGGCAAATTCACGATGGCCGACGTGCTGAGCTTCCGCCTCAAACAACGCCCGGTGCGCATGGCCGCGGCCACCAACACCCTGGCGGTGTCCCTGTTCTACCTGCTGGCGCAGATGGCCGGCGCCGGGGTGCTGGTCGCGCTGCTGCTCAACATCGAGAGCGGTCTCGGACAGTCGCTGGTGATCGCCATCGTGGGCGTGCTGATGATCGTCTACGTCCTCGTCGGCGGGATGAAGGGCACCACCTGGGTGCAGATCATCAAGGCGGTGCTGCTGATCGGCGGTGCCGGGGTGATGACCGTCCTGGTCCTGGCCAAGTTCGGCTTCAACTTCTCCGAGCTGTTGGGCACCGCGCAGACGATGATCAGCGGCAGTGCCGACGAGAAGATCGCCGCGCGGGACGTGCTGGCCCCGGGCGCGCAGTACGGCGTCTCGCTGACCACCCAGATGAACTTCATCTCGCTGGCGCTGGCGCTGGTGCTCGGCACCGCCGGTCTGCCGCACGTGCTGATGCGCTTCTACACCGTGCCCACCGCGAAGGAGGCCCGCCGCAGCGTGGTCTGGGCGATCGCGCTGATCGGCGCCTTCTACCTGTTCACGCTGGTGCTGGGGTACGGCGCGGGCGCGCTGGTCGGCCCGGACCGCATCCTGGCCGCCCCGGGCGGGGTGAACTCCGCTGCACCGCAACTGGCGTTCGAGCTGGGCGGGGTCATCCTCCTGGGCATCATCTCGGCGGTCGCGTTCGCGACCATCCTGGCCGTGGTCGCGGGCCTGACCATCACCGCGTCGGCGTCGTTCGCGCACGACATCTACGCCAGCGTGCTCAAGAACGACAACGTCTCCGAGACACAACAGGTCCGGATCTCGCGGATCACGGCCGTGGTGCTGGGCACGCTGGCCATCGGCCTGGGCATCCTGGCCCGCGAGCAGAACGTCGCGTTCCTGGTGGCGCTGGCGTTCGCGGTCGCGGCCGCGGCCAATCTGCCGACGATCCTCTACTCGCTGTACTGGCGGCGGTTCAACACGCGCGGCGCGCTGTGGAGCATGTACGGCGGGTTGATCTCGACGATCGTGCTGATCGTGTTCTCGCCGGCCGTGTCGGGGACGTCGACCTCGATGATCAAGAGCGTCGACTTCGCCTGGTTCCCGCTGGCCAACCCGGGCATCGTGTCGATCCCGTTGGCGTTCCTGCTCGGCATCATCGGCACCCTGACCTCACCCGACGACGAGGATCCGCTGAAGGCGGCCGAGATGGAGGTGCGGTCGCTGACCGGGGTCGGCGCCGAGAAGGCCGTCGACCACTAGCACGTCGTCCGCCGAGGTGAGTGGTTCTACTCAAGCCACCCACCTCGGCGGACACCTAGATTCGCGGGCATGAACACCACGACGTCGTTCCCGCGCCCGGACGAGGTGGAGGCCGCGACTCCGCACGACCGGGACCGGGCACTCGATGTCATCCGCATCGTCGCCCTGCTCGGCGTCGTGGTCGGCCACACCGTCATGGCCACCAGCACCGTGCGCGACGACGTCTTCATCTGGTCGAACCTGCTCACCACGACGCCGGTCCTGCAGGCGCTGACGTGGGTGTTCCAGATCATGCCGCTGTTCTTCTTCGCCGGTGTCGCCGCGTCGGTGACGTCCTGGACGCCGGGCGGCAGCTGGGGTGGCTGGCTGATGCGTCGCTGTACCCGGCTCTACCGGCCCGTCTTCTACTATCTGGCGTTCTGGGCGGTGGCCCTGACCGTGTTGCGGCTGGTGCTGCCGGTCGACGTGTACCGGCCGATCGCCGGAATCTCGACACAACTGCTGTGGTTCCTGGGTGCCTACGTCCTGGTCCTGGCCGCGATGCCGGCGCTGGCCCGGCTGACCACCGTCGGCCGGTTCGCCGCCGCTGTCGCGCTGATCTACAGCGCGGTCGCAGCGGTCGACATCCTCCGCATCCACACCGAGGCGCCGGCTGTCCTCGGCTATCTCAATCTCGCGATGTGGTTGATACCCGGCATGTTCGGCGTGGCCTACCGGCGCAAGCTGCTGCGCCCCGCCGCGGCCGTCGGCGTCGCCGTCACCGCGCTGGCGGTCAACGTCGCGCTGGTGGCCTTCGGGCCCTACGAACTGAGTCTCGTCGGCGTCGACGGCCAACAGCTGAAGAACATGTCCCCGCCGTCGCTGCTGCTGGCCGGACACGCAATCATGATGTGCGCAGCGGCAATTGCCGCCGCGCCGGCCATCGCGCGGTGGGCCGCCCGCCCCCGGGTGTGGTGGCTGACCGTCATCGGTAACTCGGGCGCGATGACGCTGTACCTGTGGCACATGCCGCCGCTGCTGGCCATGCACCTGGCGTTCGCCTATCTCGGACGGTCCCGCTTCGATCCCGCCGCGGCGGACTTCGTGGCGCTGTCGGTGGTCCAGGTGGTGTTGATGACGGTGATGGTGGGCGCGGCGTTCGTGGTGCTGCGGCCGCTGGAGAACGACCCGTTGCCGCTGTGGGACGGCGGCACGGTCACAGCGCGGGGCGCACAGAGCATCGCCGTCGGGTCGCTTCTGTGTGTTGCGGCCGCAGCGACGCTGGCGTCGGTGGGCTGGGGGCTCAAGGACGCCGGCCTGTACTGCACGGCGGCGATGGTGGCCGCGCTGGTCGCCGCGCGGATGACGGCCGGCGACGGATCAATCAGCCGCTCTTGCGGCGGAATTCACGACGGTTCTCGAGCGGACCGTGCGCGCGGGACTGCGGCGCGGGACCTCCCGAGCGCCCCGAGGCGCTGACCGACTTGGCGTTCTTGCGTTCCAACGCCTCACGGAACCGACGTTTGGTGTCGTCGCCGTCGGATGCGTCTACGGGTTCAGCCATGGACGCAACCCTAATCCGACGCACCGCCTCCGGCGGTGCGACCCGCTCAGCGGTTTCCCGGCGGCATGCCGTAGACATGCGAGATCGGCAACGTCATCAGGACCCTGCGGTCGTCGACCATGGCGCGGCGGTAGTCCGCCCAATCGGGATGTTCACCGGCGATGTTGCGGTACAGCGCCACCAGACCTTCGACGGTGTCGTCGTCGGGTTGCGCAGCCGGTGGTGTCAACACGGCGTCCCCTTCGGCCACCGCGTAGGCCCAGCCGTCGTCGGAGCTGACGTGGATGGATGCGCGCGGGTCGCGCCGAAGATTGCGGGTCTTGGCGCGGGGCTCGGTGATCGACACCGAGATGGTCAGGGCACGGGGATCGAAGTGGTAGGAGACGTTGGACAACTGCGGCCGGCCGTCGCGCTTGAGCGTGGCCAGCACGCCCAGAGAGTTGCCGGCGATCAGCGCCAGCAGCTTGTCGTCGAACACGTCGCGCGTCATGACACGAGCGTACGTCTGCCGACCGTCTGGGATGATCGAACAGATGACTCGGTACGCGGCGTTCCTGCGAGGCGTCAACGTCGGCGGGGTCAACCTCAAGATGGCCGACGTGGCGCGCACCCTCGAGCGCGCCGGCTTCGAGCAGGTGAAGACGATCCTGGCCAGCGGCAACGTGCTCCTCGACAGCTCACTGGACACCGCGTCGGTCCGCACCACCGCCGAGCGAGCGTTGCGCGACGAATTCGGTTATCCGGCTTGGGTTCTGGTGTACGACCTCCCGACCGTGGCCGCGATCTCGGCGGCCTACCCGTTCGAGCGCGAGGTCGACGGCCACCACTCGTATGTGACGTTCGTCAGCGACGACGCGGTGGCCGACGAGCTGGCCGCGCTGGTGGCCGAACCGGGCCCGCACGAGAAGATCGCGCGCGGCGACGGGGTCCTCTACTGGCAGGTCCCCCGCTCGGCCACGCTGACCAGCGCGCTGGGCAAGACCATGGGCAAGGCCCGGTACAAGTCTTCGACCACCACCCGCAACCTGCGCACCCTGGACAAGGTGCTGCGGGCCTGACCACGACGAAGGGTTATCGATGACCGACAAGATCGCCGTCGACCTGACGGGAGTGCCCGAGACGGCGCTGATGACGTTGAAGGTGCGGGCCACCGAGGCCGCCCGACCGGACGGCCTGCTCTCCGACCCGATGGCCGTGCAGCTGGTCGAGGCGATCGACTTCGATTTCGGCAAGTTCGGCTTCACCCGGCGCCAGGACATGGCCGTGCGCGCCCGGTTGTTCGACAAGCACACCAGGCGCTACCTCGTCGATCACCCCAAGGCGACGGTGGTCGCGCTGGCCGAGGGATTGCAGACCAGCTTCTACCGGATCGACGCCCCCGGGCCCGGCCCGGATGTGGGCCACGACTTCCGTTGGTTGAGTGTGGACCTGCCGCCGATGATCGAGCTGCGACGCAAACTGCTGCCGCCGTCGGACCGGGTCCAGATGTGCGCACAGTCGGCGCTGGACTTCAGCTGGATGGACCGGGTCGACCCGGCCGACGGTGTGTTCATCACCGCCGAGGGCCTGTTGATGTACCTGCAGCCGTCGGATGCGATGGCCTTGATCCGGGCGTGCGCGAAGCGATTCCCGGGCGGCCAGATGATCTTCGACCTGCCACCGTCGGCGTTCGCTCCGTTGTCGCGGCGCGGCATGCGCACCTCGCGGCGCTACCGCGTCCCGCCCATGCCGTTCACACTGTCGGTCGCCGAGGCCGCCGACCTGGTGCACACGGTCGACGGGGTGCGCGCCGTGCACGACCTGCCGATCGAAGGCGCACGCGGCCGCGTGCTCAACACGCTGATCTGGGCGGTCCAGCGCGTGCCGCTGCTGGATTCGGTGCGCCCGTTGACGTTGCTGCTCGAGTTCGGCTGACTCAGCCGAACGCGGCCTCCACGTACCGCAGCGCTGCGCCCTTGTCGACACCCAACGCGCGCGCGGTGGCCACGTAGGTGTGCGCGGCGGTGGCCATCGCGGCGTCGGCCGGGTCCGACCGGGCCACGAAAGTGCCGAAGCGGCCCCGGGTTTCCAGAATCCCGGCGGCTTCGAGCTCCCGGTAGGCGCGCGCCACGGTGTTCACGGCGAGGTCGAGTTGACCGGCCAGCTCGCGTACGGTCGGCAACCGGGTGCCGGCAGCGAGCTTGCCGTCCCGGATTCCCTCGATGATCTGGGTCCGCAGCTGATCGAACAGCGGCCTACCCCCATGCGGATCCACGCGTACCCAATCCCCCAATTCGGACACGTGCCCAGTATCACCCACACCGACTAGTTTGGTGGCATGCGGGTAACGGTGTTCAGCGGCGCAGGGATCTCGGCCGAGAGCGGGGTGCCGACCTTCCGCGACGTCGAAACCGGCCTGTGGGCGCAGGTCGACCCCTATGAGATCTCCAGTTCGCAGGGTTGGCAGGCCCGCCCCGACCGGGTGTGGGCGTGGTACCTGTGGCGCCACCACATGATGGGTGCCGTCGCCCCGAACGACGCGCACCGCGCGGTTGCGGCCTGGCAGGACGGCGCCGAGGTCCATGTCGTCACCCAGAACGTCGACAACCTGCACGAGCGCGCGGGTAGCCGCAACGTCTACCACGTCCACGGCAGCCTCTTCGAATTCCATTGCGACCGATGCAAAGAGGTGTACACGGGACCGATACCCGACATGCCCGAGCCGGTCGAGTCGGTGCCGCCGCCGCGCTGCGCCTGCGGCGGGCTGATCCGCCCGAACGTGGTCTGGTTCGGCGAGGCACTCCCCGACGACGCCTGGGAGCGCTCGGTCGAGGCCGTCGTACACGCCGACGTGGTCGTGGTGGTCGGAACCTCGTCGGTGGTCTATCCGGCTGCCGGGCTACCCGAACTCGCGCTGGCCAACGGCACGCCGGTGATCGAGGTCAACCCGGACCCGACCCCGCTGACCGAGTCGGCGACGGTGTCGCTGCGCGAGAAGGCCGCCAGCGCCCTGCCCGGACTGATGCAGCGGCTGCCCGCGCTGCTCAACTAGGCCGGACGGCCACCCCGAGCGCGAACTCGGCGACCGGCAGCGGCGCCCACCGCGGAAACGTCCACTCGCGCCGCGCGTCGGTCAGCTCGAAGCCGGCGCGCGCGATGGTGTCCTCGGTGTGCCGGTGGGTGTGGCAGTTGCCGAGCAGCCGGGGCCAGATGGTGGCGTCGGCCATCTTCTGCAGGCGGGCGCGGGCACCGCTGCCGGCGACGTGCTCGAGGTAGCGCAACTGTCCCCCGGGACGCAGCATCGACCGCAGCGACCCCACCACGGTCGCGGGGTCCTCGACCGAACACAGCACCAACGAGCACACGACCGCGTCGAAAGGTTCGGTGTCCGTGAACTGTTCGACGGTGTCGGTGGTGACGGTGATCGGCACCGACGCGCGGGCGGCCGCCTGTTTCGCGCGCTGCGCCAGCCGCAGCTCCGGCTCGACCGCGACGACCTCGTCGACCGTGTCGGGGTAGAACTCGAAGTTCGTTCCGGTGCCGGCGCCGACCTCCAGGACCCGCCCGGTCAGCCCGGCGAGGTTCTGCCGACGCAGCCGGCGCAACGACTCCGGTTCGCGGGCCGACATGACGGTCCACAGACGTGCAAAGAACGGGTTATCGACCGCTTCGTTCATCGGCGACCTCCTTGAGCCAGGTGACGATCTCATACGGGGTGTCCGATTCCCGGATACCCCGTGCCACGACGTTGCCGCAGCACACCGCCCGCATCACCCGGTCGGTGAATTCCTCGGCGTCGCCCCACGGTAGGTAGGGCCGCGAGATCAACAGAGCCGCAATGCCGTGGGCTGCGGTCCACAATTCCAGCGCGAGCATCGTCGGGTCCGCGGGCGGGTAGATGCCGTCGGCGATCATCGCCTCGACCGCCGAACGCATGTGCACGAACGCCGAGCTGCTCAGGGTGACGTCGACGTCGCTGCCGGGGCGGCCGTGGCCCATGGTGGCGATGCGGTACAACTCGGGGTTCTTCAACGCGAACCGCACGTAGGCCAGCCCCTGCGCGCGCAGGACGTCCACCGCGACCGGCCCGGCTTCGGCTGCCGCAGCCTGCATTTCGGTGTCGAGTTTCTCGAAGTAACGCCCGCACACCGCATCCAGCAGCGCGTCCTTGTCGGCGAAGTGCAGATAGATCGAGGGTGGGGTGACGCCGACGCGCTGGGCGACCGACCGGATCGGGACGGCTCTGGCGTCCCCCGATTCCAGCAGCAATTCCGTTGCCGCATCCAGGATCTCGTCGCGCAGCTGATCCCCGGACCCGCGCGGGGCACGTCGTCGGCGCAGCGGTTCGGCGGTCACCGGGGAGCCTCCTTTGCCACGGGAATCGGCGCGTCGAGGTCGTCTGGCGTTTCGCGGAATCCGATGCGTGCGTGCAGCCTGGCCAGCGGCGCGGGTGCCCACCAGTTCCAACGGCCGAGGACGTGCATGAACGACGGTACCAACAGCATGCGCACCAACGTGGCATCGGCGAGGATGGCCAGGGTCAGCCCGACGCCCATCATCCGCATGAACGAAACCTGCGCGGCGATCAACGCGGCGAAGGATATCGACATGATCAGAGCCGCCGCGGTGATCACGCGTCCGGTCCGGGCCAGTCCCAGCGCGACACTTTCATCGTTGTCGGCCGAGGTGGGTGCCTCGTCACCGCGTCGCGCCGCCGCCTGCAGCCAGTACTCCCGGATCCGGGACAGCAGGAACACCTCGTAATCCATCGACAGGCCGAACGCGATGCAGAACAGCAGCACCGGCATGTTGGCCACCAGCGTGCCGGTCGGTGTGGTGCCCAGGCCGCCGAGATGGCCGTCCTGGAAGATCCAGACCAGCGCGCCGAAGGCCGCGGTCAGCGACAACACATTCAGCACAAGGGCTTTCAGCGGAAGAACCACGCTGCCGGTGAGCAGGAACAGCAGCACGAAGGTGATCGCGGCGATCACCGACAGCACCAGTGGCAGCCGCGAGGTGATCGCCTGGGCGCTGTCGCGGTTGATCTGAGGCAGGCCGGTCACCAGTACGTCGCGCCCCTGCGGTGTCGGCGCGGCACGCAGGTTGTCGAGCTGGCGTTCCGAGGCCTCGGTGAACAGCGGCGCCTCGGAGGTGACCGTCAAGAACGCGCTGCCGGCGGCCGTTCCGGTCGGTGCCGACGGCGGCCCGGTCCGGACACCGTCGACAAACGCGCCGGTGGGCGCCGAGACCGAGGACACGTCGTCGATCCGTGACAACGCGGCGGCGTAACCGTCGAGCGCTGCGGGTGAGAGGCCGTCGGCGTCGGGCAGCACCATGTGCACGTTGCGGGCCGAGTCGACCGCGAAGTCCTCGCGCAGGTCGTCGCCGACCGTGCGCGCCGAAGCCGACGTGGGCAGTACCCGGTCGTCGGGGAAACCCCAGTTGGCGCCGAGGAACGGCACGCCCAGCAACAGCAGCGCGGTGACGACGACGGTGCCGATCGGAATGGCCCGGCGCATCACGAGTTTCGTGCCGCGGTACCAGAAGGTCTGCTCGACCGGCTTGGGCTGCGGGTCGGGCCGACCCAGGATGCGGCGACCGAGCTTGCGGATGTCCAGGGAGTTCAGGCGGTCACCGGCGAGCACGATCGCTGCGGGTGCCACCACGATCGCCGCCAGCGCCGCGAACGTCACCACTGCGACCCCGGCGTAGGCGAAGGACTTCAGGAAGTACATCGGGAACAGCACCATGGCGATCATCGACAGCGCCACCGTCAGCGCGGAGAACAGCACGGTGCGTCCCGCCGTGGTCATCGTGCGCACCAGCGCCCGCTCCGGTGACACCCCGTCGCCGATCTCGTCGCGGTAGCGGCTGATGATCAGCAGGGTGTAGTCGATCGCGAGCGCCAGCCCTAACGCGATGGTCAGGTTCAGCGCGAAGATCGAGACGTCGGTCAGCATCGTGACGGTCCGCAGCACCGCCATCGAGCCGAGGATCGCGAAGGCCCCGACCGCCAGGGGCAGCACGGCGGCGAGCAATCCCCCGAACACCCACACCAGCACCAGGAAGCTGAGCGGGATCGCGATGAGCTCCATCCGGAGCAGATCCTTCTCGCTCTGGGCGTTGATCTGCACGTAGGTCATCGCGACGCCGCCGGCGCGCACGGAGACGCCGTTGCGGTCCGACACCAGGTCGTCGGTGAGCTCCTTGGCGTACTTCTGGGCGTCGGTCTCGCCGCCGGTGATCCCGGCGATGATCAGTCCGGTGCGCCCATCCTCGCTGACCAGAGCCGGCCGGGCCGACGGCGGCGCGGTCCAGGCCGAGTTCACCGCGGCGACATGTGGGGACTGCTCGAGGCGTTCGACGATGTCCTGTCCCACCTCGCGGGCCTGCAACGAGTCGACGTCCGCGGCAGTGTCGTCCGGCGTCACGGCGATGATGAGCTCCATGTCGCCCTGATCGAACTTGTCGACCAGGATCTCGGTGGCGCGCGCCGACTGTGACGACGGATCCTGGAAGCCACCGGCTGAGAGATGCTGTGCCACCGGTACGCCGAACACCCCGCACGCGATCATGACCAGCACCGCGCCGATCAGAATGCGGCGCGGCGCCGCGATGGCCATAAGTGCGATGCGGTGCAGCACACCAACCCCCTCGATAAGATACCGGCGGTAAGTTATCAGCGGTAACTTACGAGGGTCAACAGCGGACGGCGATGATTTTTCGCCCCGACCGGAGTCTGGATCACCATGACGGAGTCCTCACAGACCACGAAACGCCCACGGACCGCGATCGACCCGGAAGCGGCTTTCGCAACGTCCGGGTCCCCCGCACTCGACATCGGCCTGCTTGTCCTGCGCCTGGCGGTGGGCGCAGCGATACTGCAGGCCGGCCTGATCAAGACGTTCGATTTCACCGCCACCGTCGGCTTCATGGGCGAGGCCGGCTGGCGCCTCCCGACCCTCGCGGCGTTCCTGGTGACCGCGGCGGAGACCTTGGGCGGGATCGGGCTGCTGTTGGGAGCGCTGACCCCGTTGGCCGCGTGTGCGGTGTTCAGCGCGATGCTGTGCGCGTGGGCGGTCAACGTCTCGGGTGCCGCGTTCTGGTCGGAACCGTTCAACGTGCCGTTCCTGATCGGGCTCGGCGCGGCGGCGCTGCTGTTCACCGGCGCAGGCGCGTACTCCGTGGACCGTCGCCTCGCGGCCCGGTTCGGACCGTCGCTGCGGGTGTCGGTGGCGCTTCTGACCGTCGCGATCGCAGCGGCGGTGCTGACATGGGTGGCGCTCTACGGCGTCAACCCGATCCACTTCAGCACCCCGGTCGGCTGATTGCTACCCGCCGGTAGATCGCCGAACCTACCCGGCGGTAAGAATTGCCACAGTATTGCGATACTCGGCTCACAGATTCCTTAGAGCCGGTGGTTACTTTTCAGTACATGTGGATCGACGACACCAACGCTGATGTCATCAAGGTTGATTTCGACGCGCTCTACCACGGCGATGTCCTGGTCGAGGGCGTGACCTCGGAGCAACTCGACGACGAGAACGCACTGCCCACCGCAGTGTGAACAACGCGCGCCCTCACGGGCGCGCGTTGTCCTTGATTCTGTTTGCCTGCCGCCCGGGCGCCATCGCGTGTGTCGATGTGCCCGGGCCGCAGTGTCTAAACGGTGGCCCGGGTGGCCGTGACCATTCCGGCGAGGCGGCCGTTGATCAGGTCCTCGGCCTCGCTGACCATCCGTGAGACCAGGTCGCCGCAGGTCGGGATGTCGTTGATCAGTCCCATGGACGTGCCGACGCTCCAGATACCGGCGTCGAGGTCGCCGACCTCGTAGACCTTCACGCCACGCTTGCCGGCGACGAGGTCCTTGACGTCTTCGAACTGACCGCCGTTGTTGAGGATCTGCACCACCTCGCGCGACACGGCGTTACTGGCCACACGCGCGGTGTTGCGCAACGGGCGGAAGATCAGCTCGGTGTCGAGCTCGCTGCCGGCCACGATGGCTTCCTTGACGTTCTGATGGATCGCCGACTCCACGGTGCACATGAACCGCGAACCCATGTTGATGCCGTCGGCACCCAGCGCCAGCGCGGCCACCAGGCCCCGGGCGTCGGCGAAACCGCCGGAGGCAATCAACGGGATCTCGATCTTGTCGGCCGCCGCGGGAATCAGCACCAGGCCCGGGATGTCGTCCTCGCCGGGGTGACCGGCGCACTCGAACCCGTCGATGCTGATGCCGTCCACACCCAGGCTCTGGGCCTTGACCGCGTGGCGCACCGAGGTGCACTTGTGCAGCACCTTGATGCCGTTGTCGTGGAACATCGGCAGATGCGGCGCCGGGTTCGATCCCGCGGTCTCGACGATCTTGACTCCGGAATCGACGATCACCTGACGGTATTCGTCGTACGGCGGCGGGTTGATCGTCGGCAGGATCGTCAGGTTCACCCCGAACGGCTTGTCGGTCAGATCCCGGCAGCGCGCGATCTCATTGGCCAGATCCGCCGGCGTCGGCTGGGTCAGCGCGGTGATGAACCCCAACGCACCCGCGTTGGCCACCGCCGCGACCAGTTCGGCGCGGCCGACCCACTGCATCCCACCCTGGACGATCGGGTGTTCGATCCCGAAGGCCTCGGTGAACTTCGTCGTGATACCCATCAGATTCCCCCCGCTTACCTGGGCGCCATGCGGATCGCGCCGTCGAGGCGGATGACCTCACCGTTGAGCATCGGGTTCTCCACGATGTGGGTGGCCAGCGCGCCGTACTCGTCGGGGTCACCGAGGCGGGCCGGGTGGGGCACCTGCTTGCCCAGCGAGTCCTGCGCCTCCTGCGGCAGCGAACCCAGCAGCGGGGTCTTGAACAGGCCCGGGGCGATGGTGCAGACGCGGATCAGCTCGCGCGACAGGTCGCGCGCGATCGGCAGGGTCATGCCGACCACGCCGCCCTTGGACGCCGAGTACGCGGCCTGACCGATCTGGCCCTCGAACGCGGCCACCGACGCGGTGTTGATGATCACGCCGCGCTCCCCGTTGATCGGTTCGGTCTTGGCGATGCGCTCGGCGCTCAGCCGCAGCACGTTGAAGGTGCCGATCAGGTTGACCTGGATCACCTTGGTGAAGCCGTCCAGCGGGAACGGGCCGTCCTTGCTCAGCGTCTTGGCCGCGTTGCCGATCCCGGCGCAGTTGACGTTGATGCGCAGCGGACCGAACTCCTCGGCGGCGTCGAGCGCAACCGAGACCTGCTCAGGATCCACGACGTTGGCCTCGACGAACTTGGCACGCGGGCCCAGCTCCTTGACGACGTCCTCACCCTTGAGGTCGATCACCACGACGGAGGCACCCCGGTCGAGCAGGCGCTTGGTCGTCGCCAGGCCCAGCCCGGAAGCTCCCCCGGTGACGACGGCGGCGGCGTCTTTGATCTCCACGAATACGTTTCCTTTCTTTTCGGTCTTGTCGTTAAACCCAGTCCCGCAGGACGTCTTCGGTGTCGGCGCCGGGCGCTCCGGGCGCCTTCGGGGCCGACGGCACAGTGCGCGAGAACCGCGGCGCGGGCGCCGGGAAGAGGTGATCCCGTTCCTCGTAGAAGGTGTCGCGTTCGGCGATGTGCGGTTCGGACTCGACCTCGGCGAACGAGAGCACCGGCGTCGCGCAGGCATCCGTGCCGGCGAACACCTTGGTCCAGTGGTCGCGGTCGTGCGCGGCGAACGCCTCGGTGAACTTGGCGCGCAGTTCGGGCCAGCGGCTCATGTCGTTCTGGTCGGGCAGCTCGGCGCCGTCGAGACCGAGTCCGCGGAGCAGCTCGGCGTAGAACTGCGGCTCGATCGCGCCGACCGCCATGTAGCGGCCGTCGGAGCATTCGTAGGTGTCGTAGTAGGGAGCACCGGTGTCGAGCATGTTGACGCCGCGTTCGTCGCTCCACATGCCCATCGCGCGGAAGGCCCACATCATCATCGACAGCACGCTGGCCCCGTCGACCATCGCGGCGTCGATCACCTGCCCCTTGCCGGAACGCTCCCGCTCCCACAGCGCCGAGAGGATGCCCACCAGCAGGAACATCGAGCCGCCGCCGAAGTCACCGACCAGGTTCAGCGGAGGCACGGGCCGTTCCCCGTTGCGTCCGATCGCGTGCAGCGCGCCGGTCAGCGAGATGTAGTTGATGTCGTGGCCGGCCTGCTGGGCGCGCGGTCCGGTCTGGCCCCACCCCGTCATGCGTCCGTAGATCAGGCGGTCATTGACCTTGGCGCAATCCTCGGGGCCCAGGCCGAGCCGCTCGGTGACGCCGGGACGGAAGCCTTCGATCAGCACGTCGGCCTTGGCGACCAGGCGCAGCACCAGTTCGCGGCCTTCGTCGCTCTTGAGGTCGGCGGCCACCGAGCGCCGGTTGCGCAGCAGGAAGTCGTTGCCCGGCTGGGTCGGTGGCCCAGCGGGTTTCGGGCGTTCGACCCGGACGACGTCGGCACCAAGATCGCCGAGAATCATCGCTGCGTGCGGGCCGGGGCCGATTCCGGCCAGCTCCACGACACGTAGTCCTTGCAGTGGTCCAGCCATGCGTGACCGCCCTTCAACAGATCGTTCGGTTGACCGCCGACATAGCTTACTTGTATAACCAAGTCGACCGGCCACGGGGCGCTTCAGCTGTCGGGGAGGCCCCAGACAAGGGGACGCACATGACCACCACGGACGCCTACGCAGGCATCGACGATCTGACCGTCACGCTCGATGACGGCGTGCTGCACGTGACACTGAACCGCCCGGACAGCCTGAACTCGCTGACCGCGTCGATGCTGAACACCTTCGCCGAGACGCTGGAGCGCGCGGCCGGCGACTCGGCGGTGCGGGTGGTGCGGATCGGCGGGGCCGGGCGCGGCTTCTGTTCGGGGGCAGGCAT
Source organism: Mycobacterium sp. pV006 (assembly GCF_041287115.1). Taxonomy (NCBI): domain Bacteria; kingdom Bacillati; phylum Actinomycetota; class Actinomycetes; order Mycobacteriales; family Mycobacteriaceae; genus Mycobacterium; species Mycobacterium sp. pV006. The sequence goes on along the minus strand of NZ_JBGGKT010000015.1, from coordinate 56,237 downwards.
CGGCGAGGATGACCACGCGAATCCGGGCTCGGCAGGCACTCCCGAGGACGTGCTCGACGCCGCGAACCGCTGCATCCGCTCGATCGCTGCACTGCCCCAACCGTCGGTCGCCGTCGTGCAGGGACCCGCGGCGGGTGTGGGCGTCTCGCTGGCACTGGCCTGCGATGTCGTTCTGGCCTCGGAGAAGGCGTTCTTCATGCTGGCGTTCACCAAGATCGGATTGATGCCCGACGGTGGCGCGTCCGCGTTGATCGCCGCCGCGGTGGGCCGGATCCGGGCGATGCGGATGGCCCTGCTGGCCGAACGGATCTCGGCTGCCGACGCCTTCGATTGGGGACTGGTCAGCGCGGTGTACCCCGCAGACCAGTTCGACGCCGAGGTGGACAAGGTCATCTCGACGCTGGTGAACGGACCCGTCGTCGCGCTGCGCAAGACCAAGCAAGCAATCAACGCGGCCACCCTCACCGAGCTCGAGGCCGCACTCGAGCTGGAGAAGGCCGGACAGCTGCAGCTGCTGGTGGCCGACGACTTCGCCGAGGGCACCCAGGCGTTCCAGCAGCGGCGCCCTGCGAAGTTCACCGACGTCTGACCCCCTTCCCCCTACCTCCCCCTCCCCGCCGAAATTGCATTCCACGCGCGTCAAACGGCGGTTTGACGCGCGTGGAATGCAAGTTCGGCGCGGGGAAAATCGTTCGACGCGCGGGCGGTGAGTCGGCCACCATCGATCGGTGAGCACGCACCACGACATCGCGACGCCGGTCACCGACACCGGCTGGCGGGTGCTTGCGCCGTTCCGGTTCCGCGAGTACCGCCTGCTCATCGCTGCGGTTTCGCTGACCATCTTCGCCGAGGGCATGTGGGCCGTGGTGATAGTCCTGCAGGTCATCGCCCTGGACAACGATCCGACCTCGCTGTCGCTGGTCGCGACCTGCCTGGGGGTGGGTCTGGTGGCGTTCGTGCTGGTCGGCGGGTTGGCCGCCGACCGGTTGAGCCAGCGCTCGATCATCATCACCGTCGAACTGGTCAACGCAGCGACGGTGGGTGTCGTCGCGGCTCTGGGAATCGTTGGCGCCCTGCGGATCTGGCACATGGCGGTGGCGGCGGCGATCCTGGGGATCGCGGCGGCGTTCTTCTTCCCCGCCTACAGCGCGTTGCTGCCGCGGATCCTGCCCGCCGAGCAGTTGTTGGCGGCCAACGGCATCGAGGGTGTGGTGCGCCCGGTCCTCCAGCGGGCCGTCGGGCCGGCGGTGGCGGGGGTGTTGGTGGGCGCGACGTTCCCGGCGCTCGGCGCCTCGGTGGTCGCGGTGTTGTTCGTCGTCGGGCTGCTGTTGCTGCTGGCCACCGATCCGCCTGTGCGGGTGGATGTTCCGTCGACACGTCCGCACCTGCTCCGTGATCTGCGTGACGGGTTCGCCTTCGTGCTGCGCACTCCGTGGCTGCTGTGGACGCTGCTGTTCGCGAGCCTGTTCGTGCTGGTGGTGATCGGCCCGATCGAGGTGCTGCTGCCGTTCGTCGTGCAGGACCGGTTCGTCGACGGTGCGCAGATCTACGGTTTCCTGCTGGCGTTCTTCGGTGTCGGCAGCGCCATTGGCGCACTGGGCGTTTCGTCGCGACCGCTGCCGCGCCGCTACCTGTCGGTGATGATGACGATGTGGGGCCTGGGATCGGTCCCGCTGGTGATCGTCGGGCTCACGTCGTCGTTTCCGCTCATGGCCGCGGCGACGTTCGTCGTCGGGGTCACCGACGGTGCCGGCATGGTCATCTGGGGCACGCTGCTGCAACGGCGGGTACCGTCGGCGATGCTGGGCCGGGTGTCGAGCCTCGACTTCTTCGTGTCGCTGGCGTTCATGCCGGTGTCGTTCGCGATCGTCGGCCCGCTGTCGAAAGTCGTGTCGATGGAGGCGATCTTCGCCGCCGCCGGGCTGTTACCGCTGGTCCTCGCGGCCGTCGCGGTGACCGCGGCGAGGATGCCGCGCGACGAGGTGGCGCACCCGCTGCGCTGAGTCCTCTAGACCCCGAACATCGGGGGCAGGGCGAGCACCATGATCAGGCCCCAGAAGAAGTGGGTCAGCATGGGAGCGAGCACTCCCCCGGTGGCGCGACGCTCGAGCGCGCACACGGTTCCGAGGATGATCGCGGCGAACCCGAGCATCGGGTTGCCGGTGGTGGCCGCGGTGCACAGCACGTAGAGCACCGTGGTCACCAGCACCGGCCGGTACTTGGCCAGCGCGGTGAATAGCGCGCCGCGGAAGAACAGTTCCTCGGCGATCCCGTTGATCACCGTGATGAAGGTGATGACCACCAGCGGAGCGGTATTGCTGTACTCCAGCACCCGGGTGATGTAATCCGACACCGCCGGGATCTGGCGCGCCACGAGCGCGCCGAGCACGAACACACCTCCGAGCGCCAGACCGACCACGGTGCCGGTGATGACCGGGCGCTGGTTGCGTCCCCGGAATTTCACGTGCCCCATGTGCAGCGGACCGGACAGGAACGCACCGATGGCCCACACACCGGCCAGCGCCAAGGTCAGCCATACGAACGTCTCGTCGCCCGGCGGTCGGCTCAGCGAGTAGCCCAGCAGCGAACCGCCGACCACCATCACCAGCACCACCGCGAACTTGCGGCGCCGGATCACCGCCGGTGGTTCGTTGTACGGGGCGGCCCGATTTCGTGCAATGCGGAACATCTCGTCCCTCAACGGGCCGCGGCGGTCCGATGCGGTCACGCGAAACTCACCTTCGGTAGGAATCCGAGGACGGTGTCCACCCCGGTACGCACCGCGGCGGCCACGGGCTTGGGCACCAGCCCGATCAGGTCGAGCACCGGTCGAACCATAGCCGGGGTCACACACCCGGCGAGCAATTTGAGCCGCAGCGCGTCACCGCCGGCCCAGTTCGGGTCGGTGTCGGCCAGGTGGTGGGGGTCCGCCAACTCGTCGACCGGGCGCGGTCGCGGACTGCGCACCGCGCGGCGCATCGCCTCGGCTGTGGTGATCGGTCCGCCCGGCGGATCCGGCACCAGCCCCTCGAGCCCCTTCTGCGACGCCATCATCGGATAGTCCAGGGACTCCACGAGATCCGCGGAGAGTCCGCCCGGCACCGGCAGCACCACGGGGGTGACCTTGGAGACCAGCCCGGTGTCGACGCCGACGAGCGGCAGCGGCGTACGCCAGAGGCCGGCGATGCGCGCGTAGGTGCGCAGCAGATCGCCGTACGTGGTGGTTTCGGGTCCCCGGATGTCATAGGAGCCGGCGGGCACCTGCTCGGCGTCGGCCGCGGCGACGAGGTAGTAGAGCACGTCGCGGATGGAGATCGGGTCGATCGGGTTGGCCGACCACACCGGCAGCGGCAGCACCAGGAAGCGGTCGGCGACGTAGCGCAGCATCTCGAACGACGTGGATCCGGCGCCGATGATGATGGCGGCACCGAGCCACACCACGTCGGCTCCGCCGTCGACCTGCAACGCGGCGGCGACCTCGGCGCGACTGGTCAGGTGTTCGGACAACGAGTCGGCGTCGGGGACGAACCCGCCCAGGTAGACGATGCGACGGACCCCGGCGTTCTTCGCGGCGGTCGCGACCGTTGCGGCGGCCCGGTTGTCGGCCTCGCGGAAGTCGGGCTGGCCGATGCCGTGCACCAGGTAGTAGACGACGTCGACCGGCCCGGCCTCGTCGAACGCCCGGCGCACCGACGCCTCGTCGTGCGCGTCGAGGGAGACGGTCTGCACGCGGTCGTGCCAGCCGAACTCCCGCAGCCGGTCGCTGTTGCGGCTGGCTGCGACCACGGTGTGACCCGCGTCGAGGAGTTCGGTGACCAGACGTGAACCGATGTAGCCGGTCGCGCCGGTGACCAAGATTCGCTGGGTGCCCACGAGGGGGCCTGTACCCGCATCGGCGCCGATCACAACCGGCGGAAACCGGATTGTGGTCGACTCCTCACCTCAGGTGCCTTGTGCGTCCCGGTGCACCTTGACGAGCTCCTGGTAGAGCGCGGCGTTGGTGCGCAGGCCGGTCTTCTCCTCGTCGCCGAGGTCGCGACGTACCTTGCCCGGTACCCCCGCCACCATGGAGCCCGGCGGGATCACGGCGCCCTGGGGCACCACCGCACCGGCGGCGATCAGCGATCCGGCACCGATGGAGGCGCCGTTCAGCACCACCGCGCCCATACCGATCAAGCAGTCGTCCTCGACCGTGCAGCCGTGCAGCACCGCGTTGTGACCCACGCTGACGTTCGCACCGATGCGGGCCGGGAAGCCGGGGTCGACGTGGACGGTCACGTTGTCCTGCAGGTTGGACCCGGCGCCGACGTCGATCGGTTCGGCTTCGGCGCGCAGGATCGCGCCGTACCAGACGCTGGCCCCGGCCGCGAGGCGCACCTGCCCCACCACGGTGGCGTTGGGCGCCACCCAGCTGTCGGGGTGCAGGTCAGGTGAATGTCCGGCGATGGACAGGATCAATGGCTCGGCCATGGCCGCCATCGTAGAGTGGCCCAGTCCCCCACAGTCGGGCCCCGGCGTGCAATCCTCACCTCGTGACCGCATCGTCTGCACCCACAGCACTGGACATGGTCGACGGCGTCGACCTGACCGGCAAGACCGTCGTCATCACGGGGGCTTCGGCCGGCCTGGGTCGCGAGTCGGCCCGGGCCCTGGCCCGCACCGGCGCTCACGTGATCCTCGCGGCCCGCAACGCGCAAGCCCTGGCCGATACGGAGACGTGGGTCCGTGAGCAGGTCCCCGATGCCCGGCTGTCGCTGGTGTCGTTGGACCTGACGTCGTTGGCCAGCGTCGCGGCGGCCGCAGCCGAGATCGCCGAACTGACCCCGGCCGTGCACGTGTTGATGAACAACGCCGGGGTGATGTTCACGCCGTTCAGCCGGACCGTGGAGGGGTTCGAAATCCAGTTCGGCACAAATCATCTGGGCCACTTCGAGTTCACCCGACTGCTGTTCCCGGCGTTGGTGGCCGCCGATGGCGCGCGCGTGGTGGTGCTCGCGTCGGAGGGACACCGGATGGGTGATGTCGACTTCGACGACCCGAACTGGGAGCACCGCGAGTACGACAAGTTCGCCGCCTACGGTGCGGCCAAGACGGCCAACGTGTTGCACGCCGTGGAACTGGACCGCCGGCTGCGCGACAGCGGCGTGCGCGCCTTCGCAGTGCATCCGGGCATCGTCGCGACGTCGTTGGCGCGGCACATGAGCGCCGAGGACTTCGAGTTGCTCAACAACCGTGCCCGCCCGGGCCGGGGGACCGAACAGCGCCCGTCCCGGCCTCTGGACGTGACCAAGGACTTCACCACCCCGGAGCACGGCGCGGCGACCCAGGTGTGGGCGGCCGTCAGTGCCGATCTCGACGACGTGGGCGGGGTGTATCTGAACGACTGTCAGGTGGCGCGGGCTGCGTCGTACGCCACCGATCCGGCGCGGGCGCTAACGCTGTGGGACCTCTCCGAGCGGCTGTGCACCCAGGCGGCGCCTGCCTGATCTCGCGTCCACCGACTTGGACGGGGCCTTTCGCGCGCCTTAACATGCCAGGCGACCTGTCGAGCATGAGGAGCGCAACGTGAAGAGTCGTACCGGTAAGACCATCGGTGTCGCCGCGGGGGTGGCGGCGCTCGCCCTGGCGGTCCCGCTGGCGGTGACGGCGCAGGCCCAGCCGTCCGACGACGAGAAGACCGTGGTGGTCGAGATCCCCGATCCGCAGGGCCCGGAGTGCGGCGCGTTCAAGGAGACCCTGCCGAACTGGAAGGAGCTGTCGGACCTGCCGGTGGGCACGGCGCTGGGCAGGATCCCCGAGGTCAGCACCTTCTACTCGGCGATCTCGGGCGGGCTGAATCCTGCGGTCAACATCGTGCCGGTGCTCGACAACGGCCCGTATGTCGTGTTCGCACCCAGCAACGAGGCGTTCGCTGCGCTGGCACCCGGGCAGCTCGAGTACCTGCGGACCGACGCGGCCGCGCTGACCGACCTCGTCTACTACCACGCGTTCCTGGGGCTGCTCGGCCCCGACGACGTCAAGGGTCAGCGGCCCACCCAGCAGGGCGCCGAGGTCGGGGTCACCGGTAAGGGTGGCGACATCAAGGTCAACGAGACCGCCGAGGTGACCTGCGGCGGAATCCAGGCGCAGAACGCCCGCATCTACATTGTCGACCAGGTGCTCGACCCGGCTGACGCACCCGAGCCGATCGCCCCGACGTCGACCAGCACGAGCGCGACGACCACGCCGTCGGCCTCTCCGACCGGGACCACCGAGCCGGCACCGCCGGTCGAGGTCCCGGACGCCGGGACCGGTGCCGCCGAAGCCGGTGCCGCGGAGGCCGGTGCCGCCGAGGCACCCGCCGGCTGACCGGTCCGTTCTTCTCGCGAGCAGACGCCAAAACCCCCGAAACCGTGAGGTTTCGGGGGTTTTGGCGGAGTGCTCGCGGAGGTAACCGGAGGCTCAGATGCCCAGGTCGCGGCCGATGATCTCCTTCATGATCTCGGTGGTGCCACCGAAGATCGTCTGGATGCGGCCGTCGACGTAGGCCCGCGCGACGCGGTACTCCATCATGTAGCCGTAGCCGCCGTGCAGCTGCACGCACTGGTCGACGACCTTCTTGGCCACCTCGGTCGCCCACCACTTGGCCTTGGCGGCCTCGACGGCGGTCAGCTCACCGTCGACGACGCCCTGCAGGCAGCGGTCGATGTAATTCTCGGTGACCTCGAGCTCGGTCTCCATCTCGGCCAGCAGGAAGCGGTTGTGCTGGAAGCTACCGATGGGCTGGCCGAAGGCCTTGCGGTCCTTGGCGTACTGCAGCGTCTCGTCGAACACCGCGCGGGCCCCTGCGATCGCGGAGATCGCGATCGAGAGCCGCTCCGAGGGCAGGTTGGTCATCAGGTGGTAGAACCCGCGACCTTCCTTGCCGAGCAGGTTGGCGTTGGGCACGCGGACGTTCTCGAAGTGCAGCTCGGAGGTGTCCTGGCTGTGCAGGCCCATCTTGTCGAGCTTGCGGCCACGGGTGAAGCCCTCCATGCCGCGCTCCACCACGAACAGCGTGAAGCCCTTGTGGCCGGCCTCGGGATCGGTGCGGGCCACCACGACGCACAGGTCGCAGTTGATGCCCGACGAGATGAACGTCTTGGAGCCGTTGATGATCCAGTCGTCGCCGTCGCGCACCGCGGAGGTGCGGATGCCGGCCAGGTCACTGCCCGCGCCGGGCTCGGTCATCGCGATCGCGATGATCAGCTCGCCACTGGTGATGCCGGGCATCCAGCGCTGCTTCTGCTCGTCGTTGGCCAGTTCCTTGAAGTACGGGCCGACGACGTCGTTGTGCAGGCTCAGCGCGGGTCCGTGGACACCGGCCTTGGCGATCTCCTCGTCGATGATCGCGTTGAACCGGAAGTCGTCGGATCCGCCGCCGCCGAACTCCTCGGGCATGTTGAAGCCGATGAGCCCGTACTTGCCGGCCGCGGTGTAGGCGGACCGATCGACGAGGCGCTCGGTCTCCCACTTCTCCGAGTTGGGCACGAGCTCACGCTCGATGTAGTCCTTGACGGTCTGGCGGAACGCCTCGTGCTCGGCCTCGTAGATGGTGCGCTTCATGATTGTTCCTAACGTCCTGTGTTACTTGGCTTTCCAGACCGGTTCGCGCTTCTCGGCGAAGGCCAGCGGACCCTCCATGGCGTCCTCGGTCTTCAGCAGCGTCGAGAATTCGTTGGACGTCTGCTTCCAGAATGGCTCGTCGGCAGCGACCACGCCGTCGATCGCGCCGAAGGACACCCGCTTGCTGGCCTGCACGGCCAGTGGCGCGTTGCAGGTGATGCGCTCGGCGAGTTCCAGGGCGGCGTCGAGGGCGCTGCTTCCCGAGCCGTCCGGCACGACCTTGTTGATCAGGCCCCACTTGAGCGCATCTTCCGATGACATCGGCTCACCGGTGTAGATCAGCTCCAGCGCCAGCTTCTGCGGGAGCTGCTGCACGATGCGGAAGACGCCACCGGCGCCGGCGATCAGACCGCGCTTCACTTCGGGCAGACCGAATTTGGCGCGCTCCTCGGCGACGACGAGGTCGCTGGCCAGGGCCAGTTCGGTGCCGCCACCGAGTGCGGTGCCGTTGACCGCCGCGATGGTCGGCTTGTCGATGAAGTGCCGCACGTAACCGGCGAAGCCCCACTCCGGGTGGTCGGGGTGGAACAGGTTCTCGCCGCGCGAGATGGCCTTGAGATCCGCACCGGCGCAGAAGGACTTGTCCCCCGCCCCGGTCAGGATCACCGCGCGGATCTCCGGGTCGTCCTGGGCGGCCTGCAGCGCGTCGCCGACGCCGATGCTCACCGACGCGTTGACGGCGTTGCGGGCCTCGGGCCGGTTGATCGTGATGACGAGGACGTTGCCCCGGCGCTCGGTGAGAGCGCCGGGCGCAGCTGCAGCGTCGGTCACAGCAGTTCCAGGATGGTCGCGTTGGCCTGGCCACCACCCTCGCACATCGTCTGCAGGCCGTACTGAATGTTGTTGTCCCGCATGTGGTACAGCAGCGTGGTCAGGATGCGCGCACCGGAGCCGCCGAGCGGGTGACCGAGTGCGATCGCGCCGCCGTTGGGGTTGAGCTTCTTCTCGTCGGCCCCGATGTCCTTCAGCCACGCCATCGGCACCGGCGCGAAGGCCTCGTTGACCTCGAACGCGCCGATCTGGTCCAGGCTCAGGCCGGACTTCTTCAGCGCCTTCTGCGTCGCCGGGATCGGCGCGGTCAGCATGATGACCGGGTCGGCGCCGGCGAGCACCGCGGTGTGCACCTTGGCCAGCGGCTTGAGGCCGAGTTCCTTGGCCTTCTCGGTGCTCATGATCAGCAGCGCGGCCGAACCGTCGGAGATCTGGCTGGAGTTACCGGCGTGGATCACGCCGTCCTCCTTGAACGCGGGCTTGATCTTGGCCATCGACTCGACGGTGCCGCCGCGACGGATGCCGCCGTCCTCGAGCACGACGGTGTCGTTGCCGTCGGCGTCCTTGGTCTTGATGCCGACGATCTGATCCTTGAAGGCACCCGAATCCTGTGCGGCAGCGGCCTTCTCGTGCGAACGCAGCGAGAACTCGTCGAGCTGGGTGCGGTCGAAGCCCCACTGCTCGGCGATCATCTCGGCGCCGACACCCTGGTTCGGGGTCTTGTCGTAGCGGGCCTTGAACGACTCGCCGTAGGGGTTGCCGCCGTTGGCCAGCGACGAGCCCATCGGGGTGCGCGACATCGACTCGACACCACCGGCGACCACGACGTCGTAGTGACCCGCAACCACGCCGGCGACGGCGAAGTGCAGCGACTGCTGGCTGGAACCGCACTGGCGGTCCACGGTCACACCCGGAACGGTCTCGGGCCAGCCGGCCGACAGCACCGCGGTGCGGGCGATGTCGAGCGCCTGTTCACCGGCCTGCATGACGCAGCCCCAGATCACGTCGTCGACGAGCCCGGGATCCACACCGGCGCGCTCCACCAGACCGTTGAGGACCTGGGCCGACAACTCGGCGGGGTGAATGCCGGCGAGAGCGCCGTTGCGCTTGCCGACAGGTGACCGGACAGCCTCGACGATGACGGCTTCAGCCATGGGACCTCTCCTTCGAAACACACGTGGACCGTTTCCCCGAAACTAGACAAACAAGGTTTACTAAGTCAACCTGCTCTAGGAGGCTGCGGCCGCCGGCGCTGTCGGCCCAGCACTCCGCGGCGATGGTTTACTGATTTGCACAGCCCACCTGGGCATTCTGTTGGGAGTGGATGTGACGCGCAGCACTCGGCTGGCCCCGATGATCGGGCCCGACGCTGCCAGTGCGGGTTCGGCCGTGCGGTCCCCCAAGACGGCCGAACTGGTCGCGGGCACGCTGCGCCGCATGGTGGTCGACGGGCAGCTCAAAGACGGCGACTTCCTGCCCAACGAGGCCGAACTGATGGCGCACTTCGGCGTCAGCCGGCCGACTCTGCGCGAGGCCGTGCGCGTCCTGGAGTCCGAGCGACTGGTCGAGGTACGTCGCGGTTCGCGCACCGGTGCCCGCGTCCGGGTGCCCGGCCCGGAGGTGGTGGCGCGGCCGGCCGGTCTGCTGCTCGAACTCTCCGGCGCCACGATCGCCGATCTGCTGACGGCGAAATCGGGCATCGAGCCGATGGCGGCCCGCCTGCTGGCGGAGTCCGGGACCGATGAGGCGTTCGACGAACTCGAGAGCATGCTCGAACAGCTCATCGCCGACGGATGGCCCTCCGAGCATCTGGCCGAGACCACCGGCGCGTTCCACCTGCGGGTGGTGCAACTGTCGGGCAACGCGACGCTCGGAATCATCGCCGGGATGCTGCACGAGATCACGGTGCGCCACACAGCTTTCGTGTTCAAGGAGCGCCGTCCGGTGTCGAAGGCCGACTACGAGACGCTCATCCGGTCCTACCGCCGGCTGATGCAGTTCCTGCGCGCCGGCGACGCCCCGGGCGCCGAGGCGCACTGGCGCAAGCACCTCGACAAGACCCGCGAGCTGTTGCTGACCGGTCTCGAGAGCGTGCCGGTCCGCGACGTGATGGGCTGAGCCTACGGCGCGTCGGCGCCGTCTTTCTGCCACGTGACGTGTACCGGGACGGTGTCGTCCCACGGCTGCCGGGTGACCATGTCGGCGACGCGGATGTAACCGCGTTCGAATTCTCCGGTCGCGGCGTCGACGAGGCGGTATTCCTGACGCTGCTTGTGGATCGGCTGGGCATCGATCAACAGCACGCGCACCTCCCCCGGCTCGAAGTGGCACCGCTTCTGCATCGCCGCGATCAGCTGCTCGTTGTGCATGTGGCCGTCACCGAAGTTCCAGCCGATCGCGGTGCTGCATATACGTTCTCCGTCGGTCAGCACGTAGTCGGATTCGGGGTGTCCGGCCATTGCGCGGTGCGCCAGCGTGAACATCGCGCGACCGTGGGTGTTGAACGACCGGAACGCATAGCCCATGTACTGGTACATCTCGGCGGTTTCCTTGCTGCCGTAGAACTTCTCCATCTGCGCGGCGGGCATACTCGCGATCGCGACGATGCCGTCGGCGATCTTGGCGTCCGCGGACGGCTTGATGCACCACAGTGACGTGTCCCAGTTGCCGGCGTAGTACCGCATCCCGGGCAGGAAGGAGACCTTGCGCGGGAACAGGTTTCCGAGCACGACGGTGCCCGCGACGACGACGAACAGCACAATCGGCCACGGCGACTGCAGATCCGACAGCCCGATGCCGGCGTTGCCGACGAACAGCGCCAGCACGCTGAACATCATGAACACGTTCCACTCCAGCGGCACCCCCATCGGGATGGCCGAAAGGATGCCGAAGTGGAAGACCAGCATCACGAAAGCCGCGATGGCCGTGGCCCATCCGCCGTGGGAGAAGAACAGCACCAGCGGCACCAGCATCTCGATCGCGGTGGAGAAGTGCGCCAGGACCCGCGACGCCCGGCCCGGTCGCAGGTCGTCCGGGAACCGCTCGAAGAACTTACGTTTGATCCACCGCGGCCGGATGACGGGGTTGTTGCTCATCATCGTGGAGATGACGAACGGGAAGTGCTTGTTGAGCTTCGAGGTCGCCGCACCCATCCAGATGACCAGGCACACCAGCTTCGCGCCGATCACGATGTCGGCGCCGACGAACAGGAAGCACACCGCCAGCGAGCCGTACACCTCGCCGCGCGCGGCCAGGAAGATCACCTTGTCGCGCAGGCCTGCCACGGCCAGCACGGCCAGGATCGCCGCGGTCTGCCAGACCGGGAGCACGCCCACCTCGCTGCCCAGCACCGGGATCGGGCCGGCGCCGTCGGAGAACAGCGCGACGACCAGAAGCACCAGCAGCGCGGCGTAGAGCGCGACGTCGAACGGCGTCCTGGTGTCCCCGGCGGTCAGCGGCACCCGGCCCGGCCACGGTGGCAGCCGAATCGTCTTGGGCCGCAGCCAGTACAGGATGGACCCCATCGGCGGGAAGAACCGGTTGTTCAGCGGCCCGAAGCCACAGCCGAGACCGACGACCTCGAACAGCATCGTGTAGAAGACGACCTTCTGGTACACGATCGGTTCGTGGTACCAGTCGGCGACGTTGGTGAACCCGTCGATGCCGGTCGTGGTGAGCACCACCAGCCAGGCGCCCAGCACGTACAGCGCGATCTTCGCGACGTAGAAGAGGTGCATCACCACCGGCGTGCCGAAGCCCACCTCGGCCCAGTGCCGGGCCATCGGGACGATCCGCTCGGCGCGGGTGCCCTTGCTCCATTCCGCGTAGTCGACGACGGGTGCGTCCTGCTTCAGAAACCCCATGGGGTCAGATTAGAACGTGTTCCAGTTTCTATTGCCGCGAACAGACGCGAAAGCCCCTCTTTTTCCAGTGATAAGGGGGTTTCCGCGTCTGCTCGGCAAGAGGGCCGCAGCTCGCGGGCGCAAGGCTGGCGGGGCTACGCGCCAGTCTTGGCCGGGGGGCGGTAGAAGATCACCAGCTGGCCGATGCCGCCGACGAGACCCAGCACCGCCGCGATGGCCAGACCCCACCAGCCGTGCAGGTAGTCATAGAAGGCACTGCCGGAGAACAGCAGGTGGTCCAGGCTGATCTTGCCGGCGCCGATCGCCGCGATGCCGACCGCAGAGACGGCCAGCACCAGGTTGTACTCCCAGCCCTCCTTGACGATGAAGAAGCCGTTGTCCTTGTGCACGGTCCACGCCGCCACCAGCATCAGCGCGACGAATCCCGCAGCGGGGATCGGTGTCAACAGTCCGACCGCCAACCCGATCCCGGCGGCCATCTCGGTGGTGGCGGCCACGCGGGCGTGGAACATGCCCGGCTTCATACCCATGCTGTCGAACCAGCCGGCGGTGCCCTTGAGCCCGCCCTTGCCGAAGAACTTGTTGTAACCGTGCGCGGCCATCGTCAGACCGAGGACAACTCGCAGGATCAGGATCCCGACGTCGTAGGCAGTCATGTGACAGAACTTAGAGCATCTGTCACGCCGCGCCCAGTCCCCCATCACCCTCCGCCGGCACCCAGTTGCCGTGGAAACCCGCGGGGACGCGGTGCGGGAGCTCGATCGCGGCGACGTCCTCGAGCGTCTGCGCGTCCAGGATGGCCAGCTCGCTGCGGTCGGTGGTGCGGTCGTAGACGTAGCCCATCAGCACCCCGTCGTCCTCGGGGGCATCGGGAGCCGAGGGCTGGAAGACGAACTCGCTGAGCGCCTTGTCGGCCCCGAACTGGCGGACGACGCTCCCGTCGCCGACGAAGTCGTGCTTGAGCAGCGCGTCACCCGGCTGACCCTCGATACCGAAGGCGGCGGTGTAGCCGTAGCGGTGCCGCTTGCCGACCAGCCGTTCGTCGACGCGCGGGAACTCCTGGCCGCGGTCGTCGAGGCGGGTCTCGCGCACCTTGCCGTCGGCCAGGTCGACGGTCCACCGGTCCAGCGTCGGCGGACCCTCGTTGGGTCCGCGGCGGTCGGTGTCGAACATCTTCGGGTGACGGATGACGTCGAGCACGACGGTATCGCCGTCGTCGTAGGCGTTGACCGGATGGAAGACGTAGCACGGCTCGACGTCGAACCACCGAACGTCGGCGCTGGTGCCTTCGCGCGGCATCACCCCGACGCGTGCCGGGTAGCGCGGGTTCCACGAGTACGGGAATCGCCGGTCCGACGGCGCGCCCTCCGGCATACGGGCGGCGATCGGATCCGGCACCCGGACTCGTCCGATCAAGGCCGACAACATGATCCGCGCCGGCAGCCGCAGGCCACGGGGGACCGTCATCGACGCGGCCTCCCGGGCGTCGAACGTGACCGGCAGGTCGTAGAACACGACGTGGCGCTCGGTCAGCGAGAAGTCGTGCATCATCGGGCTGCCGCCCACTTCGACGTCGACGAGTCGGCGGGCGCGGCCGTCCACCCCGATCACCGAGTACTGCACGGTGTTGCCGCGCAGCATGCTGTAGGAGACGGCATGTAGCTCGCCGGTGACGGGATCCCGCTTGGGGTGGGCGGTGTAGCCCCCGGTGACCGTGCCGTCGAAGTCGCACACCCCCACGGTGTCGAGGTCCTCGGTGAGTTCGTAGTTCGCCACGCCACCCTCCACGAGTGCCAGAGTCTTGCCGGCATGACCGATGACGTTGGTGTTGGCGCCGATCGGTGACGCGCCGAAGCGGCCGTCGGGCACCGTCTCGCCGAGCGCGCGCGCCGCGAGCGGGCCGCGCACCCACCGGTTGCGGTACCACTGCGCCTTGCCGTCGCGCAGCCGGATTCCGTGCACCATGCCGTCACCGAGGAACCAGTGATACAGCTCGGGGTCGATCTCGCCGACCGGGTTCGGCCCGTTGCGCAGATACCGGCCGTCGAGGTACTCGGGAATGCTGCCGCGCACCGTCAGGTCGGTCAGGGTGAATTCTTCGGTCAGCGGCGCAAAAGCACCCGTCAGATACGCGTTCTCCACCGTCCACCTCCTATAACGCTGTTATCGATAGGCGATGTATAACACCGTTATGGCAGGATGGCAAGGGTGAGCGCACGAGAGGCACTGATCCAGGCCGGCGTCGAACTGCTCGAACGCGACGGGCTGGGCGCCGTCAGCGCACGGAGCCTGGCCACGGCGGCCGGAACGTCGACGATGGCGGTGTACAGCCACTTCGGTGGGATGACCGGAGTGCTCGAGGCGATCGCCGGCGAGGTGTTCGGGCGGTTCGCCCACGCGCTGACCGATGCACCGGAAACCGACGACCCCGTGGCGGATTTCCTCAGGATGGGGGTGGCATACCACCGCTTCGCGGTCTCCGACCCGCAGCGCTATCAGTTCATGTTCGGCACATCCACGCCGACGCCGATCGCCGCGCACCGCGTGGATATGACCGCCGCCGGCAACGTGTCCGACCGCGCCGAATGGGCCTTCTCGTTCACCGCGCTGCGCACCGCGGTGCAGCGCATGATGGCCGCCGGCCGGATTCGGCAGGACGACGAACTCGCCGTGGCCGGCCGGTTGTGGAGCCTCACCCACGGCGCGGTGATGCTGGAACTTGCCGGGTTCTTCGGCGGGGATGGGCGCGGCTTCACACACATCCTCGGTCCGCTGATCGTCGACACGCTCGTCGGCATGGGCGACGACCGCGACGCAGTCAACCGGTCACTGCAGTCGGTGCTGACGAGCCTGGCCGGGTGAGTTTGTCGCGCCGAGATTGCGTCCAGCGCGCGATGTGAGGCGTCTTGACGCGCGTGGAATGCAATTTCGGCGGATCACGGCGACAGCGCGTGCCGGAGTCGGTCGAGGTAGGCGTCGAGGTCACCGATCGCCGAGTCGGCGGCGTGCACGCTGACCGCGACGGTGTCCCCGATGCCGTGCACGCCGTGGGTGACCCCCATCATCGGCGACAGGCTCGGGAAGCCGGCCGTCAAGACCACCGTCGCACCGCCGTAGGTCACGTCCTTCGGTCCACGGTTGACACTGGACACCACGGTGTTCCCGGTGACCGTCGGTGAGCGAACATTCGGATCGAAATGACCCATGCCCCAACGCAACACCGGGGCCGGTACCGCCGCGAAGGCTGCCGACTCGGCGCGCATCGCCGGGTGGGTGCCTCGACGCCGACGTGCGTACATCTCGGCGGCGATGGCGCGGACCCGTGCGGGAGGGTCCAGATCGGGGAACAGGTCCACCCCGACGTTGCCGAAGTGGTTGAACGCGCGACGCGGCCCACCTTTGGCCATCGGGATCTCCGCCCCCAACTGCGTCGGGTCCTCGCCGATGTCGCGCAGATGGCCCGACAACGCCTCGGCGATCGCCGCCAGCACCGCGACGGTCACCGTCACGCCGGTGAACTGCGCGCGCGAACACAGCAGGGTGTGCAGGTGCCGCGCGCCCTCGGGGGTCGCGTTGGTGCGCAGCGCGGGCCGCGACTTCGCCTGCGGGGGAACAAGTCCCGCCGCAGTGTCATGAACCAGCCGGCGGTGCAGGCGGGCGGAACGCCACGCGCGCCACGGCAGCGTCGCCACCGACGAGGACGGCCCGCTCACCGCGGGCACGTCGGTGTCGCGTCCCAACAGGTACGCCGCGAGCGCCGAGGCCCGCACACCGTCGGCGAGCGCGTGCGAGATCTGCAGCACGACCACCGCTCCGACGCCCGCGCCGGGGATCTGCTCGATGCGCGGGAACACGTGCAGCCGCCAGGTGGCCTCGCGGGCGTCGAGCGGATCGTCGGTCAGCGCCGACACAGCGTCCAAGCAGTGTTGCCACGCGGGTTCGGCGAGGTCGTGCACGCGGATCTGCTCGCTCGTGACCGGCCGTGGCACCCATGCCGGATGGCGCCAGAAGGTGGCGTCGTCGATCCGCAGACCCAGGTCGGTGCACCGGCGCGCACGCAGACGAATCTCCTCGAGTGCCTGATGCTGATCGGCGGCGCACCCGTCGAACGCGTAGAGGAGGAACTGGTCGCTCGGGATCGCCCGTGAGATCCAGTGGAACTGCGCGTCCACCGCAGCAAGTCGGCGCACGGTCATGGCGGCCAGGCTAAGCTCTGGCGCGTGTCGCTGCTGCCGGGTACCGGGGACCGGTCGGCCGCGGCGCTGGTCACCGGCGCGTCGTCGGGCATCGGCACGCACATCGCGCGCGAGTTGTCGCGGCGAGGCCACCCGGTGATCCTCGTCGCCCGGGACACCGATCGTCTGCAGGCGCTGGCCGAGACGCTCGGGTCGACGGCGCATGTGCTGCCCGCCGATCTGACCGACCCGGCCGCACGCGCGGCGCTCCCGCAGCGGGTGTCAGAGCTCGGTCTGGAGGTCGGGATCCTGGTCAACAACGCCGGCGCGGCGAACGTCGGCCGGGTGGCCGACGTTGCGGTGCCCGACGAGCTGGCGCTGATCGAACTCGACGTCGCCGCCGTCGTCGACCTCTGTGGACGCTTCGTCCCCGCGATGGTGGCCCGCCGGTGCGGCGCCGTGCTCAACGTCGCCTCCGTGGGGGCGTTCGGCCCGGTGCCGTTCCAGGCGTCCTACGGCGCGGCCAAAGCGTTCGTGCTGTCCTACACCGAGGCGATGCGGGAGGAACTGCGCGGCACCGGCGTGACGGCCTCGGTGTTGTGCCCGGGACCCGTCCGGACCGGATTCGGGGAACGCGCCGGGATCCCCGACGCCAAAGCCGAGAAGATGCTGCCCCGGTTTCTCTGGGTGGCACCCGAGAAGGTGGCCGCAGCGGCCGTCGACGGACTGGCGCGCGGCCGCGCGGTCATCGTGCCGGGCTACGCCAACCGCGTCGCAGCCCTGCTGTACCGGGTGGCGCCGCGCCGCGTGTTACTGCCACTTCTGGCTCGCAGCCACCCGGGACGTCCGGACGCAGGCTAGACCGGGTCGAACTGCGAGATCAGCCAGCGGCCGTCGACCTTCTCGAGCGTCACGCGCACGCTCGAGGCGGTGTCGGTGGGCGGGTCCTGACCGACGTTGACCGTCTGGTTGACGAACAACAAGACGACCGCTTCGTCGGAGCTGACCGACACCGACGCCGCGGCCGGCACCGACGCGACGGCGGAGATCTGCTTCTCCTTGGCGCCGGGGATCACCACGTCGTTGGTCAGGTCGGTATAGGAGTCGCGGAACTCGCCGGTGAGCAGGTCACGGGCCGCGCCGAGTTGCTCCTCGACCTTGTCGGGCGTGTACGACAACAGCGCGATGGTGCTGTCCTTGGCCGCCTGGATCGACGCCTCCGCCGGTGACAGCGGCGGGCTCGGATCCACGGCGACGGTCCCGTCCTCGAAGGTGTCGCCGAGGTACTTCAGATAGCCGGCGCCCAGCGCGAGAATCAGCGCGAGCGCGGGCAACAGCCCGAACGCCACGACACGTTTCCATTGGACGGTCCGCTTCGGGGAGACCGCTGCCGGCTCCTGGTCGGTCGCCTCGGTCTCGTCGCTCTGGTCGGCGGCCTCGGTCTCCTCGACCGCTTCGGTGGTCTCCACGTCAGCGGCGGTCCCGTCGTTCTTCGAGTCGTCCTTCTTAACGTCGTCACTCATGGCACGAAGTCCACCTTCGACACCTTGGCCTCGCCGCTGACCTCTTGCACGGTGATCCGCATCCTCCAGGCTCGGGGTTGCTGTTCGGGGGCGCCGGCGTTGGACGTGCGCACGGTGACCGCGACGAGCACGGTGGCCTGACCGTCGGTGTAGGACTCCAGTCCCGCCTCGGCGATCGTGCCCTCCGACTTGGACTGCGCCTGCTTGACCACGTCGACGAACGGCTGCGCACGCTGTTGGAAGTCGTCGTAGAACGTTCCCGTCGCCGAGTCGAGGATGCGCTGCACGTCGGCTTCGGCGTTCTCGAAATCGATGGTGGTCAGGTTCAGCGCGCCCTGCCGCCCGACCTGGACGAACAAGTCGCGTTGCTGCTGCGCCTGGTGGGCTTCATAGGCGCGGTAACCGAGCCAACCGGTCACGCCGGTCAACGCGAGCACCCCGACGAGCCCGGCGATGAGCGCGAGCTTGACGTGCGACATCGGCTTGCGTGCGGGTGCCTCGTCGTCTTCGGCTGCCGCGGCGGCCTCGTCGTACTCCTGCGTCTCGTCGGACTGCGTCTCGTCGACGGTCGTCTGATCGTCGGTCGGCTGCTTCAGCTCCCCGTCGGGGGCAGCAGCATCGTCTGCCATGTTCGCTCCTCTGCGGCACTACCGGCCAGGTTGGACTGGGTGTGCACCCGTCCGTCCGGACCAACGTACGTGCCGCTTTCCGGGTCGTACTCGGCGGCTGCCATCGGAGGCGTCGTCGGTGCGGGCGCCGGGGGCGCCTGCGCCGCGGATTCACCCGGCGGCAGCTGCGGGACGCCCTGCCCGGACAGCGTCGCGTTCGGGTCGCCCTTCCAGTTGTAGCCGTCGTTCAACGGCACGTAGTTCTCGTTGCTCTCGCACATCTTTACCGTAGGGGCGCGCTTTCCGGGGACCGTGACACACGGAAGGTTGCGGGCGCCGCGCACGTTGAAGGGCCCGTCCTGCGGCACGCGGCAGTACACGTCGCCGGCCGGACGATCGGGGTAGTCCTCGAACACCGGCGACCGCTGCTGCTGGGCCGGCAGGAAGCCGGTGGTGCACGGCGGCGGCAGGTTCAGGTTGAGGTTGAACACCAGCGCGTCGCCCTTGTAGTCCTGGATGGTTCCCGACTTGTGGACGCCGAGCGCCTGGGTGACCGCCGTGCCTTGCGGCAGCAGCACCAGCAGCTGTTCGAGGCTGGGCTGGTAGGTGACGGCCACCTCGCCGACGCTGACCAGGTTGGCCAGCACGATCGGCAACGTCGGCGACAGCCGGTCGAACAGCGCCCGGCCCTCCTCGGCGGCGCCCGGCCCCTTGGCGAGGATGCCCGACACCGCACCGTCCTGGCCGCGCAGCTGATCGGTGACCGACGCCAGGTTGGCCGCCCACGCCTGAATGGAGTCGGAGGTGTCGATCTGCGAATCGAGCACCGGCTCGGACTGGTCGATCAGGGTGGTCAGCGAGTCGAGGTTCTCCCGCGCATCGATCGCGAGGTCCGACGAACCGCTGACCAGCCGGCGCAGTTCGGGTCCGAGCCCACCGACGGCCTGGTACGCCTCGTCGACGACCGTCTGGAGGTTCTCCTTCGGAATGGCCTGCAGCCCTTCGTTGGTCAGCTCCAGCACGGTGTTGACGTCGGACGGGACGCGCGCGCGGTCCTCGGGGATGACGTCCCCGTCGCGCAGTTCCGGTCCGCCGGCGCTCTGCGGGAGCAACTGCACGAACTGTTCGCCGACCGCGGACTGGCTGCGTACCTCGGCGATGACGTCGGCGGGGATCGCGACATCGGAGTTCAGCGACAGCTCCGCACGTACACCGCGGTCGGAGAGGCCGACGCTCTTGACGATGCCGACCTGGGTGCCGCGGTAGGTCACGTTGCTGCGTTCGTAGAGCCCGCCCGTCTCGGGCAGTTCCAGCGTCACGTTGTACTGCCCGATGCCCACCAGTTCGGGCACCCGCATGTAGTTGAACACCATGATGCCCAGGGCCGTCACGGCCAACACCGAGAAGATGATCAGCTGAATCACCATCTGCCGCGTCACTCGCATGTCAACGCCCCTGATCCCAGCGGTACGGCGCCACCAGCGGGTTGCCGCCCGGCGGCGGGACGTTGTGGTTGCACGGGCTGGGGAACTGGCCGATGGTGCGGCCCCACTGCAGTTCCAGCCACGTCAGGTTGCACTCCCAGCGGGTTCCGGTGAAGAAGCCGGAGTCGATGCGACTCAACGTCATGTCGACGACGAGCGTGAGGTTGGCGTAGTCGCCGCGCATCCAGTTCGTCAACGTCTCTTTGGGAAACGGGAACGTGGGCAGGAAGCTCAGCGCGCGGGTCAGCGCCGGCCCCGCATCGGCCAGGGACTGCAGCACCGGACCGAGGTCCTTGAGCTCGGCGACCAGCGCTTCCCGCGTCTGATTGACCGAATCCGCGGCCAGCGCACTGAATCGGCCGAGCTGCACCAGCGCCTCGGAGAGCATGTCACGCTGGTCGCGCAGCACCGCCAACGCATCGGGGATGGTGCGTAATGCCTTGTCCACCACGGGTTTCTGCTCGGCTATCTGTCCGACGAGATCGTTCAGACTCTCGGACGTGGCGATGATGTCGCCCTTCTGGTCGTCGAGGTGGCCGATCGCGATGTCGAGCTGTTCGATCAGGCTGCGCAGGTCGTTCTCCCGGCCGGTGAACGCGGTGCTCAGCGCTTCGGTGATGTCACCGATGTTGGCCAGGCCACCACCGTTGAGCAGCAGCGCGACCGCCGCCAATGCCTGCTCGGTGGTCGGGTAGGCCCCCGACGACGCCAAGGGGATCACCGCCCCGTCAGCGAGGCGGCCCTCCGGTTCGGCGTCGGTCGGCGCCGCCAGCTCGATGTGCTGACTGCCCAGCAGGCTGGTCTGGCCCAGTCTGGCGGTCGCGTTGGCGGGCAGCACGACATCGTCGCGCAGGGAGATCGTGACCAGAGCGTTCCAGCCCTGCCGTTCGATGCGGGTCACGGTGCCGACGTTCGCATCACCCACCCGCACACGGGAGTTCGGCTCGAGGTTGTCGACGTCGGCCATCTGGGCCTGCACGGTGATCGCGTCCGGCCCCACGCCTTGCACACCGGGCAGCGGAACCGAGTTCAGGCCACGCCATCCGCATCCGGACAGCGCGACCGCCACCGCCACGATCGCCGCGCCGGCGCGGGCACCCCGCGTGGTCGGCCTCATGATCCGGCTCCGTGCGGCACCATCATGCCGTGCAGCCCGTCGTCGGGATTGGTCGGCGTGGCCACCTCGGCGGCCAGCGGCGGCGTGTCCGGCGACACGGTCTCGGGTTCCACGCCCAGCGGCGTGGGCAGCCCTGGCGGCGGCGGGCCGGGCGGCGGGATGTAGTCCGGCCGCAACCAATCCTCGCTGTAGGTCAGCTCATTGGGGCGGGCGCTGGCGCCCACGAGCAGGTTCTGACCGATCGGCGGGAAGTTGTACTGCCGGTTCTTGATGATCGGCGCCAGGTACTGGACGCAGAGTTTGGCGGACTCCTCGGCACCCAGCCGCGACGCGGCCTGCACTGCGCCGCACAGGAACTGGATCGGGTTGGCGAAGTTGTTGATCATCGGCACGCTGCTCACCGCGCCCTGGGCGGGCTGCCAGATGTTGACGTAGTTCTGGAACGTCGTGGGTGCGACGTGGAGGAACTGCTTGATGTCGTCGAGGCTCTCGTTCAGCGCGGTGGTGACACCGGCCAGCTTGTCCGACGTGGTGCCCAACGCCTCGCGGTTCTCGGCGACGAACGACTGCACCTCCCCCACGACGGCGTCGAGATCGCGGACGGCATCGGCGACCTCGCCGGGGTCGTCGGCCAACAAACCGGTGACCGAGGCCAGGTTCTGGTTGAGCTGACGCATCAGGGTGGTACTGTCCTGCAGCGCCGACACCAGTGTGGCGAGGTTCTTGACCGTGGAGAAGACGTCGGTGCTGTGGTCGCCGAGCGCCGAAACCGCTTGGGACAGCTTGATGACCGTCTGGCGGATGTCGGCGCCCTGGCCGCGCAGGTTCTCGGCGGTGGTGTTGATCGCAGACCCGAGCGGGCTGACATCTCCGGGCTCGGTGGGTTGCAGGGTCTCGCTGAGTCGCTGCAGCTGGCTGCGGACCTGGTCCCATTCGACCGGCACCACGGTGCGGTCCTGTGGGATGACGGTGTTGTCCTCCATGACCGGTCCCCCGGTGTAGGCGGGGGTCAGCTGAATCGCGCGGGAGGTCACCAACGCCGGTGACAGGATCGCTGCGTTCGCATCGGCGGGCACGTCGTAGCGGTCGTCGTACCAGAACGAGATCTTGACCCGCTCCGGTTCGGGCTCGATGGCCACGATGCGGCCGACCGGCACGCCGAGGACGCGGACGTCGTCTCCGACATAGATGCCGTTGCTGTTGTCGAAGTAGGCCACCACGTTCACGCGGTTGACGCGATCGGTGGTGCGCACCAGCGTGGCGACGCCGGCCGCCAGCAGCAGCACCAGCACGGCGGCGACCCAGGTGCGGGAGTTTCTCATCGGTCCCCCCCGGAGTGCAGCGGCGGCGCCTCACCGGGTGCCGGGACGAAGACCGGGTTGGGCGTCGGCAAGGGGATGGACTCCAGACCGGGCGGCGCGGCGGCGGGCGGACCCGGCGGCGGGCCACCCGGCGGCGGCGCGGGCGGCGGCTCGCGGTACGGGTAGCAGCCGGTCGGGCCGGGCAGCGGCAGCCCGGGCGGGCCGCAGCCCTGATCACCGGGATTACCGGTGATCGCGTCGGGCAGCGTCAGCCGCGGTTCGCCGCCCTGCCCGGTCCGCGGGTACGGAACCGGCATCGCGGGGGTGCCGGGCTGACCGACCGGCGGGTCGCTGCGCTGCGAGGGTGCCAGCACGTTGGGGTCCAGACCCAGGTCGGAGAACGCCACATCGATGAACGGCTGCAGGAACTGCCCGGGCAGCAGGTTGGCCACGTAGGTCTTGAAGAACGGACCCGACGACACCGATTCGCCCAGGGACATCGAGTAGCCGTTGAGCAGCGTCAGCGATCTCTGCAGACGTTCCTTGCGGTTGTCCAAGATGGTCAGGACACCGTTGAGTTTGTCCAGGGCGGGTTTCATCGTCGCCCGGTTCTCACCGATGAAGCCCTGCAACTGCCGGCTCAGACCGGAGATGTTGCCCGAGATCTCGTCCAGCGCAGCACTTTGGGCCCGCAACGAGGCCAGCAGTGCGTTGGTGTTGGAGACCAGGCCGACCACCTGGTCGCTGCGCTCGGCCAGGACCGTGGTGGCCTTGTTGGCGTTGGCGAGCAGGCTGCGCAGCTCGGCGTCACGCTCGTTGAGGGTGTCGGAGAAGCGCGCCACACCCTCGACGGCAACGCGCAACTGCGGCGGGGTGTCGGCGAACGTCGCCGACAACACCCGCAAGGACTCCGACAGCTGATCGGTGTCCAGGCCGCTGATCGTGGCGGCGAGGTCGCCCAGAGCGTCGGGCAGTTGGTAGGGCGACCGGGTGCGTTCGAGCGGGATCGTGCCCTCCTGCTGCCCCTCACCGCGCGCGGTGACCTCGAGCAGCTTGGTGCCCAACAGACCTTTGGTCTTGATGGCGGCCTCGGTGCGGTCACCGAGCCGGATGTCCTCGTCGACGGTGAACGTGACCAGGACCCGGGGACCGTCCAGATCGATCGACTTGACCTGGCCCACTTTGAAACCCGAGACATGCACCATCGAGTCGGTGGTCAACCCACCGGCTTCGGCGAAATGGGCGGTGTATTCGCGCCCGGAACTGAAGAACGGCAGCTTGTCGTAGTTGAGCGAGCCCAGCACCACCCCAGCCGTCACCGCCAGGCCGATGCCTCCGATGACAAACTGGTTGCGCTCACTGAACGGCTTCATCGCGGCGCGCACCTCCCGCTGGACTGACCGGCCACCTTGACGTAAACCGGTTGCCCGCCTTTGCCGTTGAGCTTGAGCACGATGTCACACAGGTAGAAGCTGAAGAAGTCGCCGTAGATGCCCTGCCGGGCCAGGGCCTGGTAGGCGTCGGGCAACGTGTTGATCAAGTTGTCGAAGTACTCGTGGTCGGCGACGACGATCCCGGCCGTCCGGTCGGTCTCGGACACGACCTTCTGCAGCGGAGGCCTGGCTTCGTCGAGGAGGTCGGCGATGCTCCCCGCGGCGGCGTTGGTGTAGGCCAGTCCGGTGCTGATGTCCTCGCGCCGGTTCTCCAGGCCCTCCACCAGTTCGGACAGCGCCACCACGGCCTTGTCGAACTGTTCGTTCTGGTCACCCAGCGAGCCGAGCACCGTGTTGAGGTTGACGATCACATCGCCGATCAGCTGGTCGCGGTCGGCCAGTGTGGTGGTCAGCGCCGCGGTCTGGGCCAGGAACGAATTGATGGTGCCGCCCTGACCCTGCAGCGCGGTGATGAGTTGTTCTGACAGGGCATTCATCTGATCGGGGTCCAGCGCGCGGAACAGTGGACGGAACCCGCCGAGCAGCGCGTCGAGGTCGAGAGCCGGCGACGTGCGGGCCAGCGGGATGGTGTCACCGGCGCTGAGCTTCTTCACGCCGCCGGCACCTTCCTCCAGCGCCAGATAACGCCCGCCGATCAGGTCGTCGTAGCGGATGACGGCGCGGCTGCCCTCGGTCAGCACCACCGACTCGTCTGCGGTGAACTCGACCAATGCCGTGGTGTCGGGCTGTATCTCGACCTTCTTCACCTGACCGACCTCGACACCGGCGATCCGGACGAAGTCGTTGGTCTCCAGTCCGGTCACGTTGACGAACTCCGCGCGGTACTGGTGAGCCTTCTCCCCGAATCGCAGCTGCCCGAACACCGCGAACAGCCCGAACACGCCGAGCAGGCACACCGCCAGGAACACGCCGAGACGCAGCGCGTCTCGTCGGATGTTGCCTGTCATCGGTTACCTCTCGTCGTTGGTCGGGTCGGTGGGCGGGCGGGTCAGGGCGGGCCGGGTGCTGCGGGTACCGGCGGGATCACCGGCGGATACGGCACTGCGGTGGGCTGCATCTGGGCCGGATGGGCCACCACGAACGGCTCGGAGCCCGGCCGCGGACCGGGGTCGCGCGGGGCGCCCGGCGGCGGGGCGGGCGGCAGTCCCGGCCACAGCGGCGTCCCGTCGGGCGCGTACAGCTGCGCACCGTAGGCGGGTGCGCCCGGGTACGGCACCGGTCCGATCGCCGGGCCGCCCTGCAGGTTCCGGATGCTCGGCGGTTCGGGTACGGCGCGGGTGACCGGCAACCAGTTGCCGTAGGTCGGGAACGCGATGCCCGGGTTGGGCCGCCAGTCCAGACCGTTGCCGAAGCCGGTGTTCGTGATCAGCTGGCGTACCGGCCAGTTCTCCGAAACCTTCGGCAGCGAACCACATCCGGGCTTGCCGCCGGGGCCGCCCTTGGCGCCGACGATCGGCAGATGCTGCGGGTACTTGTACGGGTCGTCACCGAACGTCAACGCGGCGTCGAACACGATGGTGCGTCCGTTGCCGCCGGGAGCCTCGTAGCCGCCCCCGTCGAGCAGCTGCTTCGCGCCGAGCAGCAGACACGTGAAGGACGGCGAGTACTTGTGCAGCAGGTTCGTCGTGGGCGCCAGCACATTGATCGCGTCGACCAGGTTCTGCTGGTTGGGTGCCAGCAGGTTGATACCGCTGTTGGACAACCCGATCGTCGACAGCAGCAGCGCGTCGAGGTCCTTGGACTGGCGGACCACGGTCTCGCTGGTGGTACTCGCCGCGTCCAAGGTGGTCAGGATGTCCTGCGCTGCGGCACTGTAGGTTTCGTTGAACTGCGTCAGCGCCCGCAGGTCGCGCGTGATGGTCTCGTTGCGCGGGTTGAGTGCCAGCAGAACCTGGTTCGCGTCGGTGGTGGCCCGACCGATCAGTTCCCCCTGACCGCGCACACCGTCGGCCAGCGCCGAGAGCGTGCTGTTGAGTTTGGCCGCGTCGATGTGATCGAGCACCTCGACGAGGTTCTCGAAGACCGTGTTGACCTCGGTGGTCACGTTGCGCGACCGCAGTGTCTGGTTGGCTTCGATGTGGCCGCTGGGGTTCTCGGGGAAGACGAGGTCGACGAACTTGGCCCCGAAGATGGTGGTGGCGCGGATCTGGGCCTCGACGTTGGCCGGGATGTACTGCACCTGGTCCTGGTCGATCTCCAGCTTCAGCGCCACCTGCGGATCCCGCTGCCCCGTCGGCGCGATCTCGGCGACCCGCCCGACCTGCACCCCGCGCAACTTCACCTTCGCGTTGGTCTCCATCACCAGGCCTGCCCGGTCCGAGGTCAACGTGACCGGGACCGTGGAGCGCAACGAACCGGTGAACTGGGCGTAGGTCAGCCAGATCGCCGCCACGAACAGCACGACCAGTATCAGCGTCCACCAACCTGGTTTGAGGCCTTCGTCGTCCATCGCCTCAGCCCGCCAGGTTGAAGTTGCCGGTTTGTCCGTACACCGCAAGCGAAATCATCACGAGCACGAACGCGGAGACGATCAGCGAGGTGCGGACCGCACGACCGACGGCTTCACCCACGCCGGCGGGCCCGCCACGGGCGGTGAATCCGTAGTAGGTGTGCACCAACATGATCACCACGGCCAGCGCCACGCATTGGATGAACGACCAGAACAGGTCGGTGGGGTTGAGGAAGGTGCGGAAGTAATGGTCGTAGACACCGCTGGATTGCCCGTAAAGCACGGTGGTGCCGAAACGCGCCGCCCAGAACGCGGCGAGCACACCGACGCAGTACAGCGGGATGACCACGAGCAGGCCCGCCACCACGCGGGTCGAGGCCAGATAAGCGACGCTGCGGATGCCCATCACTTCCAGCGCATCGATTTCCTCGTTGATCCGCATGGCCCCCAACTGCGCGGTGGCGCCGGCACCGATGGTCGCCGACAACGCGATGGCGGTGGTGCCGGGGGCGATCAAACGCACGTTGAAGAACGCGGACGCGAAACCGGTCAGTGCCTCCACACCGATCTCGGCAAAGTCGGTGTAGCCCTGCACCGCAACCAGGGCGCCCGTCGTCACGGTGAGGAAGCCGACGATGGCCACCGTCCCGCCGACGATGATCAGCGCACCGGCACCGAGCCCCATCTGGGCGATCAGACGCATCAGCTCGATGCGGTATCGCGTCACCGCCATCACCGTCGACCGCAGGGTGCGCCCGTAGAACTTGGTCTGCACACCGACCTGGTTCCACGGATCCGCCAGCGACCGGAATCGCTTCTTGAGCCAGGGGAACTGGGAGTGCGGCCGGGAGATCGTCACATCGTCACCTTCACCGCAACCGCAGTGGCGACCACGTTGATGGCGAACAACGCCATGAAGGTGAACACCACGGTTTCGTTCACCGCGTTGCCGACACCGGCCGGCCCGCCGCCGACGGAAATCCCTTTGTAACAGGCGATCAACCCGGCCGAGAGACCGAACAGTGCGGCCTTGATCAACGCGATGGTCACGTCCGGCGCACCGATGATCAGCGTCAGACCCGCTGCGAACGCACCCGGTGAGACGTTCTGGATGTAGACGCAGAAGAAGTACGCCCCGGCCAGGCCGACCAGGATCACGGTGGCCGACAGCGCCAGCGACACCAACGTGGCGGCCAGGACACGCGGAACCACAAGGGCCTGAATCGGATTGATACCCATCACCCGGAGCGCATCGAGTTCCTCACGGATGGTGCGGGCACCCAGGTCCGCGCACATCGCGGTCGCCCCGGCGCCGGCGACCACCAACACCGTCACGATCGGGCCGATCTGGCGGACGGTACCGAGCGCGGCGCCGGTACCGGAGAAGTCGGCGGCACCGAATTCGCGCAGCAGGATGTTGAAGGTGAACGTCAGCAGAACCGTGTACGGGATGGTCAGCATCAACGTCGGCACGATGGACACGCGCGCGACGAACCAGGATTGGGAGATGAACTCGTTCCAGGCGAACGGCGGCTTGAACATGGCCACGAAGGTGTCGAGCGCCATCGAGAAGAACCCGCCGACAGCACGAACAGGCTTGGCGACGACGCCCGAAGCGACCATCTATCCGGTCCCTTCTCGTGCGCACCTCACCGTCATAGTCCTCCCACAACCGGCCTGGTCCCGATCAGGTGGCGCTGACGTTACACATGCCAGGACCCGCTGAACCGGATATCACCGAAATCGGGACCGACGACGCAGGTCCCCGGTGGCCGTGCGTCACGCGGTGCCGCACGGTCGCTCACGCATCGACAACCGCGTCCTCGAGGTCGGCGGTGCGTCAGTTGCGAAGACTGCTCGCGACCTCCGACTTCATCGGCAACCAGGCGCCCACGGCGCGTGATGCGAACTCCGTCACCTGGATCCGCGCCCGGGTGAACGCCTCGGCGTCGACCGTCCTCTGCCCCACCAGGACCCGGCTGACCAGCGCGCTGATGGCCATCGCGTCGATCTCCGGGTCAGTGGACGGCAGCGAACCTTCGAGTCGGCCCCGCGTCAGTATCCGGGCCAGCGAACGCTCCCGCGCGGCGAAACACCTCTCCCTGACGTCCCGGTAACCCGCGGCCGCGCGCACCTCGTCGGAGTCCAGCGCCGCGAAACGCAGTCGGTGCCTCGGCTCGGGGCTGACCTCGAACATGGTGGCGAGCCACGCAGCGAGTTGGTCGGCGGGGCTGTCGGTGTCCCGATCGGCGATGCGGTCCAAGTCGGCCGCCAGCAGGTCGCATTCCTGGGCGACCAGGGCGAGCAACAGGTCGTCTTTCGAGGAGAAATGCCGGTAGAAGGCTCGGCTGGAGACACCGGCATTCGCGAGGATGGTCGACATCCGCACCGGCTCGTCGCCGGCTTCGGCGACGCAGCGGTACGCGGCATCGATGATCGCCGCGCGCTCCCGCTCGCGCAGATTAATTGGCACAGCCGCCAATTTTAGGTCTTCGGTCAACGATCCCAGCCCCAGACACCCGCTCGGAGGCACTCCCAGTAACGTGAGCGGCGGTTATCTGGAGTGGAGAGGACGCCTGTGAGCACTGACCGCACCGAACCGGCGACACGAGAGTTCCGCGGTTCCGGCGACCTCACGTTGGTCGCCGACGAGTGGAACAACCCCGACCAGACGGCCGGATTCGACGCGTCGCGACCTTCGGTGCTGATGCTGCACGGCGGAGGCCAGAACCGCTACTCGTGGAAGAAGACCGGACAGATCCTTGCCACGCGCGGTGTGCACGTGGTCGCGCTCGACAGCCGCGGACACGGCGACAGTGACCGGTCCCCCACAGCCGACTACACCCTTGAGGCGCTGTGCGCCGACACGCTGGAGGTCCTCGCCCAGATCGGCCGTCCCACCGTGCTGATCGGCGCGAGCATGGGCGGGCTGACCGGGATCCTGACCGCGCGCCGGGCCGGCCGCGACAACGTCTGCCGCCTGGTCCTCGTCGACGTCGTCCCGCGCTACGAGAAGCACGGCAGCGCACGCATCCGCGACTTCATGTTCAGCAACATCGACGGGTTCGAGACGCTGGAGGAGGCCGCAGATGCGGTCGCCGCCTATCTCCCGCACCGCACCAAGCCGCGCAGCCCCGAAGGTCTGAAGAAGAATCTGCGGTTGCGCGACGGTCGTTGGTACTGGCATTGGGATCCGGCATTCCTGACCAAACCCAACGAGGATCCCTTCGTCCGCGTGGAACTGCTCGAGCAGGCGGCCGTGGAGCTCGGGATCCCGATCCTGCTGATCCGGGGCAAGCTCTCCGATGTGGTCAGCGAGGAGGCCGTCACCGACTTCCTGTCGAAGGTGCCGTCGGCCGAGTTCGCCGAACTGTCCGGTGCGGGCCATACCGCCGCCGGCGACGACAACGACGCATTCTCCGAGGTCGTCGTCGATTTCGTTCTGCGGGAGTAACTCCCGGGAAGGGACTTGCTCTTGTGCCGGTCGGTGGGTTTGATCGAACGATGACACGCACACCCGAGGACATCGTGACCGAGTTCTGCGCCAAATGGTCTGCTCCCGATCCAGAGGAGCTGGCCAGTTACTTCACGGAAGACGGTGTGTATCACAATATTCCGATGGAGCCGGCGGTCGGCCACGATGCCATCAAGGCGTTCATCGGCGAGTTCACCGCCATGACCGACGGCATCGACTTCGTGATTCACCGCCAGGTCAGCTCGGGTGCTCTGGTGTTCAACGAACGGACCGACGTGCTGCGCCTGAAGGACGGTCGGCAGATCTCGCTGCCGGTGGCAGGCGTCTTCGAGATCGTCGACGGCCGCATCGCGGCCTGGCGCGACTACTTCGACATGGAAGCCGTGATGTCCGCGTTCGTGTAGAACTGCGTTCGGATCCGACGTCGTGACCGCATCCCTGATCGCGCTGTGCCTACTGGCCCCTGTGAGCGTGGCCCTTGCGGTGGCGCTGCTGGTGCAGACGAAACGTCTCGCCGCAGCGCGGGATGAAGCCGAAGATCTGCGCCGACGCCTCGACACCCGCCAGCTTCTGGTCTCCGGCAGCACGAAGGCCGTCAGGACGGTGTGGCAGACGGCCAACATGTTGCGCCGCGACGGGCTGGGGGCCGTGGTGCGTTCCTCGATCGAGGAGTTGGCCGACTGGGCCGAGGTGGAACGACCCGACCTGGCCAAAGTGGCTCCCGGCGGGCGGGTCGCGATCATGTTCTCCGACATCGAGGAGTCCACGGCCCTCAACGAGCGCATCGGCGACCGGGCCTACGTGCGGTTGATCGGTAAGCACGACAAGGAGGTTCGTCGACTCGTCGACCGCCACGACGGCTATGTCGTCAAGAGTCAGGGCGACGGCTTCATGGTGGCGTTCGGCCGCCCCGAGCAGGCGGTGCGGTGTGCCATGGCGATTCAGGACGGTCTTCGGCGACGCTCACGGGACATCAAGGTGCGCATAGGGATTCACAGCGGCAAGTCGGTACTGCGCGGTGACGACCTGTTCGGCCGTAATGTCGCCATGGCGGCCCGGGTGGCCGGGCAGGCCGACGGGGGCGAGATCCTGGTGAGCCAGGCGGTCCGCGATGCGGTCGCCGAGTGCGACGACATCGTTTTCGTCGGCGGTCGCGACACCGAACTCAAGGGCTTCGCCGGAACCCACACCCTCTATCCGGTCGGGCTGCCGTGAGTATCGGCCTGTTCTGCGTCGGCCAGCCGCTTGTGCAGGCGCGCACGGATGTCGTCGGCGGTGTAGGAGGTGCGCCGACGCTGGTCGCGTGCCACCAGGACGCCGCCGGCGACTACGCCGGCCGCCCCGGCGAGCCCGACCCACTTCCATATCCCGCGCATGCAGCTCAGTCTGCCTAAGCTGCCAGGATGAAGCCACACACGGTGACCCTCGACCGTGCGCTGGAGGAGACCCGGACCGGCGACATCTGGTTGTTCCGCGGCCAGTCGGGACCAGATCGGGCGATCCAATCGTTGACCAACGCTCCGGTCAACCACGTCGGGATGACGGTGGCGCTCGACGATCTGCCACCGCTGATCTGGCACGCCGAACTCGGCGACAAGCTGCTGGACCTCTGGACCGGCACACACCATCGCGGCGTGCAGCTCAACGACCTGCGCGAAGCTGTGCACCGGTGGGTCCACACCTACGGGCAGCGGTGCTGGTTGCGCCAGTTGACGCCGTACGCCACGCGGGAGCAGGAGGACCGCGCCCTGAAGGTGATCGCACGGATGGACGGCACCCCGTTTCCGTCGACCGCCCGGTTGACCGGCCGGTGGCTGCGCGGTCGGCTGCCGGTGGTCAGCGACTTCACCCGCGGAATTCCGTTTGTGCACAACAAGGTTCGCCAGGGGGCCGAGCGCCGCAAGGCCCGTCGGTCCGCGACGGGTCTGGAGACTGCCTACTGCGCCGAGACGGTGGCGATCACCTACGAGGAAATGGGTCTGTTGCAGACCGAGAAGCACTGGAACTGGTTCGACCCCGGTTCGTTCTGGAGCGGCGACGAGCTGCCGCTGGTCCGGGGGTACCGACTGGGCGCCGAGATCGCCGTGACAGTGTGAACCCGACGTGGTCGGCGAAACGCCGACCCCGATCGCGGCGCGGGCAGCCCGAAGGTGGTTTGCTGTTCGTAACGCCGACGTGTTGTGGTGCCACCAGGGAGAACAGCCATGCCGACCTCGATCGACGATGCCCCCGCGCACGACACGGGGCCGTCGGGCATGTTGGGCTCGAAGCTGTCCGCCCTTGCGATCGTGGTCGCCTCGATCGGCACCATCGCGATCCTGTTCCTGTTCCTCACCAGCCGCAACGACGACATCGCAGCCGTCCAGACGGCCCCGGTGACGTCGCAGACCAAGACCGCCGCCGAAGTCGCACCGCCGACGCCCACCTCCCGCGTGGCCATCCCCACGACGCTGCCGCCACCGGCGCCGGCGCTACCACCGCCGGCCGCGGCGGCGCCGACAGCCGAGCAGTCAGACGTCGACAACCGTGGCTTCGTCGGCTCGAAGGCCCGCTGCGATTCCGGCGACACGGCGGTCGTGACGGCACGTACCGCCCGCGCCGCCATCGTGATCTGCCGGAGCCGCGGCGATGACTACGAGTACCGGGGTGAACGCCTGACCGACGGCGCGTACCTCGAACTCGACGACGTACGTCCGATCGCTGCCGGTTACGAGGCGCGCAACGCCGCCACCACCTATCGGGTGTCCCCGACGGAGTTGGTCGTGTTGTCCGGAGAGGCCCTGCAGAGCCGTGATCCGATGGTGTCCTACCAGTCGCGATGACCGGGCTTCGGTCCGGTTTCCCGTTCTTGCTGCGCGGGTAGGTTTGCGGCTATGCCGCTGCGCTATGTCGATCCGCATCGCAGGCGTGGATCCAAGTACCAACAGGGTGTTCGTTTCGGCCGTTCCAAGGTGGGCCAGTTCCTGGCCCGACACGTGGCCCGCCGCACGGACCCGCTGTTGTTCAAGTTGACCCGCGGACGCGTCAACATGGGCCCGATCATCAACGCGCCGCTGGTCACCGTCGGCGCGAAATCCGGGAAGCGCCGGGTGACGCAGTTGACGTACTTCCACGACGGCACCGACGTGGTGCTGATCGCCTCGAACTTCGGCGGGGACAAGCACCCGCAGTGGTACCACAACCTCAAGGCCAATCCCGAGTGTGAATTCGGCGGCGAACCCTTCACCGCGCGACAGGTCACCGACCCCGACGAGTATGCACGTCTGTTCCGGCTCGCCGAACGCGTCTATCCCGGCTACGCCGACTACCGCGCCAAGACCGAGCAGTCCGGCCGCGATATCCCGATCTTCGCGCTGACGCCACGTGAATAGCGCTAGCTCTTCTTGGCCTTGTTGGCCTGATTGACTCGCACCGCTTCCCGGATCAGCGCGACGAACGCGTCAGGGTCGAGTTCGTCGTCTTCTTTCAGATCGATCGAGCGGCCCACCGGGGCGTGCAGGCTCGCGTTGAAGAGGCCGTCGGGGTCCTTGATCGACGATCCCTTGGCGAAGTTCACCTTGACCTTGCCCTTGTACATCTCGAGTGTGCAGATCAGTCCGTCGAGCGAGAAGGCCGGTACACCATCGGGATTCGACGGTTTACGCCACTTGATCTCTTCGATCACGTCGGGTTCTGCTCGGTTGATCAGCGACCGGATCTCATCGATCCGATCGATGCGCCAGTCTTCGGTCATATGGCCCAATGTACGACTGCTCGGCGCAGCCGTCAGCGCCCCGCGCGTCCCGATCTGAGCATCGAGTGGACCACCGGCCCGCCCGGAATCTCTGTGGTGGCCGTGACGGCGAAACCTGCACGCTGGTAGAGTCGTACATTGCGTTCATCGGAGGTCTCGAGCGTCACCGGGACCGCCGGACCGCCGACGGCTACGAGCCCGGCGTCGATCAGGGCTCTCCCGAGCCCGGCTTGCCGGGCGTGCGGAAGAACTCCGAGCCCGGCCAGATTCCACGCGTCCTGGGGCCGAGACGGAAGTGCCACGTCTGTGACGGCGTTCCAGCGGTCACCGTGCAATTCCGCGACGCGCTGCAGCATGTCTTCGGACGGGTCGGATGCCGTCGGCGACACGAGCGCGATCACCGCAGTGCGGTCATCGTCGACCAGCACGATGCCCTCGGCGTGCGCATAGCCGAGATAGAGCCGCTGCAGTTGTCGTAACCGGCGCGGGTAATCGTCGGCGGGAATGGTCCAGCGGGTCCACGCGTAGGTGTCGAAAGCCGCGGCGAGCACGTCGGCGGCGCGCTCGAGATCGTCCGCGTCAGCGCGTCGGATGTGAGGGCTCATGTGGCACAACGTTATCGCCCACACCCGCTTCGCCACAGGCCGGCTCAACCGTCAGCGCAGGACGCCGATGATGAGGATGATGGTGGCGCCGATCATCGTAGGGGCCAAAGACAGCAGGAGAACGTCGACCACCGCTTCCTTGCGTGCAGACGCCACGTGGTCGCCCGCCGCAAGAGGTGCGAACCTTCGGCCCGCACCCCAGACCGCCGCGAGCTGGCATGCCAGCCAGTTGACATAGGTGCCGTAGACCAGCAAGACGACCGCCACGACCTCCCATACATGGGGCAGGTCGAGATACGGCCACAGCAGACCCACCGCGATGAGAAACGGGCCGTTCGTCATCCCCTGCAAGTGGCTGGTGAGTCCCATGCGCGGATTTCTCACCGAGGAGGCCACCGCCCCGGAAATGAGCCCCAGCAGGAAAAGAGTCAGGCCCAGTGCAAACAGGACTGTCTGCATGGTCGGATCGTAATCCTCGCCCACGAGAGCTGCCGGGAGTTTTCGCACATCGACAGATCCGATGTACTCGCAAATGCAAACAAGTTGCGTACGAGTTATTTTCAGCTGTCGCCTTGGAGCGGCACGGGCGCTAATGTCCCGCCGGTGCGGGTTCCTGACGCCCGGGGGACTCCTCGAGACCTGGGCTGAGAAGGGTCCGCCGTACGGCGTCTTCACTCGCGTCGAGACGAACAAGGTGATGGAACTCCGTTCTGTGCGTTCCAGATTCCCGTTCGTCATGACCGACACGCTGGAACCAGTTGCCGGCGGTACGCGCTACACCTGCCTTCAGCGCCTGCCCGCTCATGTGGTGCGCGGACGGCCCGGTTGACCATCCGACGCCTGAATGCCACCGCCCAGGTTGTGGACGCATGCAAGGATCCTGCCGGAACGCTGGTGTCCGCAGAGGAGAAGACCGACCATGGCCAACCGCTGGTCCGGATTGACGATCGATTGTGCCGATCCCCTTCGCATGTCGGCATTCTGGGCCGCGCTGCTGGGCATCCCAAACACCGACGAGCATGGGAACGACCCGGACTGGGCGACGGTGGGATCGCGCTCGGGCCAGCTACCCCGGCTCACCTTTCAGCGCGTCCCCGAACCGAAAGTCGCAAAAGTCCGTATTCATCTGGACGTGCAGGTCGACGACATCAGCGCGGGACGCGAGCAGGTCGAGGCCCTCGGCGGACGGTGGACGGGCGTCCGCCACGACTACGACGAGGGAGTGGTCCTGACGATGCTCGATCCCGAAGGCCACGAATTCTGCCTGGTCCAGTACTTCGAGGACCGGTCACCTACTGGGGCAACGGAATCGGTCACACGCTGAAGCGGAACTCCACCCAATTCCTATGGCGAACAGCGTCACTCGTCGAAAGTCAAGACGCCCGCATCCAGCGCTACCGCCTTCAATCGCTTGTCCCTGGTCCAGAGTTTCGCTCCCTCCACCATGACGACGGCGGCCAACAGATGTACATCCACCGCACTCAGGCCACGCCCCCACAGCCGCCGGCGTTCGACGAGGTGCAGAATCTCGGCATGTTGCGCAGTCGGGAACTGCGCCAAGTTCCCGAGCAGGTCGAGCACCACACCCCGTTGGGCAATCGAGCCGAGCGCGAGCTCCTCGACGACCAGCGGATGGCAACCCACCGCATCGAGTTCCAACTGCTCGACGAGCCTGGGCTCCGCGGCGTGCAGATGATCGAGCCAGACTGCCGTGTCGACCAGAATCATTCCGGCGTGCCACGTCGCCGCGGCGCAGCCTCCGCCTCGGGGTCCGATCCGCCCAATGCAGCCAGTCGTCGAGCGCTCTCCACCCGAATGAGCGTTTGCAAGCCCCGCTTGAGCAGTGCGACGTTCTCGCGCACCCCCGTCAGCTCGGCGGCCTTGGCGAGCAATTCGTCATCGATCGTGACGGTGGTCCTCATTCGACACCTCCAGGCGCATCATTGATGCATTCCATGATGCCACGCGGAGTCGGCACGGTCGTCGGGTTGCCGTCAGACGTTGAACCTGAACTCCACGACGTCGCCGTCGGCCATGACGTAGTCCTTGCCCTCCATGCGGACCTTGCCGGCCGCCTTGGCCGCTGCCATGGATCCGGCCTCGACGAGGTCGTCGAACGACACCACCTCGGCTTTGATGAAGCCCTTCTCGAAGTCGGTGTGGATGACCCCGGCCGCCTTGGGCGCGGTGTCGCCGCGGTGGATCGTCCAGGCGCGGGCCTCCTTCGGTCCGGCGGTCAGGTAAGTCTGCAGGTTCAGGGTGTGAAAACCCGCGCGGGCCAACGCATCCAGGCCACGCTCGGTCTGACCGATGGACTCCAGCAGCTCGGCGGCGGATTCGTCGTCCAGCTCGATCAGTTCGGACTCGATCTTGGCATCGAGGAACACCGCGTCGGCGGGGGCGACCAGCTCACGCAGCTCGGCCTGCTTGGCCTCGTCGGTGAGCACCGACTCGTCGGCGTTGAACACGTACAGGAACGGCTTGGTGGTCATCAGGTTCAGCTCGCGCAGCAGGCTGACATCGGTACCGGCCGAGAACAGGGTCTTGCCGCTGTTCAGCACGTCCTGCGCCGCGGCCGCCGCCTCGTGGACCGGACGGCGCTCCTTGTGGGTCCGGGCCTCCTTCTCCAGCCGCGGCAGCGCCTTCTCCAGGGTCTGCATGTCGGCCAGGATCAGCTCGGTCTCGATGATCTCGATGTCGGCCTTCGGGTCGACCCGCCCGTCGACGTGCACGACGTCGTCGTCGGCGAAGACGCGCACCACCTGACAGATGGCGTCGCTCTCCCGGATGTTGGCCAGGAACTTGTTGCCCAGCCCGGCGCCCTCGGACGCTCCTTTGACGATGCCGGCGATGTCGACGAACGTCACGGTCGCGGGCACGATCTTCTCCGAGCCGAAGATCTCGGCGAGCTTGTTCAGACGCGGATCGGGTAGGGCCACCACGCCTTCATTGGGTTCGATGGTCGCGAACGGATAGTTGGCAGCCAGCACGTTGTTCCGCGTCAACGCGTTGAACAACGTCGACTTCCCCACGTTCGGCAGTCCGACGATTCCCAGATTCAGGCCCACGGAGTCCACAGTCTGCCAGATGTGATCGGCTCACCACCGTCCGCTGGCGGCGTCCGGCAGGTGCAGCCGGTACGGTCGACATGTGTCAGCACAGCGCACGCGGCCGGCGGTACCGGCCGAGCACCGCTCTGCACACCCAGATATCTCGGGACTTCCCTGGTGGGGTGCAGTCGCGGTCGCGTTGATCTGTTGCGCGTTGGGTTTCGCCTTCGACGCCGGATCCGGCGGCGGAAACCTGACGAAGGTCTTCGGCTCGCTGTACGCGATCGGCTGTGTGGCAGCGGTACTGTCGGTGCGCCGGTCGGGACTGTTCACCGCCGTCGTCCAACCGCCGCTGATTCTCTTCGCCGTCGTTCCGGGCGCGTACTTCCTGATGCACAGCTCGAACATCCACGGGCTCAAGGATCTGCTGATCAACTGCGGCTATCCGCTGATCGAACGCTTCCCCCTGATGTTCTTCACCTCCGCGGCAGTGCTGTTGATCGGCGGCGCTCGTTGGTATCTCGGCCGCGCCGAGGACGCCGGGGACACCGCGGGTCAGGACGACGCAGCGCCGCGCCCCGGAGTGCTCGCGACCCTCACGGCGATGATCAATTCCCGTCTGGAGTCCAAGACGTCCAGCCCCAAGGCCGACCCGCCCCGCCGCCGCAGGACGGCCGACGGGCGCGACCCGGCCAAACCCGCCCGTGCCCGTGCGGAGCGTCCCGCCCGTCGCGCGCCGGCGGCGGGCCGGTCGCGGCAGCCGCGGCCGAGGGACGCCGATCCGGCCGAGGTCGCCCGGCCACGCCGACGCCGGCCACAACCGGCTGATGCTCAGGCCGACCGCCCACGCCGGCGGACCCGTCCGGCCGAGGAGCGTGCCCGCCGCGGTGACGTGCCGCCTCGGGACCGGGAACGGCGCCGGGCCGAGCGTGGCTACCGCGAACGTCCCGACGCAGTGGACCGGGATCGTCCGTCACGCGCGCAACGTCCCCGCCCGCCGCGCAATGACAGCTTCGACGGATACGAACTGTTCGGCGGTTACGAGCCTGCTCCGCGCTCCCGCCCGCGTCCCGACAGCGATCACCATCCCGTGTCGCGGGTGCGATATCGCGGCCGCGAGGAGGGCGACGGAGCGCCCCGGCGGCGGTCCGCACCGAACCGTGACGCCGATCGCTGGAATTACGACATCTAGCTGCGGGCCGGACGGATCTCGCGCGGCAACGCGAACACCAACGTCTCGTTGGCGGTGGTGACCGGCTGCACCGTGCCGTAGCCGTACTCGGCGAGCCGGTCCAGAACCCCGCGCACCAGGATTTCGGGCACCGATGCTCCGGAGGTGACGCCGACGGTGGTCACGCCCTCCAGCCATGCCGGGTCGATGTCGTCGGCGTAGTCGACCAGATGCGCCGCGTCCGAACCCGCGCCCAGGGCGACCTCGACCAACCGCACCGAGTTGGACGAGTTCTTGGAGCCGACCACGATCACCAGCTCGCACTCCGGGGCCATCGCCTTGACCGCGACTTGACGGTTCTGGGTGGCGTAGCAGATGTCGTCGCTGGGCGGGTCCTGCAGCGTCGGGAACTTCTCCCGCAGGCGCCGCACGGTCTCCATCGTCTCGTCGACGCTCAGCGTCGTCTGCGACAGCCACACGACCTTGTTCGGGTCGCGCACGGTGACGTTGTCGACGGCGTCGGGATTGTCGACGACCTGCACATGGTCGGGCGCCTCGCCGGCGGTACCGACAACCTCCTCGTGCCCTTCGTGGCCGACGAGCAGGATGTCGTAGTCGTCGCGGGCGAAGCGCTTGGCCTCGTTGTGCACTTTGGTCACCAACGGGCAGGTGGCGTCGATGGTCTGCAGATTGCGGGCGGCCGCCTCTTCGTGCACCCAGGGCGCGACGCCGTGGGCGGAGAACACCACGATCGCCCCTTCGGGCACCTCGTCGGTCTGCTCGACGAAGACGGCGCCGGCCTTGGCCAGGGTGTCGACGACGTAGCGGTTGTGCACGATCTCGTGCCGGACATAGACCGGGGCGCCGTGCTTCTCCAGCGCGCGCTCCACGGTCTCCACGGCGCGGTCGACGCCGGCGCAGTAACCGCGCGGCTCGGCCAGCAGAACACGTTTGCCAGCGACATCGCCGACGACCGAGCTGGCAGCACCCGGGATCCCCATGTTGACAGTGGTCGGCATGGGACCCAGGGTACTGATCCCCCGACCGATCCGCCCAGCCGTAGGCTAAGGGTCATGGCAACAGCACCGTATGGGGTCCGTCTGCTGGTAGGTGCGGCGGTGACCGCCATCGAAGAGACCCGCAAGCTTCCCCAGACCATCCTGATGTATCCGATGACCCTCGCCAGCCAGGTCGCGCACCTGGTCATGAAGATGCAGCAGGACGTCGCGGTGCTGGTGATCAAAGGCGACGAGACCCTGGAGTCGATCTTCCCGCCCAAGGACGAACAGCCCGAGTGGGCGACGTTCGACGACGACTCGGAAGACGTCGCCGGCGGGTCCGCGGGCGGCGATGTCGTCGAGTTGCCGGTGCGCGACGGGGAACGGATGACCGAGGGGCGCTACGCCCTGTTCTCCGAGGAGCCGGACAAGGCCACCACGTCCGAGGACGACGACGCCGAGCCCGCTGCCGTCGAAACCCCCGAGATCGTGTCGGAGATCGATTACGGGTCCCTGACGCTGGCCCAGCTGCGTGCACGGCTGACCTCGCTGAAGATCTCCGAGCTGGAGGACCTGCTCGCCTACGAGGAGAAGACCAAGGCGCGCGCCCCGTTCCAGACACTGCTGGCCAACAGGATCACGCGCGCGTCGGCCAAGTGAGCCTGCCGCAGGGCCAGTCGCCGGAGAACCCCTTCCCCGTGCGGGGTG
The DNA here is from genome assembly GCF_041287115.1 of Mycobacterium sp. pV006. Taxonomy (NCBI): domain Bacteria; kingdom Bacillati; phylum Actinomycetota; class Actinomycetes; order Mycobacteriales; family Mycobacteriaceae; genus Mycobacterium; species Mycobacterium sp. pV006. The sequence continues at coordinate 16,108 of NZ_JBGGKT010000015.1, read as the reverse complement.
TCGCCATCCGGGTCGCCGGATGGATCGACAAACTCGGGTCGGTCTGGGTGGAGGGCCAGATCGCGCAGCTGACCTTGCGTCCCAACTCCAACACCGCGTTCATCACGCTGCGTGACCCCGCGGCCGACATGTCGATGTCGTTGACCTGTCCGCGCGATCTGGTGGTCAACGCGCCGGTGAAGATGTCTGACGGCACCCAGGTGATCGTCTACGGCAAACCCAACTTCTACACCGGTCGCGGCACCTTCTCGTTGCGGGTCAGCGAGATCCGCGCCGTCGGGATCGGTGAGCTGCTGGCCCGCATCGAGCGGCTGCGCCGCCTGCTGGACGCCGAGGGTCTGTTCGACCCGCGGCTGAAGCGACCCATTCCGTTTCTCCCCCGCACCATCGGTCTGATCACGGGGCGCGCGTCGGCCGCCGAGCACGACATCATGGCCGTCGCCTCGAGTCGTTGGCCGGCCGTGCGGTTCGCGGTGCGCAACACCGTCGTGCAGGGCCCCAACGCCGTGCCGCAGATCGTCGAGGCCTTGCGCGCCCTGGACGCCGACACCGAGGTCGACGTGATCGTGCTGGCACGCGGCGGCGGCAGCGTCGAAGACCTGCTGCCGTTCAGCGACGAGACGCTGTGCCGCGAGATCTCCCGCGCCACCACCCCGGTGGTCAGCGCCATCGGTCACGAACCCGACAACCCGCTGTGCGATCTGGTCGCCGACCTACGCGCAGCGACGCCCACCGACGCGGCCAAGCGCATCGTTCCCGACGCCGCCGCCGAGCAGGCCCTGGTCGGTCAACTGCGCCAGCGCAGTGCGCGCGCCCTGCGCAACTGGGTCAACCGGGAGCAACACCTGGTCACCCAGTTGCGCAGCCGCCCGGTGCTGTCGCGGCCGCTCGCGATGATCGACACGCGTGCCGAGGAGATCCGGCGTGCGCGTGCCGCCGGCCGGCGTGACATCACCCGCATGCTGACCGCGGAGTCCGACCGGGTCGGCCATCTCGCGGCGCGCCTGACCACCCTGGGTCCGGCGGCGACGCTGGCCCGCGGCTACGCGGTGGTGCAGACCGTGCCGTCGTCCGGCCCGGCCGAGGTGTTGCGCAGTGTGACCGACGCACCACACGGGACCCGCCTGCGCATTCGCGTCGCCGACGGCGCTGTGCTGGCGGCCAGCGAAGGCCCGGCAGAGAAGGAATCATGAAGCCCATTAGTGAACTGGGATACGAAGAGGCCCGCGACGAACTGATCGCGGTGGTCGAGCGTCTGGAGCAGGGTGGCCTGGACCTGGATTCTTCGCTACAGCTGTGGGAACGCGGTGAGCAACTGGCCAAACGATGCGAGGAACACTTAGCCGGCGCTCGCGAGCGAGTCGAGCAGGCACTCGCCGGCGATGACACCGAAGGTGCTTGATCACGCAACCACCTCGGGTGCTGACTCTCGAAATTGGAACACGTTTCAGTTAGTCTTCGCCCATGACTTCGGACAAGGCTGACGCCTCGCCGACCGCCGACCTCGGTCGCGTCCTCGTGACCGGCGGGTCGGGCTTCGTCGGGGCCAATCTCGTCACCACCCTCCTGGACCGGGGTGCCCACGTGCGGTCGTTCGACCGGGCCCCCTCGCCGCTGCCGGCGCATGATCGTCTCGAGGTCGTCGTCGGCGACATCACCGACGCCGACCAGGTCGCCGCAGCCGTCGCCGACATCGACACCGTCTTCCACACCGCGGCGATCATCGACCTCATGGGTGGGACGTCAGCCACCCAGCGCGAGCGAAGCTTCGCCGTCAACGTCACCGGCACCGAGAACCTGGTGCGCGCCGCCCAGGCCGCCGGCGTCCAGCGCTTCGTCTACACCGCCTCCAACAGCGTCGTGATGGGCGGTCAACGCATCTCCGGTGGCGACGAAACCCTGCCCTACACCGACCGTTTCAACGATCTCTACACCGAGACGAAAGTCGTCGCGGAGAAGTTCGTGCTGGCCGAGAACGGGGTGGGCGGCATGCTCACCTGCTCGATCCGGCCCAGTGGCATCTGGGGCCGCGGCGACCAGACGATGTTCCGCAAGGTGTTCGAGAGCGTGCTGGCCGGCCACGTGAAGGTGCTCGTCGGCGGCAAGAACGTCAAGCTCGACAACTCCTACGTACACAACCTGATCCACGGATTCATCCTCGCCGCCGAACACCTGGTACCCGGCGGCACCGCGCCCGGGCAGGCGTACTTCATCAACGACGGCGACCCGGTCAACATGTTCGAGTTCGCGCGGCCGGTCGTCGAGGCCTGCGGTCAGCCCTGGCCCCGGCTGCGTATCCCCGGGCGGCTGGTGTGGGTCGCGATGACGGTGTGGCAGTTCCTGCACTTCCGCTTCGGCCTACCGAAGCCGCTGCTGGAACCCCTTGCGGTGGAACGGCTTTACCTCGACAACTACTTCTCGATCGCCAAAGCGCAGCGGGACCTGGGATACCGACCGCTGTACACCACCGAGCAGGCCATGCAGCAGTGCCTGCCGTACTACGTGGAGCTGTTCGAACGGATGAAAGCCGAGGGCGAGCCGGCACTCAGCGCAGCCGCGCCCGCCTCCCCACCGGGCTGACCACGCCGGGTGCCATGATCTGACGGTGCCCGAGTTCCGGTTCGCCACCCACGGCGGCGCGCGCATCCGCTACCTCGACTCCGGTGGCGACGACCGTGGCGCGCCGATCGTCTTCGTGCCCGGCTTCACCGACATCGCCGACGACTATGTCGAAATCCTTCCGGCGCTGGGCCGCCGCTGTGTGATCGTCGAGATGCGTGGACACGGCCGCAGCACGGCCGGAGAAAACCGGTACGACTCCGACGCGCTGGCCGGCGACGTCGGCGCCGTGGTCGACGAGATCACCGACGGGCCCGTCCACGTCATGAGCTTCTCGCGGGGCACCGCCTACGCGGTGATCTGGGCGCTGCAGAACTGGCAGCGCGTGCGCTCGGTGTCGATCGGCGACTACGTGCCCGAAGAGCTCATCGTGCCCGACGACGCGTTCGACAACCTGTTGAACGGACGCTGGCGCGGCACACCGGTGAGCGAGCGGCTCGACCGGCACGCCGCCGTCGCGACCTTCCGCGCGGCCCGGGCGCAGTCGTTCTGGGAGCCGTTGTCGCACTGGCAACCTCCGCTGCTGGCCGTCCGAAGCCCGAACACCCCGCTAGTCGACGACCGGGCCTGGGCGCGTTACCGCGAACTGTTCCCGAAAGCGCGCCTGGTCGAGTTCACCGACTCACCGCACGACATCTTCCGGCCCGAGCGGGGTCGTTTCCCGCAACTGGTGCGCGAACTCGTCGAGTCTTCCGACTAGTTTCACCACCCGGGCGGCACCGCGCTCAGCGACGAGCGAACACCTGGCCGACCAGGCCGGGCACGTCGGCGGCCTCGACCGGCTTGCCGAAGTAGTACCCCTGGCCGATGTCGCACCCGCTGTCACGTAGCCATTCCACCGTCGTGTGGTCCTCGACTCCCTCGGCGACCACGGTCATCCCGAGTCCGTGCGCCAAGTCGATGACGGCGCGGACCACGGTCGCGGCCCGGTCGTCACCGGTCACGGTCGCGATGAACGAGCGGTCGAGTTTGATCTCATCGATCCACAGGTCCCGAAGGTACGACAGTGCCGAGTAGCCACTGCCGAAGTCGTCGATCGCCACGCAGACCCCGTGATCGCGCAACTGCGCGAGAACGCCGGACACCAGACCGAGGTCGTGGATGACCAGATCCTCGGTGATCTCGACGGTCAACAGATCCGGCGGAAGGTTACGGACCTCGAGCGCACCGCCCAGGGCGGCCGGCAACCGCGTCTCGCGCAGAGACGGCGCGAACATGTTCACCGCGACGGGCACCTTCGTCCCGGCAGTCACCCAGCGGGCGGCGTCGTCGAGGGCCTTCTCGACCACCAACTCCGTGACCGGCCGCATCAGCCCGTGCTGCCGGACCAGCGGCATGAACGCACCCGGCTGCAGCATGCCGAGATCCGGGTGCGGCCAACGCAGCAGCGCCTCCACCCCGACGAGGCCGCCGGTGCGCAGATCGACCTTCGGTTGGTAGGCCAGGTCGAGTTCGCCGTGTTCGACGGCGCGGCGCAGCGCGGCGAGTAGCCGGACGTTGGCCGCGCCCGCATCCGTCACCCGGTCGGAGTCGCCGGACCCGGGTGTCCCGGCCGTCGAAGCGGCCATGGACGCGTCGAAAGTCCTGACCCGCGCCGAGCGCGGCCGCTTGGCCGCCTGCAATGCGACAGCGGCACGCGTCATCAGATCCTCACCGGTGACGTCGGGGTCGCCGGAGGACGCGACCGCGGCACCGACCCGGCACCGCAGCGCCAGGCGTTGGTCGTCCACGATGAACGGGTCGTCGAACATTTTGACCACCGACTGCAAGGCCTCGCGGGAGTCGTCGGCATCGCCCTCGAGAAGCAGCAGGAACTCGTCACCGCCGACCCGCCCCACGGTGTCGCCCGGCCGGAGACAGGATGCGATGCGTTGACCGGCGGCAGCCAACAACTTGTCGCCGCCGGACAGCCCCAGGTTCTCGTTGACGAACTTGAAGTCGTCCACATCGAGCATCGCCACCGTCACAGGGCGCCCCTCGCGTGACAGCAACACCAACGCATGATCAAGCCGGTCGAAGAACAACGTGCCGTTGGCAAGTCCGGTCAGCGGATCCTTCAGCGCCCGGTCGGCGGCAGCCTGCGACCAACGCCGCGTCTCCGAGGCGGCGACCCCCTGCCGGAGGCAGACCGCGATGTTCAGCAGCGGCACCACGATGCGTGGCAGACCCGTCATGATCATGATCGGCCCGATCGTGCCGACCACCAGTAACGGCACGTACGGCGCCCACAGCGCAACGGTCGACGGCACCGACACATCGGCCGGCCTGGGCGGCGGCGTACGACGACTCTCCAAGGCGGCAGCGCAGATCGCGGTGAGAGCGATAGCCCATCCGACATCGATGAGGTTGCCCGTCGCATAACTCCCGTCGGCAACCAGGTACGCGAACGCGCTGTCGGTGATCGCGGTCACCGCGAAACCCAGCACCAGCAGACGCACCATCATGCGCTGACCGGAGTCGACACGCGCCCAGACCGCCACCGCCACCGCCAGGATGGCCATGTCGGCGGCCGGATAGAACAGCGCCAGTATCAGTCCGAGGCCATCGCCACGGTAGGCGTCGTACACGCTGTTGAGCACGAGGATCCACGCGAGCAGAAAGGTGCACAGCGCCACCGTCATCGCGTCGAGCACGACCCGCCAGTCGGCGTGCCGTCGTCTGTCGGAGCTCGCCGGGGCCATCATCAGCATCGCCGGGATCGCGAGCGCGCTGAACACCATGTAGAAGAAGTCGCCCGGCGACGGGAACGGATCCACGCGGAACACGAATTCGCTGAGCAACCAGATCAGATCGGCAACGGCCCAGGCGCCCAGCGCCGCGGCCATGACCGTCCACGCCGTACGCATCCGCCCCTGCGCCGACCGCGCAGCCCAGACCCCGCACGCCGTGGCGTAGGTGGAGATGACGACGATGACCACGTCGTCGATCAAGGGGACGGCGGCGCCGGAACCACCGAAGGCCAGCAGCACCGCCAGTCCGACGGTAGCTCCGACCGGCGGCAACAGCCACGCCCACGGCGTTCGCCGAAGGCGGGCGAACCCCAGGTTGTTCACCTGACCCACCACCGCACCAGCCGATTCTCTTCGTTCGCGACGCTTCGCGGAACGCCGTCTCGGACGGCCAATCTATCGTGCGGGGCGCCGGTTCGGTTTGCTCACCCCGATGTTCTCTCATGGTTCGCAGCTCCGACCGTCCCGTTTGACTGTCGTGCCGAGGTCCAGGCGACGAAAACCACGTCACCAACGCGTTCAGGTGGTGGGATGTGACGTTGGAACACGTTCCACCCGTCGTCGAAAGGTTCACCGGATGGACAACAGTAAGGGTCGCGTCGCCGTCATCGTCGGCGGTGCGTCCGGCATCGGCTGGGCGAGCGCGCAGACGCTGGCAGCACAGGGAGTGCGCATCGTCATCGCCGATCTGCACGGCGACGCCGCGTCCGCGCGGGCCGCCGAATTGGGCGACGGTCACACCAGCGCGCCGGTCGACGTCGTCGACGAGGACTCCATCCAGCGACTGTTCGACGACGTCGGCCCGATCGACATCGCGATCAACTGCGCGGGGTTCAGCAATGTCGGCCTGATCACCGAGATGCCGGCCGCGGAGTTCCGGGCGGTCATCGACGTCTGCCTCAACGGCGCCTTCATCGTCACCAAGCACGCCGGCCGCCACCTCGGCGCCGGCGGCTCGCTGGTCCACCTCAGCTCTCTCAACGGCCGCCAACCCGCGGCCGGGATGAGCGCCTACTGCGCGGCCAAAGCCGGACTGTCGATGCTGACCCAGGTCGCCGCACTCGAGCTGGGGCCCCGCGGCATCCGCGTCAACGCGGTGGCTCCCGGGTTCGTCCACACCCCGTTGACGGCGGCGGCCGCATCCGTACCCGGCGTCGTGGAGGACTACGTCGACAACACCGCGATCGGTCGCGCGGGCACACCGCAAGACATCGCCGACGCAGTCGCCTACCTGTGTTCGCCGGCGGCGTCGTGGGTGACCGGCGAGGTCCTCGACATCAACGGCGGCGCGCACATGTTGCGCTACCCGGACATCATCGCCCACGTCAACCGGCTCATGGAGCAGGCATGAGTTTCGCGGGCAAGCACGCGTTGGTCACCGGCGCAGGTTCCGGTATCGGTGCGGCACTGTGCCGCGCGCTCGACGCAGCGGGTGCCCACGTCGTGTGCACCGACATCGACGCCGCCGCAGCCGAGCGCACCGCGGCGGCGCTGTCCGACCGGGCCCGCGCCGCAGCCCTCGACGTCACCGACGCCGCGGCGGTGCAGGCGGCGGTCGACGAGATCGTCGACCGTGCCGGGCGCATCGACCTGCTGTTCAACAACGCGGGCATCGTGTGGGGTGGCGACACCGAGTTGCTCAGCCTCGAGCAGTGGAACGCGATCATCGACATCAACCTGCGCGGTGTCGTGCACGGCGTGGCGGCCGCGTACCCGCAGATGCTGCGCCAAGGGCACGGTCACATCGTCAACACCGCCTCGATGGCCGGCCTCTCGGCGGCCGGTCAGGTCACCAGTTACGTCGCGACCAAGCACGCTGTGGTCGGGTTGTCGCTGGCGTTGCGCTCCGAGGCCGTACCCCGCGGTGTCGGGGTCCTCGTGGTCTGCCCGGCGGCCGTCGAGACTCCGATCCTGGACAAGGGCGCCGTCGGCGGGTTCGTCGGGCGCGACTACTTCCTGCAGGCACAGGGCGGGAAAGCCTATGACGCCGACCGGCTGGCCCGCGACACGCTGCGCGCGATCGAACGTAACAAGGCGGTGTTGGTCAAACCGGCTGTGGCGCACGCGCAGTGGCTGTTCTCCCGCATCGCCCCCGGTCTGATGAACCGGATGGCGATGCGGTTCGTCACGGGGCAGCGCGCCCGTCAGGGCTCCGGAGAGTCGTCACCGGTGGTCGAGTCCGGATAGGGTTACCGACGCCCGCCGCTGCAGCGGGCGGGGAGGGTCCAGTGGCCGAACAGTTCACCCCGACGCAGAAGCGTGCGCTGGCTGTCATCACGCTGATCGCGCTCGGGTTCGGCGCGTACTTCCTGCGGCGCTACGTGCTGCTGATCGCGGTCGCCGCCGTGCTGGCCTACTTGTTCTACCCGGTCTACCAACGGCTGCGCGCCAGGATGAGCGCGGGCCTGGCCGCCACGCTGACCCTGCTGGCGGCGGTCGCCACGGTGGCGCTACCGCTCACCGGCATCGTCTTCCTGGCGGTCCTGCAGATCAGCCAGATGGTGACGAGCATCGGCACCTGGGCACAGCAGACCGACTTCAACGCACTGGCCCAACGCATGCTGGACTCGGCCAACGAGCTGCTGGCACGGGTGCCGCTGGTCGAGACCACCCTGACACCGGAGTCGGTGCGCCAGGCGATCGCCCGGGTGGGTCAGAGCGCCGGGGAGATCGCGCTGGGGGTGGCGCGGGACTCCGTGGGCAGCATCGCCGCCGCGCTGACCGCCGCGATCATCTTCCTGTACGTGTTCCTGGCGCTGCTGACCAACGGCCCCAAGGTCGCCGAGCTGTTCCGCGACCTGAACCCGCTGGGCCGCGAAGTGTCCGACATCTACCTCGCCAAGGTCGGCGCGATGGTCTCGGCGACGGTCAAGGGCCAGTTCATCATCGCGTCCTGTCAGGGGGTCGCCGGCGCCGTCTCGCTGTACATCGCGGGTCTGCACGACGGGTTCTTCATGTTCGTGATCTTCCTGACCGCGCTGTCGTTCATCCCGTTGGGCGGCGGCATCGTCACCATCCCGCTGGGCATCGGGCTGGCGATCTTCGGCAACCCGGTCGGCGGGATCTTCATCGTCGCGTTCCACATCTTCGTGGTGACCAACATCGACAATGTCCTGCGGCCGTTCCTGGTGCCCAAGAGCGCTCATCTGCACCCTGCGCTGATGTTGATCGCGGTGTTCGCCGGGCTGGGGATGTTCGGGTTCTGGGGCATCGTGCTGGGGCCGGTGTTGATGATCGTCATCGTCACGACGATCAGCGTCTACCTCGCGGTGGCCAAGAACCAGCCCCTCGACGAGCTCGCGGGGACCCGCGGCGACGCCTCCGACGACGATGACGACCGCAACGTCGCGTGGTGGCTGCGAATGGTGCCGAAGCGGCTTCGGCCTACGTCGACGGCATCAACCGGGTCGTGAGGAACTCGACGACACGCTTACGTGCCTCGTAGGCGGGCTGCCCGTCGACCTCACGCACCTGATCGGTCAACACCGAGTGCGCCATCCGCTGGAAACCGCCCGGATTGCCCTTGCCGGAGTCGATCTCGATGACCTCGAACGCGTCGCCGAGGCGCTTCTTCAGCGTCGTGAACCTGGCCGCCGGCGACAGCGGGTCCTCGCTGAACCGCAACCCCATGACGCACAGCCCCTCCTCGGCGGCGCGGCGCTGGACGATCTGCAGTTCGGCCTCCGACACCCCCGGATCGCGGCGTTGCTTCGGCGTGAGCGGCAACGGCAGCGACGGCTGGCTCATCACCGGCGCCAGGACGCTCTCGTCGACCGCCGCAGCCAGCGCGAAACCACCGGTGAAACACTGCCCGATGACGCCGACTCCCTTTCCGGGCGTCGTCGCGTCGAGGTCGCGGGCCAGCGCCCGAAGGAAGTGCGCCACGGGCCGGTCGGCGTTGGTGGCGAACGCCGCGAACTCCTTGGCGACGCACCCTTTCACCAGGACGGGAATCGCGCCCGGACTCAACGCGGGCTTGCCCGCGGTTCCGAACAGCGACGGCGCCGCGACAGTGAACCCGTTGTCCACCAGGTGGTTTCCCAGGGCGAGCACACCCGGGTGCAGTCCCGGCATCTCCGGGATCAGCACCACGCCGGGGCCCTCCCCCTTGCGATAGACGTCGTAGGTCTGGCCCGCCGCGGTGAACGGCGCAACAGCCCAGCCGGTCAGGTCTGCTTCAGGGGAGGTCATGGCAATCTCCGTCCGATCGGGTCGGTGCTACAGCGGCGGCTGCGATTGCGTCGCCGCAGCCAGCGTACGGAATTCGTCGGGGTTCCCGGCGCCGGTCAGCGCCAGCTGCGCGGGTCCGGTCGGCCCGCTGATCCGCGCAGTCCACACCGGTTCGGCGGGACGGCCGTCACGCTCCCCGCCCCGGTAGACGACCCAGCGGACGCCGTCGACGTCCTCGACGCCGGTCGGCACCAGGTCGGTTCCGTAGGTCGCGATCAGCTTCTCCTCGTCGGCGTTGCTCTGGGTCACGCTCAGATACCGCCCGGTCGGGGTCAGGTAACCCACGGTGGAAGCCACCGCACGGACCTGCAGGCCGGTACCCGGGTCGGTGCGGCCGGATTCGATGCCTTTGCGGCTACCCGAATTGGACTGCCAGCCCTCGGGGACCGCCGGCAGCCGGACGGGGATGCCCAGCGCTTCGGCGTCGGCACCCAGCGCGGCCGGGGCGTCGTAGTTGGGCACCGGGCCGGGACCCGGCCCCGACGGGGCGAACGAGCACATCCCCAGCAGCCCGGCCAGCACCAGGCAGGCGACCACCAGCGGTGCCATCGACCAGAACATGTCCCTGCCGTCCTGCAGCAGACGGGACTTCGGGGGGCGTGGGCCGGGGACCCCCGCACCCGTGTGGCCCGGCTCGGGCGACGTCGTCATGGTTGCCAGTATCCCAGCTCCCTGAGATCAACCCGTTAATGGGAGAATCTGGCGCATGACGCCATCAAGACGTGAAGCGCCGGATCGCAACCTCGCCCTGGAACTGGTACGGGTCACCGAGGCAGGCGCCATGGCCGCAGGCCGCTGGGTGGGACGCGGCGACAAGGAGGGCGGCGACGGCGCCGCCGTCGACGCGATGCGTGAGCTCGTCAACTCGGTGTCGATGCGCGGTGTCGTGGTCATCGGCGAGGGCGAGAAGGACAACGCGCCGATGCTCTACAACGGTGAAGAGGTCGGCAACGGCGACGGCCCCGAGTGCGACTTCGCCGTCGACCCGGTCGACGGCACCACGCTGATGAGCAAGGGCATGCCGAACGCGATCTCGGTGCTCGCGGTGGCCGAGCGAGGCGCGATGTTCGACCCGTCTGCGGTGTTCTACATGAACAAGATCGCCGGCGGCCCCGACGTCGCCGACTTCATCGACATCACCTCCCCGATCGCGGCGAACATCCAGCGCATCGCCAAGGTCCGCAAGGCGTCGGTCTCCGACGTCACGGTGTGCATCCTCGACCGTCCCCGCCACGCCAAGCTGATGGCCGACGTCCGCGAGGCCGGCGCCCGGATCCGTCTGATCTCCGACGGCGACGTCGCCGGCGCCATCTCGGCCTGCCGTCCCGAATCCGGCACCGACCTGCTCGTCGGCATCGGCGGCACCCCGGAGGGCATCATCGCCGCCGCGGCCATCCGCTGCATGGGCGGCGAGATCCAGGCCACCCTGGCGCCCACCGACGACGAGGAACGGCAGCGCGCCATCGACCGCGGCTATGACCTCGACAAGGTGCTCACCACCAAGGACCTCGTCGCCGGGGAGAACGTGTTCTTCTGCGCCACCGGTGTCACCGACGGCGACCTGCTCAAGGGCGTGCGGTTCTTCGGTGGCGGCTGCACCACCCAGTCGATCGTGATGCGGTCGAAATCCGGCACCGTCCGGATGATCGAGGCCTACCACCGGCTGTCCAAGCTCAACGAGTACTCGGCGGTCAATTTCACCGGCGACAAGTCCGCCGCCTACCCCTTGCCCTAAATCCATCCCCAACGAGACGAACAGGGAGCCACATGGCCGACGAAGATGTCGAATACCGGATCGAGCACGACACCATGGGTGAAGTGCGGGTCCCCAAGGACGCGTTGTGGCGCGCTCAGACCCAACGAGCGGTGGAAAACTTCCCGATCTCGTTCCGCCCGCTGGAACGCACCCAGATCCGTGCGCTCGGTCTGCTCAAAGGCGCCTGCGCACAGGTGAACAAGGATCTCGGACTGCTCGACGCCGAGAAGGCCGACGCGATCATCGCTGCAGCCGCCGAGATCGCCGACGGTCGCCACGACGACCAGTTCCCGATCGACGTGTTCCAGACCGGTTCGGGCACCAGCTCGAACATGAACACCAACGAGGTCATCGCCTCGATCGCCGCAGCCAACGGCGTCACGGTGCACCCGAACGACCACGTGAACATGTCGCAGAGCTCCAACGACACGTTCCCCACCGCCACCCACATCGCGGCCACCGAAGCCGCGGTGCGCCAGCTGATTCCGGCGCTGGAGGTGCTGCACGAGTCGCTGGCGGCCAAGGCCCGGCAGTGGCGCACCGTCGTCAAGTCCGGCCGCACGCACCTGATGGACGCGGTGCCGGTGACGCTGGGCCAGGAGTTCGGCGGCTACGCCCGTCAGATCGAGGCCGGCATCGAGCGCGTGCGTGCGTGCCTGCCCCGCCTCGGTGAGCTGGCCATCGGCGGCACCGCCGTGGGCACCGGCCTCAACGCCCCGGACGGCTTCGGCCCCAAGGTGGTCGAGGTGCTCGTCGAGCAGACCGGTATCGCCGAATTGCGGCCTGCCGTCGACTCGTTCGAGGCCCAGGCCAACCGCGACGCTCTGGTCGAGGCCTCCGGCGCCCTGAAGACGATCGCGGTGTCGCTGACCAAGATCGCCAACGACATCCGCTGGATGGGCTCGGGCCCGCTGACCGGTCTGGCCGAGTTGCAGCTGCCCGACCTGCAGCCCGGCAGCTCGATCATGCCCGGCAAGGTCAACCCGGTGATCCCGGAGGCCGTCACCCAGGTGGCCGCGCAGGTGATCGGCAACGACGCCGCCGTCGCCGTCGGCGGTCTCTCGGGTGCGTTCGAGCTCAACGTGTACATCCCGATGATGGCGCGCAACGTGCTGGAGTCCTTCACGTTGCTGGCCAACTCGTCGAAGTTGTTCGCGGCCAAGTGCATCGACGGACTGATCGCCAACGAGGACCGGCTGCGCGAGCTGGCCGAGTCGTCGCCGTCGATCGTGACACCGTTGAACTCGGCCATCGGCTACGAGGAGGCCGCCAAGGTGGCCAAGCAGGCGCTGGCGGAGAAGAAGACGATCCGGCAGACGGTCATCGACCGCGGCCTGATCGGCGACAAGCTGTCCGAGGAGGAGCTCGACAAGCGCCTCGACGTGCTCGCGATGGCGAAGGTCCGCGACTCCGAGTAAATCTCTCGCGAATCGGGCGCGGTAGGCACGCTGGACGTGCTTACCGCGCCCGATCTGCGTCTCATGGTGCGCCGCCGTACAGGCTGCCCGGCGCGGGTGCGTCCAGCACGTCGCTGACGGTGACCAGGTGGTAGCCCTGGGCCTTCAGTCGGGGGATGACCTCAGCCATCAGGTCGACCGTCGCGCCCAATGTGTCGTGCAGCAGCACCACCGCGTTCGGCCGCACCTCGCGCATCAGCGCGTCACGGGTGGTTGCGGCGTCGTTGATCCAGTCGTAGGGCACCACGTCCCAGTTGATCACCGCCAAGCCCTGCCGTCCGGCCTCGGCGAGCACCTCGTCGTCGATATGCCCGCCGCCGGTTCGGGCCAGCGTCGGACGTTGACCGCTGGCGGTTTCGATGGCGGAGGTGGCGCGGTGGAACTGGGTTGAGATGTCCTGCGGCGCAAGCGTGGTCATGTCCGGATGGGACCAGGTGTGGTTGCCGATCTCCATGCCCGCGTCAGCGATGCGCCGAGCCGCCGCGGGGTCGGCGGCGACCCTGTCGCCGATCAAGAAGAACGTCGCCCGCGCGTCGTGGGCACGCAGCATCTGCAGCAGCTGGTCGGTGTGCGGGCCGGGCCCGTCGTCGAACGTCAGCGCCACACACTTGACCGCCGCGCAGTCGACGGGCGTGGCGACCGCCGGTGGGGCGGCGGCCACCAGCAGCGCCGCCACCACCGCGATCACCCAACGAGCCCCCCACACCTCAGTTGTCACAGATGTCCACGTTGTGCAGAGAAAGTCCGGGTGACCCTCTGCGATAGGTCATTATCTGTGACTTCTGATGCGCGAGTGACCGATTCACCGTCAGGGCAGGGCTCCCGGGCTGATCTCCTCGAGCATCTCGGTCACCAGCGCCGCGATCGGCGAGCGCTCGCTGCGCAACAACGTGATGTGCGCGAACAGCGGGTGACCCTTGAGCTTCTCGATCACCGCGGCCACACCGTCGTGGCGGCCGACCCGCAGGTTGTCACGCTGCGCGACGTCGTGAGTCAGCACCACCCGGGAACCCGAGCCCAGCCGCGAGAGCACCGTGAGCAGCACGTTGCGCTCCAACGACTGGGCCTCGTCGACGATGACGAACGAGTCGTGCAGCGACCGGCCCCGGATGTGGGTCAGCGGCAGCACCTCCAGCATGCCGCGCGAGAGCACCTCGTCGAGCACCGCCGGACTGGCCAGCCCTTCGAGGGTGTCGAACACCGCTTGGGCCCAGGGACCCATCTTGTCGCTCTCGCTGCCCGGCAGGTAACCGAGATCCTGCCCGCCCACCGCGTAGAGCGGCCGGAACACCACGACCTTGCGCTGGGTACGTCGTTCCAGCACGGCCTCCAGACCCGCGCACAGCGCCAGCGCCGACTTGCCGGTTCCCGCCTTACCGCCGAGGGAGACGATCCCGACCGACTCGTCGAGCAGCAGATCGAGGGCGACGCGTTGTTCGGCGGACCTTCCCCGGAGGCCGAACACCTCGCGATCACCACGGACCAGCTGCACCATCTTGTCGGCATTGACGCGGCCCAGCGCGTGAGAACTGGTGCCCAGCAACCGGACTCCGGTATGGCACGGCAGGTCCCGCGCCGCCTCGAGGTCGATCTGACCGTCGGCGAACAGCGCGTCGACGTCCTCGCCCGCCACCTCCAGTTCGGCCATCCCCGTCCATCCGGAGGTGACGACGTCCTGGGCGTGGTACTCGTCGGCGGGCAGTCCCACCGCACCGGCCTTCACCCGCAGCGGGATGTCCTTGCTGACCAGCGTCACCCGTTTGCCCTCGGCGGCCAGGTTGGCCGCACACGTCAGGATGCGGGCATCGTTGGTCTCGGTGCGAAAGCCCGCCGGCAGCACCGACGGGTCGCTGTGGTTCAGTTCGACCTGCAGCGTACCGCCTTCTGCGCCAACGGGAATGGGCAGATCCAGCCGTCCGTGTTCCAACCGGAGATCGTCGAACATGCGCAGCGCCTGTCGAGCGAACCAACCCAATTCGTGGTGGTGGCGTTTGGCTTCCAACTCGCTGATGACGACGAGCGGAACCACCACCTCGTGCTCGGCGAACCTGGTGATGGCCCAGGGATCGGACAACAACACCGACGTGTCCAGCACGTAGGTTCTGATGGGCGAATCAGTCACGTAGCACTCCTCGAGGCTGCGCGAGTTCCTGCGGCCCCACACGAACTTCTCGGTGGATACACACGCGGTCTCAGGACCGGGGCCGGCCCTCTCAATCGGGACCGCCCGGACAGCAGAGCAAATCGCTAGCCATCGGAATCGACGCTACTCCCGCGCGCGCACGCGCAATGTAGGCGCGCCGAAACTCCGACTGCCGGGTGCGTTAAGAGCTGGTGAACTGTTTCAGGGCGGGCTCGTCCGCCACACCCCAGTCCGCGATGCGATCGGCGATCACGGCACGCAGATGGTCGCGATCGAAGATGCCGGCCGCGGCCACGTTGGCCACCTTGTCCTGGTAGGCGTCGATGTCGCCGCCGATGACGCCGAGCTCGGCGGCACGCTTGGCGATCGCCTCGATGGTCTCGTCACGGTGGGTGGTCAGGCAGTAGGCGATCAGGTTCGCGAAGAACTCCTCGTGCCGTTCCTCGTCGCGGGCGATGCGGCCCACCAGCGATGCCAGCACCGGCTCGGAGATCTGCGCCTGCAGGTTGCGGCAGAACACGGCGTGCGCGCGCTCCCAGAACGCCATGAACACCAGGGTCTCGAACTGACTGTAGGTGTCGGCGCGATAGCCCTTCATGACGTGCTCGACGCGGACGTCCTCGTTGGCGCTGGGGTCGACCTCGCGCGTGACCACCAGGTAGTTGCGCAGCGCGACGGCGTGCAGATGCTCCTCGGCGGTCCAGCGGCCCAGCCAGCGACCCCACTTGTCTTCGAGGATGAAGTGCTCGACGAGTTCGCGGTGGTACCCGGCGAGGTTGTCCTTGGTGATCAGCAGGATCTCGAGCGCGTCGGTGACGTGCTTCGGCAGAGTGACCTGCGACGGATCCCAGTCGCGACCGCCGAGGAACGCGAAGTTCTCGCCTTGGTCGAAAGGCACGTAATCGTGAGCGAACCACGGGTCCTCGGTGTCGAGGTGGCGCCGCAGCTCGACATTGACGACCGGCTCCAGTTCGAGCGTCAGCGCATTAGCGACAGGTTTCTGTGCCATGCGGTTACACTAACTCAACTCTGTGGGAACCGTAAAATTCCGGCCCCGCGACACACCCCCGAAATTGCATTCCACGCGCGTCAAATGGCGGCGGATTCATACGGTGAGTGCAACATCCATTGATCTGGGGAGTTGCTATGCCGTCAGGAGTGCCGGTGCCGCTGT
>NZ_JBGGKT010000014.1:0-117157 GCF_041287115.1 Mycobacterium sp. pV006 | reverse complement strand
TTCTACGATGCCCCACGGAGCGACCAACCACTGGTCGCAATCCAATAGATCGAGCCTCCAGTAGAACCAGGGCGGTTCAGCAGCTGTTCACGGTGCGGATCGGGTTGCGGCTGACCGAAGCCACCCAAACCACCATGGTCCTCGGCCAAGGGGCGCGCGATGCCGGGGCAGAATGCGACCGCATCCCCGACACCACCCCCGGGGTGGGCTACATGATGGTTGACGGCACCGCCCACGCCCAGCGGGTGCGGGCCTTTCACGTCACCGACCACGACATTACCGCCCTGGCCAGCCGGTTCCGCCGAACCGCGAGGCGACCGAACAAGCCCCACCAGCCACACAACACCGATACCGGCCACACCGCGAGTGAGGGCAGCGGTGAATAGCTCCACGACATCGGCGCAGCTTGTCCTACCGGGTGTTCCGGATACAGCTGACACCGCCCGGGTGGTCGAGCAGATGGTGCGGCGCGCCGCCTCGATGGGATACGAATCCTGGTGGCGACGAGCAGAATCCGTCGGATTCTGCGCCCACCCCATCCAGCTGATCGGTGCCGATGAGTACGGGCGTCAGCGGGTGGTATGGACGCGCTGCAACAACCGTCGCGCCCACATCTGCCCCTCCTGCTCGGATCTCTACGCCCGCGACACCTGGCAACTCGTGCACGCCGGTGCCGCTGGCGGTCACCACGGCATGCCCACCACGGTGGCCGATCATCCGCAAGTGTTTGTCACTCTCACCGCACCGAGCTTCGGGGCCGTCCACACCGCCACGAAGTCACGGGAGAAGGCAGCGCAGGTGTGCCGCGACCAGCACCGGGTCGGCGGCTACCGACGCTGCCCGCATGGAAAACAATTGTGGTGCAGCATGTCCCATGATCATGGCGACGAGCGGGTCGGCCAGCCGCTGTGTCCGGAGTGCTACGACTATGCCGGGCATGTGCTGTTCACGTGGCACCTGCCCGAACTGTGGCGACGCTTCACCATCACCCTGCGGCGCGCCCTACGCAAAAGCCTGAAAGCCGCCGGAGTTGACCCGGATACGGTGCGAGTGAGCTTCATCAAGATCGTCGAACTGCAAGCCCGCGCTATCCCACACATCCACGCACTGATCCGCCTGGATCCCCACGACGACCTTGACCGCCCCGGGTGGGAATCACCTATCGGTGCAGTCGAACTCGCTAAGGTCATCCAGTACGCCATCCGCACCGTCACACTCACCGTCAACGACCCGACAGCCGATGGCGGTGGGCAGACGATACGGTTCGGCACACAGATCGACACCCAACCGCTAACCGCATCGGTGGATCCGCCGCCAAATGAGCACAATTCAGGCTCAAGCCGGTCCATGTCTAGCCGGCTGGTGGCGCGCTATCTCGCCAAGTATGTCACCAAATCCTTGGCAGCCCTCGGAATCAGCGCACGCCGCCTATCTACGGAAGCCATACCCGACCTGGACGTGTCCGAGCATGTGCGGACCATCCTGACCACCATCAGCGATCTCGCGGACAAAGGACTGTCCGGCATCGGGCGGTGGTTGCACACCCTCGGATTCCGCGGCCACATCACCAGCAAATCCCGCCGTTATTCGACTACCATGACCGTGCTGCGCGAACAGCGCGCCATTTGGACGCGTCAGGAAAGCTCGAAAAGCACTGCATACCAATACGATCCCGACTGTGACTTCGCCGGTGGCGATGATCTGGTGGCGTGGGAGTTTGACCGTGCCGGCCCCGGCAGCCTCGGCGATCGCAGTCTCGTCTATTCCGCGGCCCTCCAACGTATTCACATCCGCCGCATCGGACTAGTGGAAGCCCGTCGCCACACACGCAGCCAGCATTGGGATCCACCAGGGGCAAGCGATGGCTGAACGATGCCCAACCCCACATGCTCGCTCCGAATGTGACGCTCGAATTAATGCACCGAGCATGTCAGAGGGAGGTGTTCAAATTGACCTGCCGAACCGGAATCGGCTTCCGCGCGAGGCCAACCGCGCGCTGGTAAACGTCATACTGGCTGTGCGGGACCGGACCCGCGGATCACGAAGGGAAGTGGCATGAGCCTCAGGTTCGCTTTCTATGGCCGAGTGAGTACCGAGGACGCTCAAGATCCCGAGGCGAGCCGCAGCTGGCAGAAACGTCGTGCCATCGATCTGATCACTCCGCATGGCGGAGTCCTCGCTGTCGACTACTTCGATATAGGTCAAAGCCGTTCGCTTCCCTGGAAACGCAGACCGGAGGCTTCACGTCTGCTTGCAGATGTCACTTCTCGTGACCGTGGCTTCGATGCCGTGGTGATCGGGGAACCTGCTCGCGCGTTCTACGGACCGCAATTTGCGCTCACTTTCCCGGTGCTCACGCACTACGGGGTTGGCCTATGGGTGCCTGAAGTCGGCGGAGCGGTTGATCCCGGATCCGAGGCACACGACCTCGTGATGACGCTCTTCGGCGGTATGAGCAAGGGAGAACGCGCACGAATCCAGATGCGCGTGCGTACCGCGATGTCGGCACTCGCGCAGGACACAACCAGATACCTCGGCGGTCGCCCACCGTACGGTTATCAACTCGTCGATGCCGGCCCGCACCCAAACCCCGCCAAGGCAAGTCTTGGGCAGCGTCTTCACCGCCTGGAGCCTGACCCCGAGACCGCCCCGACCGCCGAGCGGATCTATCGCATGTATGCCGATGGTGCTGGCTTGCGCTTCATCGCACAGCAGCTCACCGACGATGGAGTGCCATCACCGAGCCAATACGACCCGGCACGGAACCGGCATCGTGACCCACGTGGATGGTCCCATTCGGCGATCCGCGCCATTCTCGACAACCCTGCGTACCGCGGTATCCGTGTCTGGGGCAAGCAGGAGAAGTATGAGGTCCTTTTGAACCCCGATGATGTCGCCGCGGGATATGAGACTCGCATGCGGTGGCGCGATCGGGCCGACTGGATCGCACCCGATCGACGCACGCACGAAGAGCTGATCCCTGATGAGCTGGCGCAGGCTGTTCGTCTCCGGATGCAGGCGCGGCGTGGTCCCGGTCGCGTGTGCAGCAGAGAATCGACAGTGCCGTATGCGCTGCGTGGGCTGCTGTTCTGCGCCGCATGTGGACGGCGAATGCAGGGCGCCGCCCGGCCGGGGAAGCAAACAACGCGGATCCTCTACCGTTGTGAGTTCGGCAAGTCACGTTCTGTACCTGTGGACCTGAGTGATCATCCGCGCACCGTCTATCTCCGCGAAGACGCAGTGACAGCGCGACTCGACGAATGGATCGCCACTCTGGCCGATCCAGAAGACCTCGCACGCGGGCAAGACGTGGACCCGGCGGCCGGACCTGGCTACGCCGCCTTGCAGCGCCAGCGGAGCGAGGCGAATGCCAAAGTGGCTGCCTTGATCACCGCCGTGGAGTCTGGCGTGGCCGTTGAGGATCTAACTGCTGCGTTGCGTCAACGTACCGCCGAGCGCGACGAGCTGAGGGCACGCGTTGAGCGAGTGGAGCGGCCCCGCGCCATGTGTGCCGCCGAGATCAGTGAGTTAGTTAAGGAGTTAGGCGGACTGTCGGTCATCCTCGGCGCGGCAACCGGAGCTGAGCGCGCCGAGGTGTACGCAAGCTTGGGCCTGCGTCTCGACTACGACCCGCATCTTCGGCGAGTCACGGCGACTGCCGACCTGAGTCGTGTCGCCGGATGTGTCCGAGGGGGGACTTGAACCCCCACGCCCGTTAATAGGGCACTAGCACCTCAAGCTAGCGCGTCTGCCATTCCGCCACTCGGACCTGCTGTGCGGCAGCTAAGGCTATCGGATCAGCACCCCCGGGCCAAACCAAGGCCCGGGGGTCGCGGGCATCAGTGGTAGGAAAGGGACTGTGACGCCCGCACCGACACCGAGCGACGAGGTCGTCGATCTCGTCAGCACCCTGATCCGCTTCGACACCTCCAACACCGGCGACCCCGCGACGACGATGGGCGAGGCCGAATGCGCGCGCTGGGTGGCGGACCAGTTGGCCGAGGTCGGCTACGAGTGCGAGTACGTCGAGGCCGGCGCGCCCGGGCGGGCCAACGTCTTCGCGCGGCTGCCGGGGGCGGACCCGTCGCGCGGAGCGCTGATGCTGCACGGCCACCTGGACGTGGTGCCCGCCGAGGCCGCCGACTGGAGCGTGCACCCCTTCTCCGGCGCTGTCGAGGACGGCTATGTATGGGGGCGCGGCGCGGTCGACATGAAGGACATGGTCGGGATGATCATCGCGGTGGCCCGGCACTTCAAGCGGTCGGGCATCGTGCCGCCGCGCGACCTGGTGTTCGCGTTCGTCTCCGACGAGGAAGCCGGGGGCAACTACGGCTGCCGGTGGCTGGTCGAGCACCGGCCCGACCTGTTCGCCGGCGTCACCGAAGCCGTGGGGGAGGTCGGCGGGTTCTCGCTGACCGTGCCACGCCGTGACGGTGGCGAGCGTCGGCTCTACCTGATCGAGACCGCCGAGAAGGCGATGATGTGGATGCGGCTGAGCGCCCGCGGGCGCGCCGGGCACGGATCGATGGTGCACGACGACAACGCCGTGACCGCGGTCGCCGAGGCGGTCGCCAAGCTCGGGCGGCACCGCTTCCCGGTCGTGTTGACCGAATCGGTGGAACAGTTCCTGGCCGCGGTGTCCGAGGAAACCGGTTACGCGTTCGACCCGACCTCGCCCGACCTCGACGGCACGGTGGCCAAACTCGGCGGCATCGCGCGGATCGTCGGCGCCACCCTGCGCGACACCGCCAATCCCACGATGCTCAAGGCCGGCTACAAGGCCAACGTGATCCCGGGCACCGCGGAGGCCATCGTCGACTGCCGGGTGCTGCCGGGGCGGTTGGCGGCCTTCGAACGCGAGGTCGACGAGATCATCGGGCCCGACGTGGTGCGCGAATGGGTCACCGACCTGCCGTCCTATGAGACGCCGTTCGACGGGGAGCTGCTGGACGCGATGAACAACGCGATCCTGGCCGCCGACCCCGAGGCCCGCACCGTGCCTTACATGCTTTCCGGTGGCACCGATGCGAAACACTTCGCCCGCTTGGGAATTCGCTGCTTCGGCTTCGCGCCGCTGCGGCTGCCGCCCGACCTCGACTTCGCTGCGCTGTTCCACGGTGTCGACGAGCGGGTGCCCGTCGACGCGTTGACGTTCGGGGCTCAGGTGCTCGAACACTTCCTGTTGCACTGCTGATCGAAACCGACAGAAAGGTATGACCCGCTGTGGCATTTCCGTACAACCCGTATGACTTCCTGCCCGACCTGCCGACGTTCACGGTGACCTCGCAGTCCTTCACCGACGGCGGCCCCCTGGCCAACGACCAGGTCAGCGGCATCATGGGCGCCGGTGGTAAGGACATCTCCCCGCAGCTGAGCTGGTCGGGCTTCCCCGAGACGACGCGCAGCTTCGCGGTGACCGTCTACGACCCCGACGCGCCCACCGCGTCCGGCTTCTGGCACTGGGCGGTGTTCAACCTGCCGGCCACGGTCACCGAGCTGCCCGCCGGTGTCGGCGACGGCAGCGCCAGCGGATTCCCCGGCGACGCCGTCACCCTGGCCAACGATGCCGGCCTGAAGCGCTACCTCGGCGCCGCGCCGCCGCCCGGACACGGTCCGCACCGCTACATCGTCGCCGTGCACGCGGTCGGCGTCGAGAAGCTCGACGTGCCCGCCGACGCCACCCCGGCCTACCTGGGCTTCAACCTGTTCAACCAGGCGATCGCGCGGGCGCTGATCCACGCCACCTACGAACAGAACTGACCGCTAGCGTGCAGCCGAGCCGATCGCGTCGGTGAGGCTGCCGTAGCCGTTCTTGTGCAGGCGGCGGGCGATTCCGTCGTGGATCTTGCCGGCCCACAGCCCGCCGCCGTACACGAAACCGGTGTAGCCCTGCAGCAGCGTCGCACCGGCGGTGAGGCGTTCCCACGCGTCGTCGGCGGTCTCGATCCCGCCGACACTGATCAGCACCAGGCGGTCGCCGACGCGGCGGTACAGCGCGCGCAGAACCTCCAGCGAGCGCGCCGCGACCGGGGGTCCCGACACCCCGCCGGCGCCGAGCACGTCCACGCCGGGGGTGGCCAGACCGGCCCGAGAGATCGTCGTGTTGGTCGCGACGATGCCGGCCAACCCGAGTTCGACGGCCAGGTCCGCGACGGCGTCGATGTCGGCGTCGGCCAGATCCGGTGCGATCTTGACCAGCACCGGGGTCGACGTCTGCGCCAGCACGGCCTGCAGGATCGGTCGCAGGGCCTCCACGGACTGCAGGTCCCGAAGTCCGGGGGTGTTCGGTGAGCTGACGTTGACCACCAGGTAGGCGGCCAACGGCCCGAGCAGCCGGGCGCTCTCGGCGTAGTCGTCGGCCGCCTGCTCGGCCGGAGTGACCTTGCTCTTACCGATGTTGACGCCGATCGGCACCTCGGCGGCCCGACGGGACAGCTGCGCGGCCAGCGCGGCGGCGCCGTGGTTGTTGAAGCCCATCCGGTTGAGCAGGGCGCGGTCCTCGGGCAGCCGGAACAGCCGCGGCGGCGGGTTGCCCGGTTGCGGACGCGCGGTGACCGTGCCGAGTTCGGCGTAGCCGAACCCCAACGCACCCCAGGTGCGCACCCCCAGACCGTCCTTGTCGAACCCGGCGGCCAACCCGAGCGGACCGGGGAAGCGAACCCCGAACACGGTGCTCGCCAGCGCAGGGTCTTGCGGAGAAAGCTTGCGGCGCAACAGGTTCCGGGACGCCGGAGTAGAGGTCGCGGCGCGCAGGCCGGCGAACACCGCGGTGTGGATGCGCTCGGGTTCGACGAGGAACAACCCCCGCCGCAACGTCTGGTACATCACAGACCCGGCTGGTCGGGAACCGGTAACGCGTCGGCACGCTTCCTGCGCCGCAACAGGACCCGGCGGCTGCCGTCGGTGTACAACCGCACACGGGTCAGCTCCCACCCGCGGTACTCGGCCTCGATCGACAGCCGCACCGAGGCGCTGACCCGGGTCACCTCGGGCGGCAACCGCAGCGGAATCCACTCGTAGTCGGTGGAGTCCTCGGCCACCGCCTGCTTCCAGGCCGCCGGCATCGATCCGCGTGCCGAACTCATTGCGCCCCTCCCGCCGAACCGATCACCTGTACACCCGCGCCCGACCCCGACACCACGTACAGGGTGTCCGACGTGTCGTCGAAGGCCAGCGAGTCGGGTTGCCGGACGGTCGGATACCGAACCTTCTCGACGGGGATCCCGGTGGACAGATCGTAGCCAACAACGGTGTTGGTGGCGCTCTGTGACACCCAGGCCCACCCGTTGTCCGACGTCGCCAGGCCGTACGGGGCGTCCGGGACCGGGTAGCGCTGACGCAGGATCAGCGGGTCCACACCGTAGACGAGCAGTTCACCACCGCGCGTGTCGGCGACCAGCACCCAGCCGGCGTCATCGGCGACCATCCTCGTAGCGCCGTCACCGGCGCGCAGCGCCTGTTGCTTACCGGTGCCCTCGGCGTCGAGCGACGTGACCGACGTCTGGGCGCGGTCGAGCACCACCGCGGTGTCGCCCCGGGTCACGATCTCGTCCACCCGCGCGAAGATCTTCGCCTCGGCGCCCACCGAGGTGTCATCGGCCAGCGTCAGCACCGAACCGTCGGCACTACCCAGCACCAGCCGCCCGTCGTCGCGCCGCGCGATCGCGGTGAACTCCGTGCCTTCGTGGTCGCGCACGTCGAAGCGGGTCACCGCGCGGTCGGCGGTGCCGATGCGGTAGTAGCCACCGGTGGTCGCGACGAACACGGTCCCGTCGCCGCCGGCCAGCGCCGTCGCCGCGCCCTCCAGCGCGATCTCCGTGGTGCCGCCGTCGGCCGCGACCAACGTGACCGCGGAGGTGCCGTCAGCGGCGGAGGTCAGCACCACCAGCGAATTGGTCGACTCGTCGAACAGCGCGTCGCCGGCCGGGTCGGTCAGCGGCACCACCTTTCCCGGGAGCGCGTCGGCGGCCGGCGGGGACTGCGCGGCGTGGGCGGGGGTGATCGTCGGGGGCGGCGCGTCGGCCGGGTTCGACGAGCACCCGGCCAACAATGCCGCGGCGGCGACGGCCACGCCGAGGCGCACGGGCGCACGCTGCGGGTTTGGACGGCGGGGCAATGGGTAGCTCTCGGTCGACAACGGGGGGCAAGCTGATCGGAGAGCCAGTCTATGCAGATTCTGCCGCGACGCTCTGACCGTGCTGCGCGGCCGTACAGCAACGGCGAAGGTAGGGTTCTGCCCATGACCCTTGTCAGGGACCACGAAACCCCTGGTCATGAGTTCACTGTCGAGGACATCACCACGGGCATGCACGCCAGTGGCTTCGGCCAGGTCGGTGACGGCCGCACGTTCTCGTTCCGCATCGAACGCCAGGAACTCGTCGTCGAGGTGTACCGGCCCCGGTTGCGCAGCCTCGTCCCGGACAGCGACGACGTCGTCGCCGTCGCCACCCGCAAACTCACCGACATCGATTTCACCGACGAACGCAGCCTCGTCGCCACCGTGCGCGACGCCGTCACCGAGGCGCAGCCGGTGCCCAGAACGCCGCACTGACGCGACCACGGTACGGTCGTCGACGTGACCGACGTACCTGCGATGTCGTGGCTGCAGGTGGTCGTTCTCTCCGTCCTGCAGGGCCTCACCGAATTCCTGCCCGTGTCGTCGTCCGGGCACCTGGCGATCGCGTCGCGGGTCTTCTTCGACGACGACGCCGGCGCCTCCTTCACCGCCGTCAGCCAGCTCGGGACCGAAGCCGCGGTGCTGGTCTACTTCGCGCGCGACATCAAACGCATCGTGATCGCCTGGTTCGCAGGGCTCTCGGACAGGGCCCGCCGCAACCCGGACTACTGGCTGGGCTGGTGGGTGATCATCGGCACCATCCCGATCAGCGTGATCGGTCTGCTGCTCAAAGACGAGATCCGCACCGGAGCCCGCAACCTGTGGTTCATCGCGATCGCGTTGATCGTCTTCTCGGTGGTGATCGCCGCTGCCGAGCACTTCGGCCGGCAGGGCCGCCGGATCGAACACCTGACGTGGAAAGACGCGGTGCTCGTCGGATCGGCGCAGTGCCTGGCGCTGCTGCCCGGGGTGTCGCGCTCCGGGGCCACGATCAGCGCCGGCCTGTTCCTGGGCATGAACCGGGAGGTCGCCGCCCGCTTCGGATTCCTGCTGGCCATCCCGGCGGTGTTCGCCTCCGGGCTGTTCTCCCTGCCCGACGCGTTCGCCCCGACCGGGGAGGGCATGAGCGCCACCGGCCCGCAACTGTTGGTGTCGACACTGATCGCGTTCGTCGTCGGATTCGCGGCGGTGGCGTGGTTCCTGCGGTTCCTGGTCCGCCACAGCATGTACTGGTTCGTCGGCTACCGGATCGTGCTGGGCGTGGTCGTGTTGATCTTGTTGTCGACGGGAGTGGTGGCAGCGACATGACCGACGAGCGCTTGCGCGAGGAGCCGGCATGACCGTTCTGTTGGTGCGGCACGGCCGCTCGACGTCGAACACCGCGCACACCCTGGCCGGCCGGTCAGAAGGGGTGGACCTCGACGACCGCGGCCGCGAACAGGCGCAGGCACTCGTGGAGCGCATCGGCGGGTTGCCGATCCGGGCGATCGTGCGTTCGCCGCTGCTGCGCTGTGAACGCACCATGGACCCGCTGGCCGCCGCGCTGGGGCTCGAACCGGTCGTCGACGAGCGGATCAGCGAGGTCGACTACGGCGCGTGGACCGGACGCAAGATCGGCGAGTTGGTCAAGGAACCGTTGTGGACGGTGGTGCAGCAGCAGCCCAGCGCCGCGGTGTTCCCCGACGGTGAAGGGCTGGCCGCCGTGCAGGCCCGCGCCGTGGCCGCGGTACGTGAACACGACCGCAGGCTGGCCGACGAGCACGGCGGCGACGCGTTGTGGATCGCATGCACCCACGGTGACGTCATCAAGGCGGTCCTGGCCGACGCGCTCGGCGCCCATCTCGACAGTTTCCAGCGCATCAACGCCGACCCGGCCTCGGTCAGTGCCATCCGCTACACCGCGATGCGGCCGTTCGTCATTCACGTCAACCACACGGGCGGGACGCTGAACTCCGCGCTGGTGGCACCCCCATCGCCCGCCTCCGATGTGCCCGCCGGCGACGCTGTCGTCGGGGGTTCGACGGACTGACCCGGTATTTTGGAATTGCCATGGCCCGCGCAATCCACGTCTTCCGCACACCCGACCGTTTCGTGGCCGGCACCGTCGGTGAGCCGGGAAACCGGACCTTCTACCTCCAGGCTGTCCACGACCGCCGCGTGGTGTCGGTCGTGCTGGAAAAACAGCAGGTGGCGGTGCTCGCCGAGCGGATCGCGGCACTGCTGCTGGAGATCAACCGCCGCTTCGGCACCCCGATCCCGCCCGACACCGGCGAGGTCGAGGACCTCAGCCCGCTGATCACCCCCGTCGACGCGGAATTCCGGGTCGGCACCATGGGCCTGGGCTGGGACTCCGAGGCGCAGACCGTCGTGGTCGAGCTGCTCGCCGTCTCCGACACCGAGTTCGACGCGTCGGTGGTCCTCGACGACGCCGAGGACGGCCCCGACGCGGTGCGGGTCTTCCTGACCCCCGAGTCGGCACGTGAGTTCGCGACCCGATCCAACCGGGTGATCTCGGCCGGCCGCCCGCCGTGCCCGCTGTGCGACGAACCGCTCGACTCCGACGGCCACATCTGTGTCCGCACCAACGGTTACCGAAGGGGCGAACTGGGTGCCGCCGGCGATGACGACGTTGTCTGAGTCGACAAGCGACGACGGTGAGGTGTTGCGCCGCGGGAAGCTGACTGTCATCGGCCGCATCCGTTCGGCGAGCAACGCGACGTTCCTGTGTGAATCGGTGCTCGACGAGCGCAGCGTGCACTGCGTCTACAAGCCCGTCGCCGGTGAGGCGCCGCTGTGGGACTTCCCGGACGGCACCCTCGCCGGCAGGGAACGCGGCGCGTACCTGGTGTCCGCGGCGCTGGGCTGGAATGTGGTGCCCTACACCATCATCCGTGACGGCCCCGCCGGCCCGGGCATGCTGCAACGCTGGGTGGACCAGCCCAGCGACGAGCCACCTGTCGACGAACCCGCCGACGACGACACGCCGAAAGGGCCCGACCTGGTCGACCTGGTGCCGGCCGGCGCGGTCCCCGCCGGCTTCCTGCCGGTGCTGCAGGCCTACGACTACTCCGGCGACGAGGTCACCCTGGTGCACGCCGACGACGACCGGCTACGGCGGCTGGCGGTTTTCGACGTGGTGATCAACAACGCCGACCGCAAGGGCGGACATGTGCTGTGCGGCGTCGACGGCAACGTCTACGGCGTCGACCACGGCGTCACGTTGCACGTCGAGGACAAGCTGCGCACCGTGCTGTGGGGATGGGCGGGCAAGCCGATCGACGACGGCACCCTCGACGACCTCGCCGCCCTCGAACGGGACCTGGCCGGCGGGCTCGGCGCCGAGCTGCGCGACCACATCACCGCCGCCGAGATCGCCGCGCTGCGCGCCAGAATCGTTGACCTGCTGCGCAACCCGGTGATGCCCACACCGGACCGCGGACGGCCCATACCGTGGCCCGCATTCTGACGTGATCTACTTTGGCGGTGACCCTCACCGATGCCGCGCTGGCCGCCGAGGTGGCCGCCGAAGCGGGTGAGCTGCTACTTCAGATGCGCGAACAGGTCGGCTACTGGGATCCCTACGACCTCGGCGACGCCGGTGACCGGCGCGCCAACACCCTGATCCTGGACCGGCTGCGCCGCGAGCGGCCCGACGACGCGGTGCTCTCCGAAGAAGCCACCGACGACCTTGCGCGCGTCGACGCCGACCGGGTCTGGATCGTCGACCCGGTCGACGGCACCCACGAATACTCGATGCCCGGCCGCGCCGACTGGGCGGTGCACATCGCGTTGTGGCAGCGCGGCCCCAACGGCGGCGCCATCACCGACGCGGCGGTGGCGCTGCCCGCCCGCGGCGAGGTGTACCGCACCGACACGGTGGTCGCGCCACCACCACGAGCCGACGGGCCGATCCGCATCACCGCCAGTTCCAACCGGCCACCGGCGGTGCTGTGGTATCTGCGCGACCAACTCGACATCCAGCTGGTGCGCATCGGCTCTGCCGGAGCCAAGGCGATGGCGGTGGTACGCGGCGACGTCGACGCCTACATCCACGCCGGCGGCCAGTGGGAGTGGGACTCGGCCGCCCCCGCGGGGGTGGTGTGGGCCGCCGGCCTGCACGCGTCGCGCATCGACGGTTCACCACTGGTCTACAACCGCCGCGACCCCTACCTGCCGGACCTGTTGATGTGTCGCACCGAGCTGGCGCCGGTGCTGCTCGAGGCCATCTGGTCGGCCTACCGCAACCGCTAGAGCCGGAACGAACGGGAATGAAACAGCCGTCCGCGTTGTCCCAGACGACGATGTCTAGAGTCGGAGTCATGCAGTCGTGGTCGGCGCCCAGTGTTCCGGAATTGCCGGGGCGAGGCCCGCAGTTACGGCTCTACGACAGCGCCGACCGGCAGGTGCGGCCCGTCACCCCGGGTGCCACCGCCACCATGTACGTGTGCGGAATCACCCCGTATGACGCGACCCACCTGGGCCACGCCGCCACGTATCTGACCTTCGACCTGGTGCACCGGCTGTGGCTGGACGCCGGCCATGACGTGCACTACGTGCAGAACGTCACCGACGTCGACGATCCGCTGTTCGAACGCGCGCAGCGCGACGGCATCGACTGGCGCGACCTCGCCGACCGGGAAACCGACCTGTTCCGCGCGGACATGGCCGCCATGCGCATCGTGCCGCCCCGCGACTACGTCGCGGCCACCGACGCCATCGCTGAGGTGATCGAGCTGGTCGAGAAACTGCTCGCCTCCGGCGCCGCCTACGTCGTCGACGACGCGCAGTACCCCGACGTGTACTTCCGTGCCGACGCCACGCTGCAGTTCGGCTACGAGTCCGGCTACGACCGCGACACCATGCTGGAACTGTTCGCCGAACGCGGCGGCGACCCCGACCGAGCGGGTAAGACCGACCCGCTCGACGCGTTGTTGTGGAGCGCTGTCCGCCCGGGCGAACCCAGTTGGCCGTCCCCGTTCGGCCCCGGCCGGCCGGGTTGGCACGTCGAGTGCGCCGCGATCGCGCTCAGTCGCATCGGCACCGGACTCGACATCCAGGGCGGCGGCAGCGACCTGATCTTCCCGCACCACGAGTTCTCGGCCGCGCACGCCGAATGCGTCACCGGTGAGCGCCGTTTCGCCCGCCACTACGTCCACGCCGGGATGATCGGGTGGGACGGCCACAAGATGAGCAAGAGCCGCGGAAACCTGGTGTTGGTCTCGGCGCTGCGCCGCGACGGGGTGGACCCGTCGGCCATCCGGCTCGGGCTGTTGGCCGGCCACTACCGGCAGGACCGGTATTGGAGTCCCGAGGTGCTCGAGGAGGCGAACCAGCGCCTGCACCGGTGGCGCAGCGCCACCGCGCTGGACGGTGCTCCCGACGCCGCCGACGTCGTCGCGCGGGTCCGCCGCTACCTCGCCGACGACCTCGATACCCCGAAAGCCCTTGCGGCCCTCGATGGGTGGGCTACCGATGCGCTGTCCTACGGTGGCCACGACCGCCAGGCCGGGACGACGGTGGCCACTGCCGTCGACGCGCTGATGGGGGTTGCGCTGTAAACCTTCCGCTCAGCGATAGGTTTCGGCCATGGTCTCGAAAGTCCACCGCTGGGTGGCTGTGGTGTCGGCGCTTGTGCTGCTGGTCGGTTGTTCCTCCGGCGGCGACGACGCGGTGACGACCACCACGCCGTCGCCCCCACCCCGCGCCGAAATCACCCCCGACCAGGCCCGCGAGATCGCCAAAGACGCCTACATCTACGGCTTCCCGCTCGTGGACAACTACCGGGTGCAGTACTCCTACTTCGTCGACAAGCAGGATCCGGAGTACAAGGGCGGCTGGAACGAGATCCACAACACCGCCCGGGTGTACACGCCCGACGACACCACCATCCAGACGCCGAACTCCGACACCCCGTACTCGGCGGTCGGCGCCGACCTGCGCGCCGAGCCGCTGGTGCTGACCGTTCCACCGATCCAGCAGGACCGGTACTACTCGCTGCAGTTCGTCGACGGCTACACCTACAACTTCGCCTACGTGGGCAGCCGGACCACCGGCAACGGTGGCGGCCGGTACTTGCTCGCCGGACCCAATTGGGATGGCGCCAAACCCGACGGTGTCGACGAGGTGATCCGCTCGGACACCGACCTCGCCTTCGTGCTCTACCGCACCCAGCTCTTCGGCCCCTCCGACATCGAGGAGGTCAAGAAGATCCAGGCCGGCTACCAGGTCGCGCCGCTGTCGGTGTTCCTCAACCAGCCGTCGCCACCCCCGGCACCGGCGATCGACTTCGTGCCGCCGCTGCCGCCGGACCAGCAGCGCACCTCGCCGCAGTTCTTCGAGATCCTCAACTTCGTGCTGCGGTTCATGCCGACGCTGCCCGAGGAGAACGCGCTGCGCGAGCGCTTCGCGACACTGGGGATCGGCCCGGACGGTGACTTCGACGCCGACTCATTGACCCCCGAGATACGCACCGCGGTGGAGGCGGGCATGGCCGACGCCTGGACGGAGTTCGACGCGCTGAAGAAGAAGATCGACACCAACGAGGTGACCTCGGCGCAGCTGTTCGGCACCCGCGCCGACCTCGGCGACAACTACCTGCACCGGATGGCCGGCGCCGCGCTGGGCATCTACGGCAACACCGCGGCCGAGGCGCTGTATCCCGCGTTCGCCACCGACGCCGACGGCGAGCCACTGACCGGGGCGAACAACTACACGTTTCGCTTCCCGTCCGGTCAGCTGCCCCCGGTCAACGCGTTCTGGTCGCTGACTGTCTACGAGCTGCCCGCCGCACGCCTGGTTGCGAATCCGATCAACCGCTACCTGATCAATTCGGCCATGCTGCCCAGCCTGGTGCCCGACCCCGACGGCGGCTACACGTTCGCGCTGTCGCACCGCGAACCCGAGGGCGGGCCGGCAAGCGTGAGTTCCGCCAACTGGTTGCCCACCCCGGCAGGACCCTTCAGCGTCGTGCTGCGCCTGTACTGGCCCAAACCCGATGCGCTCAACGGCACCTGGCAGCCGCCGCGTCTCGAGAAGGCCTGAGGTGACGCCCGACGGCCCCGGAGCTGATCCGCACCTCCTGAACGGTCCGACTGCCACAATGGCGGTGTGACCCAGGCGGATCTGCGCGCCGATCTCGTCCTCTCCGGCGGGGGCGTCAAGGGCCTCGCCCTGGTGGGTGCCGCGGCGGCGCTGGTCGACGCCGGATACGTACCGCACCGGATCTCGGGCACCTCGGCCGGGGCGCTGGTCGGGGCCGTGCTGGCGGCCGCGGCCCAGAGCGGGCAGCTGTCCACCCCGCAACTGACCGCGCTGGCCCTGGAGCTGAACTACCGGGAACTGCTCGACCCGGGGCCGGTGGAGCGGCTGCCGCTGCTCGGGCCGGCCTGGGGCGTCGTCAGCGGCGGTGGCATCTACCGCGGAGAATCTCTGCGGCGGTGGGTGGCCCGCCAACTGGCCGCGTTCGGGGTCACCACGTTCGCCGACCTGGCCCTCGACGACCCCGACCTGCCGCCGGAACAGCGCTACCGCCTCGTGGTCACCGTCGCCGACGTCACGCTGGGCCAGTTGGTGCGGCTGCCGTGGGACTACGAGCGGCTCTACGGGCTCGACCCCGACATGCAGTCGGTCGCCGACGCGGTCCGCGCGTCCACCGCGATCCCGTTCTTCTACCGCCCGGAGGAGTTGACCAGCGCCGACGGCCGGACATCGCGTCTGGTCGACGGGGGACTGCTGTCGAACTTCCCGATCGACTCCCTGGACCGCTGCGACGGGGAACCCCCGCGGTGGCCGACGTTCGGTGTCACCCTGCTCCCGGACATGCCCGCCGGGAACGCGGCTGTGATCCCGGCGCTGCGCCCCCTGCACCTGATCTCGTCGCCGACGCTGCTCGAACAGGTGGTGACCACGATCCTGGTCGGCCGCGACCAGGCGTACCTGAACCAGCCGTGGGTAAGTGCCCGCGCGATCCGCATCGACACGAGCTCCGTCGGCGTCCTGGACTTCGACCTGTCCGACGCCGACAAACGCACCCTCTTCGAGAGGGGACAGGGCGCCGCCGAGGATTTCCTGGCCGGCTGGGACTGGGACGAGTACCTGCGCCGGTTCCGCTAGCACTCGCGGAACTTGCGTAACCGCACGGCGAAACAGAGCCCGAAATTCGCCACCCGGTTACGCAAGTCGCGCACAGAGTCGTCGATACCGCCCGCTCCGGCCCAATTGCGGGCTACCGCCCGCGGCGACGCAGGTAGCGCTCGAACTCCGCCGCCAACGCATCCCCGTCGATCTTGCCCAGCGCCTCGTTGACGTCGATCTCGGCATCGCCGCGCTCCTCGAGCGACTGCACGTACTCGGCGATCTCGTCGTCCTCGGCGGTCATCTCGCTGATCGCCTGCTCCCACTCCTCGGCCTGGGCGGGCAGATCCGCCAGCGGAACCTCGACGTCGAGCACGTCCTCGACGCGCCGCAACAACGCGACCGTGGCCTTCGGGTTGGGCGGTTGCGACACGTAGTGCGGCACCGCGGCCCAGAACGTCACCGCGGGGATCCCGGCCTGCACGCAGGCGTCCTGGAACACCCCGGCGATACCGGTCGGCCCCTCGTAGCGGGTCTCCTCCAGGCCGAACGTCTTGGCCGAGTCCGCGGAGTACGCCGACCCGGACACCGGAACCGGCCGGGTGTGGGGGGTGTCGGCCAGCAGCGCGCCCAGGATCACCACCGTGTGCACGTTGAGCTTGTCGGCGATGGCCAGCAACTCCGCGCAGAACGTTCGCCACCGCATGTTCGGTTCCACCCCGTGCATCAACACGATGTCGCGGTCGGACCCCGGCGGGCGGCAGTGGGCGACGCGCATCGACGGCCACACCAGCTCGCGGGTGACCCCGTCGACCTGGCGGATGACGGGCCGATTGACCTGGTAGTCGTAGTAGGACTCGTCGTCGATCTCGACGATCGTCTCGGCGTGCCAGATGGAATCGAGATGCTCGAGCGCGTCGCTGGCGGCGTCACCGGCGTCGTTCCAGCCCTCGAACGCCGCCACGACGATGGTGTCGTGCAGGTCGGGCAGATCGGATCGCTTCGGACCACGGAAATCCGAGGGGGTCACAAGCCCAGCGTAAGCCCTGCGCGCGTCCTGCGATGGGCATCGACCCGCTGCCGAATTTGCCGCACGGATTACGCTGGCCCTGTGGTTGTCGCAAAAACTCCTGATGACGGCACCGCCCTGCCAGGGACCTGACGCCGCGACAGTGTTGGGCGTCCCAGACGTCGATTGCGTGGCGTCGTAGACTCTCGGGGGTCGAGAGGCGTTGCAACGGATCTCTGGTGTACACCGGTGTCCGCCACGCTCGGCAGAGTCAAGGACGCCTTCCGCAATGGAAGGAGCGCACATGAACGCCGCTGATACGAACACCCTTGCGCCGAACGTCCGTCCGGACTGCACCGACGAGCTGACCTCGGCGCTGCAGCAGCGCATCCTGGTGATCGACGGCGCGATGGGCACGGCGATCCAGCGCGACCGGCCGGACGAAGCCGGTTACCGCGGTGAGCGCTTCAAGGACTGGCCCAGCGATCTGCAGGGCAACAACGACCTGCTGAACCTGACCCAACCGCAGATCATCGAGGCGATCCACCGCGAGTACCTCGAAGCCGGCGCCGACATCCTCGAGACCAACACGTTCAATGCCAACGCGGTGTCGCTCGGCGACTACGGCATGGAGGAGTTCAGCTACGAGCTGAACCACGCCGGTGCGGCACTGGCGCGCGCGGCCTGCGACCAATTTAGCACCCCCGACAAACCGCGGTATGTCGCCGGCGCGCTGGGCCCCACCACGCGGACCGCCTCGATCTCACCGGACGTCAACGACCCGGGCGCGCGCAACGTCACCTACGACCAACTGGTCGCGGCGTACCTCGAAGCCGCCAACGGCCTGGTCGACGGCGGATCCGACATCATCATCATCGAGACCATCTTCGACACCCTCAACGCCAAGGCCGCGATCTTCGCCGTCGAGACCCTCTTCGAGGAACGGGGACGCCGCTGGCCGGTGATCATCTCGGGCACGATCACCGACGCATCCGGGCGCACCCTGTCCGGCCAGGTCACCGAGGCCTTCTGGAATTCGATCCGGCATGCCAAGCCGCTCGCGGTGGGCCTCAACTGCGCGTTGGGCGCACCCGAGATGCGGCCCTACATCGCCGAGATGTCGCGTATCGCGGACACTTTCGTGTCCTGCTACCCGAACGCGGGCCTGCCCAACGCTTTCGCCGAGTACGACGAGACCCCGCAACGCCAGGCCTCCTACGTCGCCGACTTCGCCGACGCGGGCTTCGTCAACCTGGTCGGCGGCTGCTGCGGGACGACGCCGGCGCACATCGCCGAGATCGCGAAGGTCGTCGAGGGCAAGCCGCCGCGGCAGGTGCCGGAGATCCCGGTGGCCACCCGGCTGTCGGGTCTGGAGCCGCTGAACATCGACGACGACTCGCTGTTCGTCAACATCGGTGAGCGCACCAACATCACCGGTTCGGCCCGCTTCCGCAACCTGATCAAGGCCGAGGACTACGACACCGCGCTGTCGGTGGCCCTGCAGCAGGTCGAGGTCGGCGCGCAGGTCATCGACATCAACATGGACGAGGGCATGATCGACGGCGTCGCCGCGATGGACCGCTTCACCAAGTTGATCGCGTCCGAACCCGACATCAGCCGCGTCCCGGTGATGATCGACTCCTCCAAGTGGGAGGTCATCGAGGCCGGCCTGAAGAACGTGCAGGGCAAGCCGATCGTGAACTCGATCTCCATGAAGGAGGGCGAGGACAAGTTCATCCGCGAAGCCCAGCTGTGCCGCAAGTTCGGCGCCGCCGTGGTCGTGATGGCCTTCGACGAGGAGGGGCAGGCCGACAACCTCGAGCGCCGCAAGGAGATCTGCGGGCGGGCCTACCGGATCCTCACCGAGAAGGTCGGCTTCCCGGCCGAGGACATCATCTTCGACCCGAACTGCTTCGCGCTGGCCACCGGTATCGAAGAACACGCCACCTACGGCATCGACTTCATCGAGGCCTGCGCCTGGATCAAGGAGAACCTGCCCGGGGTCCACATCTCCGGCGGCATCTCCAACGTCTCGTTCTCGTTCCGCGGCAATAACCCGGTGCGCGAAGCCATCCACGCGGTCTTCCTGTTCCACGCCATCAAGGCCGGACTGAGCATGGGCATCGTCAACGCCGGCGCGCTGGTGCCCTACGACTCGATCGACCCCGAGCTGCGGGAGCGCATCGAGGACGTCGTGCTCAACCGCCGGCCGGACGCCGCCGAACGCCTGTTGGAGATCGCCGAGCGGTTCAACAGCAGCGACAAGGCCGACGACCCCGCGGCCGCGGAGTGGCGATCCCTGCCGGTCCGTGAGCGCATCACCCACGCGCTGGTCAAGGGCATCGACGCCCACGTCGAACCCGACACCGAAGAACTGCGCGCCGAGATCGCCGCTGCCGGCGGCCGGCCCATCGAGGTGATCGAGGGACCGCTGATGGACGGCATGAACGTCGTCGGCGACCTGTTCGGCTCCGGGAAGATGTTCCTGCCGCAGGTGGTCAAGTCGGCGCGCGTGATGAAGAAGGCCGTCGCGTACCTGCTGCCGTTTATCGAGCAGGAGAAGGCCGACGCCGGCACCACCGGGTCCAAGGACACCAACGGCACCATCGTGATGGCCACGGTCAAGGGCGACGTGCACGACATCGGCAAGAACATCGTCGGGGTTGTGCTGCAGTGCAACAACTTCGAGGTGATCGATCTCGGGGTGATGGTGCCGGCGCAGAAGATTCTCGACGCGGCCAAGGAGCACGACGCCGACATCATCGGCCTGAGCGGCCTGATCACGCCGTCGCTGGACGAGATGAGCAACTTCGCCGTCGAGATGGAACGCGCCGGACTGGAGATCCCGCTGCTCATCGGTGGCGCCACTACCTCGCGTGCCCACACGGCGGTGAAGATCTCGCCGCGCCGCAGCGGTCCTGTGGTGTGGGTCAAGGACGCGTCCCGATCGGTGCCGGTGGCAGCGGCGCTACTCGACGACAAGCAGCGCCCGGCGCTGCTGGAGGCCACCGAGAAGGATTACGCCTCGCTGCGGGAACGGCACGCCCAGAAGAACGACCGGCCGATGCTGACCCTCGAGAAGGCCCGCGCGAACCGCACGCCGATCGAGTGGGACGGCTACACCCCGCCAGTGCCCGCACAGGGACTCGGCGTCCGTGAGTTCCTGGACTACGACCTCGCCGAGCTGCGCGAATACATCGACTGGCAGCCGTTCTTCAACGCGTGGGAGATGAAGGGGCGATTCCCCGACATCCTCAACAACCCGGTCACCGGGGACGCGGCGCGCAAGCTCTACGACGACGCGCAGGAGATGCTCGACACGGCGATCAAGGAGAAGTGGCTGACCGCCAACGGCGTGATCGGATTCTTCCCGGCCAACGCCGTCGACGACGACGTCGAGATCTACACCGACGACTCCCGCACCGAGGTGTTGACCACGCTGTACAACCTGCGCCAGCAGGGCGAGCACCGCGAGGGCATCCCGAACCGGTCCCTCGGCGACTTCGTCGCGCCCAAGGAGACGGGTCTGGCCGACTACGTCGGCGCGTTCGCCGTGACCGCCGGTCTGGGCAGCACCGAGAAGATCATGGAGTTCAAGGCGGCGCTGGACGACTACAGCGCGATCCTGCTGGAGTCGGTCGCCGACCGGCTCGCCGAGGCGTTCGCCGAGCGGATGCATCAGCGCGTGCGCAAGGAGTTCTGGGGCTACCAGCCCGACGAACAGCTGGACAACGACGAGCTCATCGGCGAGAAGTACCGCGGCATCCGTCCCGCGCCCGGCTATCCGGCCTGCCCTGAGCACACCGAGAAGACCACGCTGTTCGACCTGCTCGACGTCACCAAGCGCACCGGTATCGAGCTGACCGAGTCGATGGCGATGTGGCCGGGTGCTGCGGTCAGCGGCTGGTACTACTCCCACCCGCAGTCGCAGTACTTCGTGGTGGGCCGAATCGCCCACGACCAGGTCGCCGACTACGCGAAGCGCAAAGGCTGGACTCTGAAGGAAGCGGAGCGCTGGCTGGCGCCCAACCTCGGCTACAACCCGGAGGACTAGTGGCCCGCGCCCAACCGGCCTGACAGGCGGTCGTGACGGTCGGCGGAATCCTGGTTCAGGCCGACGATCTCGACCTCCTTGCCGCGGGCGCGGTACTTCGTGGCGACGGCATCCAGGGCGGCCACGCTCGACGCATCCCAGATGTGGGACTCGGACATGTCGATGACGACGGTGTCCGGGTCCCCGGCGTAGTCGAACTGGTACACCAGGTCGTTGCTGGAGGCGAAGAACAGTTCGCCGCGTACGCGGTAGACCACCCGGTCGGCAGTCGGCTCGGACCGCTGCACGACCACCAGGTGCGCGACGCGGCGGGCGAACAGCACCATCGCCGTCAGCGCGCCGACGATCACGCCGTAGGCCAGGTTGTGGGTGAGCACCGTGACCGCCACGGTCGTCGCCATCACCAGCGTCTCCGAGATCGGCATCCGCCGCAGCGTCGACGGGCTGATGCTGTGCCAGTCCAGCGTGGCCACCGACACCATGATCATCACCGCGACCAGCGCGGCCATCGGGATGAGACCGACCACGTCGCCCAGTCCCACGACCAGACCGAGCAGGAACACCCCGGCCAGGAACGTCGAGATGCGGGTCCGCGCGCCGGACACCTTGACGTTGATCATGGTCTGCCCGATCATCGCGCAGCCACCCATGCCGCCGAAGAATCCGGTGACGATGTTGGCCACGCCCTGACCCCACCCCTCGCGCGTCTTGTCGGAGTGGGTGTCGGTGATGTCGTCGACGAGTTTGGCGGTCATCAACGACTCCATCAGTCCGACCAGGGCCATCGCCAACGCGTACGGCGCGATGATCGCGAGCGTCCCGGTGGTCAGCGGCACATTCGGGAACAGCAGCGCCGGCAGACTCGACGGCAACTCACCCTGATCGGCGACCGACGGCAACTCGGCACCGAGACCGACCGCGACGACGGTGAGCACCACGATCGCGATCAGCGGCGCCGGCACCGCCTGGGTCACCTTGGGCAACAACACCATGATCAGCAGACCCGCGACGACGAAGGGGTACACCAGCGAAGGCACGCCGATCAGATGCGGCAACTGCGAGGTGAAGATCAGGATCGCCAGGGCGTTGACGAATCCGACCATCACGCTGCGCGGGACGAAACGCATCAGCCGCGCCACCCCGCACACGCTGAGCACGATCTGCAAGAGCCCGGCCAGGATGACCGTCGCGATGAAGTAGTCGACGCCGTGGTCGCGTGCCACGGGCGCGATCACCAGCGCCACGGCGCCGGTTGCGGCCGAGATCATCGCCGGGCGCCCGCCGACGACGGCGATGGTCACCGCCATCGTGAACGACGCGAACAACCCCATGCGTGGGTCGACCCCGGCGATGATCGAGAACGAGATCGCTTCCGGGATCAGCGCGAGCGCCACGACCAGTCCGGCCAGCACCTCGGTCTTCAGTCGGCGCGGAGATCGCAACGCCGCCCACACCGAGGTGCTGGGATCGCCGGCTTCGCGCACGACGGGACTGGGCAAGGTGGGGCGGGTCACAATTCTCCAATCGGATTGCCGCACAAGATCAGAAGTCGGACATTCCAGTGCCGCGGCGGCAGGCTGAATCTACCCGAGATCGCCGTGGCGGCAGGTCCATGACCGTGCATGCCACAATGGCGGACATGCGAGCGGTGTTGTGGGACATGGACGGTACGCTCGTCGACTCCGAAAAGCTGTGGGACATCTCACTGCAGGCGCTCTACCGACGCCTCGGTGGCGTCCTGACCCCGGAGGTGCGCGCCGCGACGGTCGGGGGGTCCTCGGAGACCGTGATCGGCATCGTCTATGCCGATCTGGGCCTGGAACCCGACCCCGACGCGATGGCCGAGTCGGCGGCGTGGGTGCACGACTACACCGGTGAGCTGTTCGCCCAAGGCCTGCCGTGGTGTCCCGGCGCCCGAGAACTTCTCGACGCACTGGGTGAAGAGGGCATCCCGATGGCGTTGGTGACCAACACACTGCGCGGACTCACCGAGCGTGCGTTGGATTCCATTGGGCGGGACTACTTCTCCGTGACGGTGTGCGGTGACGAAGTGCCCACCGGCAAGCCGGCTCCGGACCCGTATCTGCGGGCTGCCGAGCTACTGGGGGAGAAGCCAGCCGACTGCCTGGCCGTCGAGGACTCCGTCACCGGCACCGCGGCCGCCGAGGCGGCCGGCTGCGCGGTGCTGGTCGTGCCGAACGAGATCCCGGTGCCCACGGGACCGAGACGCCGACATGCAGACTCGTTGGACCAGCTCGACGTCACCGACCTGCGACGAATCCATCGCGTCATCGCGACGGAGGGCGCCAAGCGCGCTTAGCGCCGCGCAGTTGCGGGAACCTGCCCCACCACGAAGCCCGAGTGCTTCAATGTGACCTATATCACGCAAAGATGCGGAGGGCGGCAGATGGCGGGTCAGGGCGGTCCTGTCGGGGAGACCCCGGAGATCTTCGACGAAGACCAAGACTTCTCGTCGGGCAAGACCGCGGTGCGCATCGCGTCGGTCGCCGCACTGGGCGGCTTGTTGTTCGGCTACGACAGCGCGGTGATCAACGGCGCGGTGGACTCCATCCAGGAGGACTTCGGCATCGGCAACGCCGAACTCGGCTTCGCGGTCGCCTCGGCGCTCCTGGGCGCCGCGGTGGGAGCCATGACCGCGGGACGCATCGCCGACCGGATCGGACGCATCGCCGTGATGAAGATCGCCGCGGTGTTGTTCTTCATCAGCGCGTTCGGCACCGGACTCGCCCCCGATGTCTGGGCGATCGTGTTGTTCCGGATCGTCGGCGGTATCGGGGTCGGGGTGGCCTCGGTGATCGCGCCGGCCTACATCGCCGAGACCTCGCCGCCGGGCATCCGCGGCCGGCTGGGTTCCCTGCAGCAGCTGGCGATCGTGTCCGGAATCTTCCTGTCCTTCGCTGTGAACTGGGTTCTGCAGTGGGCCGCGGGCGGAGCCAACCAGCCGCTGTGGTTCGGCGTCGATGCGTGGCGCTGGATGTTCCTGGCGATGGCGGTACCCGCCGTGGTGTACGGCACCCTGGCCTACACCATCCCCGAGTCGCCGCGTTATCTCGTTGCCAGCCACAAGATTCCGGAAGCGCGGCGGGTGCTGACCAAGCTGCTCGGACAGAAGAACCTCGAGATCACCATCACCCGGATCCGCGAGACGCTCGAACGCGAGGACAAGCCGTCCTGGCGGGACCTGCGCAAGCCGACCGGCGGCGTCTACGGCATCGTCTGGGTGGGTCTGGGCCTGTCGATCTTCCAGCAGTTCGTCGGCATCAACGTGATCTTCTACTACTCCAACGTGCTGTGGCAGGCGGTCGGGTTCAGCGCCGACGAATCGGCCATCTACACCGTCATCACGTCGGTGATCAACGTGCTGACCACGCTGATCGCGATCGCCCTGATCGACAAGATCGGCCGCAAACCGCTGCTGTTGATCGGTTCGAGCGGCATGGCGGTCACCCTGATCACGATGGCGGTGATCTTCGCCAACGCCACCATCGGTCCCGACGGCAATCCCAGCCTGCCCGGTGCGTCCGGGGTGGTCGCGCTGATCGCGGCGAACCTGTTCGTCGTCGCGTTCGGGATGTCCTGGGGCCCGGTGGTCTGGGTCCTGCTCGGCGAGATGTTCCCCAACCGCATCCGCGCAGCGGCGCTCGGCCTGGCCGCGGCCGGGCAGTGGGCGGCCAACTGGCTGATCACCGTGACCTTCCCCGGACTGCGCGACCACCTTGGTCTGGCGTATGGCTTCTACGGCCTGTGCGCGGTGCTGTCCGGCCTGTTCGTCTGGCGCTGGGTGCGCGAGACCAAGGGTGTGTCGCTGGAGGACATGCACGGCGAACTCCTGCGCGATGAGGTGCGCGGCTAAGGCTGCGGCGGCGTATGCGGGTTGTAGCGCAGGCCGTCGGCGGTACTCCACGCCTGGGTGACCTCGACGTCGGTCGACGCTGCGGGAACGAAGTCGTCGACATACGGCGAGCAACCCACGGTGTGGGCGATGTCCAGCGCCGGCGCTGCAAGGGACTCCAGCGACATCGTGACGGGACGGGGCATCACCTGGACCACGCAGTCGCCCGCCACGACGGTGACGCTGCCGAGGTAGTTCAGGACGAAGACGTACTCATCGGATTTCCGCCCGGGTAGCTCGTAGGCGTCCGATTGCTCACCGAGGGCCTCTGTTGCCATCATCGCCCGCACCCGCGCGGCCTCGGCGTCCCCATCCCGGACACGGTGCACGTAGACGGACAGCGTCCGGCTCGTCAGCGGGTCCCGGTCCGCCCACGCGCACCACAGGGAGTTCTCGAAGATGTCGGGCTCGAAGGATGAAGCGATGTTCGTCGAGATCATCGACCTGACGTCGAACAACGGATCGAGGATGTCGGAGATGGCCTTGCGGCGCTGCGTATAAGTCGAAGCCTGAGCTCGGCGTTCCGGCACCATCACCGTATCTTCGTCCCCGGTCGCCATGACCGAAGGCGGCTTTTCCGGCAAGCCGTGAAAGAATCGCCCCCTGTGAAGACCTTCGATGCGTTGTTCGCGGAGTTGAGCGAGCGTGCACGCACGCGCCCGGCCGGAAGCGGCACCGTCGCCGCGCTCGACGGCGGCGTGCACGGCATCGGCAAGAAGATCCTCGAGGAGGCCGGCGAGGTGTGGCTGGCCGCCGAGCACGAGAGCGACGAGGCGCTGGCCGAGGAGATCAGCCAGTTGCTGTACTGGACGCAGGTCCTGCTGCTGGCTCGTGGCCTGACCCTCGACGATGTGTACAGGAAGTTGTGACATGCTGCGCGTCGCTGTCCCCAACAAGGGCACGCTGAGTGAACCTGCCTCCGACATCCTGTCCGAGGCTGGCTACCGGCGGCGGACCGACACCAAGGATCTGACGGTCGTCGACCCGGCCAACGGGGTGGAGTTCTTCTTCCTGCGACCCAAGGACATCGCGATCTACGTCGGCTCGGGTCAGCTCGACTTCGGGATCACCGGCCGTGACCTGGCCCGCGAATCCGACGCGCCGGTACGCGAACGGCTGGCCCTGGGTTTCGGGTCCTCGACGTTCCGGTACGCGGCCCCGGCCGGGCGGGACTGGACCGTCGCTGACCTCGCCGGCAAGCGCATCGCCACCGCGTTCCCGAACCTGGTCCGGAAGAACCTGGCGGCCAACGGAATCGAAGCCACCGTGATCAGACTCGATGGCGCCGTGGAGATCTCGGTGCAACTCGGGGTCGCCGACGCGATCGCCGACGTGGTCGGGTCCGGCCGCACCCTCGGCCTGCACAACCTCGTCGCGTTCGGCGACCCGCTGTGTGACTCCGAAGCCGTGCTCATCGAACGCGAGGGCGCGGAGGAGAACGCCGCCGCGCGTGACCAGCTCGCCGGGCGCGTGCAGGGCGTGGTGTTCGGTCAGATGTACCTGATGCTGGACTACGACTGTCCGCGCAGCGTTCTCGACAAGGCCATCGAGGTGACGCCCGGGC
The DNA here is from genome assembly GCF_041287115.1 of Mycobacterium sp. pV006. Taxonomy (NCBI): domain Bacteria; kingdom Bacillati; phylum Actinomycetota; class Actinomycetes; order Mycobacteriales; family Mycobacteriaceae; genus Mycobacterium; species Mycobacterium sp. pV006. The sequence goes on along the minus strand of NZ_JBGGKT010000014.1, from coordinate 90,428 downwards.
TGGAGTCGCCGACCATCGCCCCGCTGGCCGACCCCGACTGGGTGGCAGTGCGCGCGCTGGTGCCCCGTCGCGCCGTGAACTCCATCATGGACGAGTTGGCGGCCATCGGCGCCAAGGCGATCCTGGCCACCGACATCCGGTTCTGCCGCATTTAGTTCGAGAGCGCCGTTCGCGCGGGCGGATCGCGTGTTAGCGTCCGGGTGACAACCACCGCCCGGAGGTCCGATGACCCAGCTTTCGGTTCTGATTCTGGCGCTGCTCATCGGTGTCGTCGCGGGTGCGCGCGCGCTGACCGCCCCGGCCGTCGTGGCATGGGGCACCCTGTTCGGTTGGATCGACGTCGGTGACAAGTGGTCGGAGTGGATGGCGCATCCGATCACGCCCACCGTCCTGACGATCTTCGCGCTGGCCGAGCTGGTCACCGACCAGCTGCCGGCCACCCCGAGCAGACGGGTACCGGCGCAGTTCATCGCGCGGCTGATCAGCGGCGGCTTCTCCGGCGCGGTGATCGGCAGCGCGTTCTTCCACACGTTCATCGGTACCGGAGCCGGGATGGTCGGTGCGGTGCTGGGGACGCTGGCCGGTGCCGAACTGCGGCGGCGGCTGGCCGAACGCAACGGCAGGGACCGGCCGGGAGCGGTCATCGAGGACGTGATCGCCGTCGGCGCAGCGTTTCTCGTCGTCTATCTGGTCAGCCTCGTCTAGGCGCGACGCATGACACAACGATTCGACGCGATCATCGTCGGCGCCGGACAGGCCGGTCCGCCGCTGGCCGGACGGCTGACCGCGGCAGGTCAGACGGTCGCGGTGATCGAGCGGAAACTCGTCGGCGGCACCTGCGTGAACTACGGGTGCATCCCGACCAAGACGCTGATCGCCAGCGCGCATGCCGCCCACATGGCCCGGCGGGGCGGTGACTTCGGGATCGTCACCGCCGAGGTGGCCGTCGACATGGCCGCGGTGAAGGCCCGGAAGGACCGCATCGCCGTCGGCGACCGCAACGGCGTCGAGTCGTGGCTGGAAGGCATGGACGGCGCCACCCTGATCCGCGGCCACGCACGATTCACCGACCCCCACACGCTGCGCGTGGACGACGAGTTGCTCAGCGCCGATCGCATCTTCCTCAACGTGGGTGGTCGCGCCGTGGTCCCCGATCTGCCCGGTCTCGACGACGTCGACTACCTGACCAATGTCGGCATCCTCGATCTGGACGTGGTTCCCGAACACCTTGTGATCGTCGGTGGGAGCTACATCGCGTTGGAGTTCGCGCAGATGTACCGCCGCTTCGGGGCCGAGGTGACGGTGCTCGAGAAGGGGGCCCGCCTGGCGCGGCGCGAGGACCCCGACGTCTCCGCCGCGATCCGGGAGATCCTCGAGGCCGAAGGGGTCCGCATCGTCGTCGGCGCCGACGACATCCGAATCGGTAAGCGGCCCAACGGTGTATCGGTCACACCGAACGCGACCGGCGATCCGATCGAGGGCACGCACCTGTTGGTGGCGGTCGGGCGTCGGCCCAACACCGACGACCTGGGGTGCGACCTCGCCGGCGTGGAGACCGACGACCACGGGTACGTGATCGTCGACGACCAGTTGCGCACCACCGCCGAACACATCTGGGCGATGGGGGACTGCAACGGGCGCGGCGCATTCACCCACACGTCCTACAACGACTTCGAGATCGTGGCGGCCAACCTGCTCGACGACGATCCGCGGCGGGTCAGCGACCGCATCTCCACGTATGCGCTCTACATCGATCCGCCGCTGGGCCGCGCCGGGCTGAGTGTCGAGGAGGTCCGGCGGTCGGGCCGCAAGGCGATGGTGGCCACGCGGCCGATGACGCGCGTCGGTCGGGCGGTGGAGAAAGGGAAGACGCGGGGCTTCATGAAAGTCGTCGTCGACGCCGAGACCGAGCAGATCCTCGGGGCGGCGATCCTCGGGGTCGGTGGCGACGAGGTGGTGCACACGATCCTCGACGTGATGACCGCCGGGCTGCCCTACACCGCGATCTCGCGCACCATGCACATCCACCCCACGGTCAGCGAACTGCTCCCGACGCTCCTGCAGGACCTCCAGCCTCTGACCTAGACTGTGTCGTGGATCACATCGGAGGTGCGCAATGACCAGGACACGATCGGACTCGCTGGCCGCGGGCGGGCTGAACTGGGACAGTCTGCCGCTACGACTGTTCGCCGGCGGGAACGCGAAGTTCTGGGATCCCGCCGACATCGACTTCACCCGTGACCGCGCCGACTGGGAGGCGCTGACCGACCTGGAACGCGACTGGGCCACCCGGCTGTGTGCCCAGTTCATTGCCGGCGAGGAGGCCGTCACCCAGGACATCCAGCCCTTCATGGCCGCGATGCGCGCCGAGGGGCGGCTCGCCGACGAGATGTACCTGACGCAGTTCGCGTTCGAGGAGGCCAAACACACGCAGGTGTTCCGGATGTGGCTCGACGCCGTCGGCATGACCGACGATCTGCAGGGCTACCTCGGCGACCTGCCCGCCTATCGGCAGATGTTCTACGACGAGCTGCCGTCCAGTCTGGACGCGCTGGCCACCGACCCGTCACCCGCGGCGCAGGTGCGTGCGTCGGTGACCTACAACCACGTCATCGAAGGCATGATGGCGTTGACGGGATACTTTGCCTGGCAACGGATCTGCGTGGACCGCGACATCCTGCCCGGGATGCAGGAACTGGTGCGCCGCATCGGCGACGACGAGCGCCGCCACATGGCGTGGGGCACCTTCACGTGCCGGCGTCACGTCGCGGCCGACGACGCGAACTGGGCAGTGTTCGAGAACCGGATGAACGAGCTGATCCCGTTGGCGCTGAAGAACACCGAGGACGGATTCGCGTTGTACGACGAGGTGCCGTTCGGTTTGGTGATGGACGAATTCCAGCACTACGCGGCCGACAAGGGGATGCGACGTTTCGGGACCATCAGCAGCGCCCGCGGGCGGCCGCCGGCCGATCTGGACGTCGATTACTCGCCGCTGCACCTGGAGGACACGTTCGCCGACGAGGACCGCGAGGCCTTGACCCCGACGGCCTGAGCCGTCACGCCCCGGCGTGACGCAGCAGGCGCAGCGCCCCGATCTCGGCGGCGTTCTTGGTCAGCTCGACGGTGACCCACAGAACGGTGTCGGCGACGGTACGGCCGGCATCGGCGCCCCACGGAAAACTCGCAGCGGCCGACATGTTCTCGTCGGTCATGTCGTCGAGCAACGAGCGCCACCGCGCCGCCAGGGTCCGCACGCGGGTGACCGCGGCCGCACCGTCACCCGCCCACGTGACCTCCGACGGGGCGCGGACCGGCGCGCCGGTCACGGCGTCGATCGCCGCGCTCCACCAGAAGTCGACGTGCCACGTCAGCCACGCGATCGTCGGCACCGGAACCGGATCGGGCTCCAATTCGGCGAAGTCGGCGTGCCAGACCCCACGGCCGTCGGGGTGCACCGTCCAACAGTTCTCGGCCGGCCGCCACAGGAAGTCGGCCTCGTCGAGTCTGTCCAGGTGCAGCTCCGCCAACGCCCAACTCAACTCGAACTGGCGGCGCACCGCATCGATCACGGCAGGCGCTGCACCAGCAGCGTCTGCGCACAGGTGCCGACGAAGCCGGTGCGGTCGAAGACCTCCGCGGTGGTCACCCCGATGCCGTCGGGGCCGATGGAGCCCAGCGCGCGGACCCCGAAATCGTCGCCCTCGGGCAGGCGTTGCAGATGCACGACGGTGTCGGTGTTCATGAACACGAAGCGCTGCGGATCCAACGCCGCGCCGATGCCGTTGCCGGAATCCACCACCATCGCCAGCCGCTGCACCGCCGTCGTGGGTTCGGAATCCACCAGCGGCACAAGCGGACTCATCCACGCCTCGGCAGCCGCGCCGTCCGGGGTGGGTTGCTTGCGCCAGCTCACCGTCTCCAGGTATCCGGGAGCTCCCGCCCACGCGTGGCTCAGCCCGGTGTCGGGGCCCTCCACCAGCGGTGCGTAGCGGGGGCGGGCGACGTCACGGGTGTCGCTGGGGGCGATCAGCCACGCGCTGACCCGCGCCACGGTACGCCGGGTGCCGTCGGGCAGGTCGGCGCGCATCTCGGCGACCATCAACGAGATCCGCGTACCGGGTCGGTCCACCCAGGCCCGAACGCGCACCGGCGCAACCGGAATCGCACCGAGGATGTCGAGGGCCAGGCGCGCGATACGCAGACCCGTGCCGGCGGCGAGCTCTTCGATGGTCTTGGTCAGCAACGCCAGGGGCGGCGACCCGTGCTGGATGCGGGGGTCCCAGTTGCTGCGGGTGCCGTCGGTGGATTCGAAGACGGCCTCGTCGCCGTCGGCGGCCAGGCGCCGGTACAGACAGTCGGTCATGCGGCCGGCTCGGTCGCCTGCAGCACGGCGTCGGGGTCGCCGTCGTCGTGGACCTCCGGCCAGCCCGGGTACGGCGGCGGTGTGCCGCCGAAGGTCGGGCACAGCGACTGGTGGGCGCACCAGTTGCACAGGCGCGACTGATTCGGGCGGAAATCGCCGGTGGCACCCGCTGATTGGATGGCACGCCAGATGGCCATCAACGTCTTCTCGAATCGCAGCAGCTCGTCATGGGCGGGGGCGTAGTCCAGCACCTGACCGTCGGCGAGATAGAGGAGCCGCAGCTGCGCGGGCAGCACCCCGCGGGAACGCAACAGCGCCACCGCGTAGAACTTCATCTGGAACAACGCCTTGAACTCGGCCAGCGCCCGCGCCTCCGGCGGCGCCTTGCCGGTCTTGTAGTCCACCACCCGCAGCTCGCCGGTCGGGGCGACGTCGATGCGGTCCACGAAACCCCGCAGCAGTGTCCCGTCGGACAGCTCGACCTCCACGCGCTGCTCGCAGCTTTGCGGGTCGAAGCGGGTGGGGTCCTCCAGCCGGTAATAGCCGGCCAGCAGCACGCGCGCCTGCTCGAGGAGTTCGTCCCGCAGCGTCGGCTCGACCTCGGCGGCCAGCGACGGCTGCTCGGCCACGACCTGTTCCCACGCCGGCGTCACCAGCGACAGCGCCGTGGCGGGCTGCCGGTCCGGTGGCGGCAGCGAATAGAGCTGTTCGAGGGCGGCGTGCACCACCGAGCCGCGGATCTGCGCGGTCGAGGACGGCTCGGGGAGGCGGTCGATGGCCCGGAAGCGGTACAGCAGCGGGCACTGCTTGAAATCGGCGGCCCGCGACGGCGACAGCGCGGGACGCCGCGTCACTCGTCCCGCCGGTTCGTCCATGTGCCCCACCATAGGACGGGCGTCGGACAACCCCGGATACCCGCGGCGGCGCGTCTGGTGGCAGGCTCTTCTGCTGTGCGAAGAACCGGACCGTTTGCCGTCGGTGACCGAGTCCAGCTCACCGACGCCAAGGGCAGGCGCTACACGATGGTGCTCAAGCCGGGCGGCGAATTCCACACCCACCGCGGCATCATCGCTCTCGACGACGTCGTCGGGCTGCCGGAGGGCAGCGTGATCAAGTCGACCAACGGCGACCAGTTCCTGGTGTTGCGACCGCTGCTCGTCGACTACGTGATGTCGATGCCGCGCGGCGCTCAGGTGGTCTATCCGAAGGACGCCGCGCAGATCGTCCACGAAGGCGACATCTTCCCGGGCGCGCGGGTGCTCGAGGCCGGCGCCGGTTCCGGAGCCCTGACCTGTTCGCTGCTGCGAGCGGTCGGGCCCGAGGGCACGGTGACCTCCTACGAGGTGCGCGACGACCATGCCGAGCACGCGGTGCGCAACGTCGAGACGTTCTTCGGTGAGCGGCCGGCCAACTGGGAACTGGTGATCGGCGACGTCGGTGATTACGCCGGCGGCGAGGTCGATCGCGTCGTGCTGGACATGTTGGCGCCGTGGGAGATCCTCGGCGCGGTCGGTGACGCGTTGGTCGCCGGTGGTGTGCTGATGGTGTATGTCGCGACCGTCACCCAGTTGTCGCGCACGGTGGAGGCGCTGCGCGAGCAACAGTGCTGGACCGAGCCCCGGGCCTGGGAGAGCATGCAGCGCGGCTGGCACGTGGTGGGACTCGCGGTGCGTCCCGAGCACTCGATGCGCGGTCACACGGCGTTTCTGATCAGTGCGCGCAAGCTGGCGCCGGGCGCGGTCGCGCCGGTGCCGTTGCGCCGCAAGCGACCCACCGTCTGATCACTCACTCGTCGGTGCTGCGGTGCAGACCGCGCCGCGTCGACAACAACTCGACCTCCGGCCGCGCGGCGACGAGGCGTTCGGCGGCGTCGAGCACCGAGATCACGTGCGCGCGGTCGCCGGCGACGACGGCGACACCGACCCCGGCGCGCCGGTACAGGTCCTGTGATCCGGTCTCGGCGGCCGACACACCGAACCGGCGGCTCAACTCGGCGACCAGCGGCCGGACCGCCGAGCGCTTCTGTTTACGCGACCGCACGTCACCGAGCAGCAGATCGAACTCCAGCCAACCGATCCACATGTGTCAGCGCGGCGGGTCGGCGGGATCGGGCTGGAGCTGCAGGAGCAGATCGGCCGACTGTCGGGTCAACTGCCAGGACGGTCCGTCGGCCGTGAACTCCAGGGGATAGGTGAACTGCCCGTACCCCGGGTTGGCCGTGATCACCTGCACGGTCGCGACCACCTGGCCGGGCTGCGCACCCGACCAGGCCAGGTCACGGGCCTCGAACCGCAGCGGCAGCGCCCGGTTGTCGCGCAGCGCGGTCGCGAAGCGATCCAGCGCCGCGGCATCCGCCGGACCGGTCTCGGAGATCAGCGCCACCTTGTCGGTGCCCGGCACCGCCGGGTCGGACAGCCGGACCAGCACATCGGTCAGCGCCTCCGGAGGCGGCAGCGGGGGTCCCTCGGGGACCGGCGGCAGACCCACCGACGGCGCGGGAGACGTCTCCACCGGGGAGGTCACCGGGGGCGTCCGGTCATCGGACGCGCAACCGCCGATCCCGAGCGCCACCACGACGGTGACGGCGCCCAGAACCGCGGTACGACGCGTCCGCGTCATCGGTCAGGGAAAGGCGGTCAGCCCGCGGAGGTCATCAACGCCATCGCGGACTGCTTCGACAGCTGCCACCCGGTGGGGCTGGGCCCGGCGATGAACGTCAACGGCTGGCTGGCGACCTCACCACCCGGTGACGTTGCGGTGACGAGTGCGGTGGCCACGGGACCGTTCTGGTCGATGTCGCTGATCGAGAACGTCAGCGGGAAGTAGCCCTTGGCGGCGGCGTTGCGGTAGCCGCGATCGGCCAGGCGGGCCTCGACGACACCCAGACCGCCCTGCACGAAGCTGGCCTTGTTGCCGGTGAACGTACCCGGTCCCTGCAGCGCCGACAGCGTCGACAGCAGCGGTCCCTGCAGTTCAGGGGCCGGTGCGGTCGGCAGCGGCGCAACTGCAACCGGGCTCGCCGCAGCGGTACCCGCGCCGATTGCAATCGAGGTCACACCCACGGCGGCACCCATCACGAATGCGGTGGCCACCCCAGCGGTCAGGCTGGTAACGAGGGGTTTCAGGGTCACGGCTGTCCTTCCGTTCGGCCGAACTGATCTTCAGAGGCTAACAGCGGTGCGGGTGTGTCGAATTCCTAGACCGCACACAATGACTGAATCGCCGGTAGCTTTGAAGTTGTTACTGCACCAACTTCCGGTGCGGGAAAGGAGCGCAACATGAGTGAGTCCGAGCGTTCTGAGGCCTCTGGCGTCTTTGGAGCATCTCCCGACAAGTACCTGTCCAGCGAAGATGCTGCCGAGCTGGAGCAACTGCGGCGCGAAGCAGCCGTCCTGCGCGAGCAGTTGGAGAACGCCGTCGGCGCTTCGGGCAGTCGCAGTGCCCGCGACGTCCACCAACTCGAGGCGCGCATCGACTCGCTGGCGGCCCGCAACGCGAAACTGATGGACACGCTCAAAGAGGCGCGTCAGCAGTTGCTCGCGCTGCGCGAGGAAGTGGACCGCCTCGGTCAGCCCCCCAGCGGTTACGGGGTGCTGCTGGCGGTGCAGGACGACGACACCGTCGACGTGTTCACCTCCGGCCGCAAGATGCGGCTGACCTGCTCGCCGAACATCGACACCAAGTCGCTCAAGCAGGGCCAGACCGTCCGCCTCAACGAGGCGCTCACGGTGGTCGAGGCCGGCACGTTCGAAGCGGTCGGCGAGATCAGCACGCTGCGCGAGATCCTCTCCGACGGACACCGCGCCCTGGTCGTCGGGCACGCCGACGAGGAACGCATCGTCTGGTTGGCCGAGCCGCTGGTGGCCGCCGACTACCTGCCCGACGACGCGGTCGACGATCCCGACGACGACCGTCCCCGCAAGTTGCGGCCCGGCGACTCGCTGCTGGTGGACACCAAGGCGGGCTATGCCTTCGAGCGGATTCCCAAGGCCGAGGTCGAGGACCTTGTCCTCGAGGAGGTGCCCGACGTCGCCTACAGCGACATCGGCGGCCTGACCCGCCAGATCGAGCAGATCCGCGACGCCGTCGAGTTGCCGTTCCTGCACAAGGAGCTCTACCGCGAGTATTCGCTGCGCCCGCCCAAGGGTGTGCTGCTCTACGGTCCGCCCGGCTGCGGTAAGACGCTGATCGCCAAGGCGGTGGCCAACTCCCTGGCCAAGAAGATGGCCGAGGTCCGCGGCGACGACGCCCGCGAGGCCAAGTCCTACTTCCTCAACATCAAGGGCCCCGAGCTGCTGAACAAGTTCGTCGGTGAGACCGAGCGGCACATCCGCCTGATCTTCCAGCGCGCCCGCGAGAAGGCCTCCGAAGGCACTCCGGTGATCGTGTTCTTCGACGAGATGGACTCGATCTTCCGGACCCGCGGTACCGGTGTCAGCTCCGACGTGGAGACCACGGTGGTGCCGCAGCTGCTCTCGGAGATCGACGGTGTCGAGGGTCTGGAGAACGTCATCGTCATCGGCGCCTCCAACCGCGAGGACATGATCGACCCGGCGATCCTGCGGCCCGGCCGCCTGGACGTGAAAATCAAGATCGAGCGGCCGGACGCCGAGGCGGCGCAGGACATCTTCAGCAAGTACCTCACCGAAGAGCTGCCGGTGCACGCCGACGACCTCGCCGAGTTCGGCGGAGACCGCACGGCCTGCATCAAGGGCATGATCGAGAAGGTCGTCGAGCGGATGTACGCCGAGATCGACGACAACCGTTTCCTCGAGGTCACCTACGCCAACGGCGACAAAGAGGTCATGTACTTCAAGGACTTCAACTCCGGCGCGATGATCCAGAACGTCGTCGACCGGGCCAAGAAGTACGCGATCAAGTCGGTGCTGGAGACGGGGCAGCCGGGTCTGCGCATCCAGCACCTGCTCGACTCGATCGTCGACGAGTTCGCCGAGAACGAGGATCTGCCCAACACCACCAACCCGGACGACTGGGCGCGCATCTCCGGCAAGAAGGGTGAGCGGATCGTCTACATCCGCACGCTGGTCACCGGGAAGAGCTCGTCGGCCAGCCGGGCCATCGACACCGAGTCGAACCTGGGCCAGTACCTGTAGGGCTATTCCAGCAGCGAATAGCTGTTGGCCAGGTCGTCCTGGAGCACCTGGGCCTCGCGGCTGCTGGTGTCCACCCGCACGGCGGTGCGCGGCATCCGCGCCGCGTACCGCCAGCCGTCGGGCAGGGCCAGCCGTCGCGCGAGTCCCGGCAGGTCGGCCAGAGACAGCGTCGGGTCCACGGTCTGGCTGTAGGTCTGCATGACCCAGTGCCGGCCGTCGGGGTCGACCAGTTCGTAGATCTCGCGGCCGGCGTCGAACACGAACACGGCCTGCCGGCTGACCCGGTTGGGCAGATACGGGCCCGGGTTCATCGACGACAGCGCGACGGTGGCCTGCCGCAACATGTCGATGCCACCGAACGATGCCCGTTCCGGTGCCGCGTCGGTCCGTTTCTCGATGCTGCTCATCAGCCAGTAGCGCGGCCCGTTGAGCAGTGCGGCCGTCACACCGTGCTCGCGGGCGATCGCGTCGGCGTCCAGACGGTCCCACAGGTCGGCCGGGCAGTCGTTGAGCGGAAAGGTGTTGTACACCACCGCCTCCGGGCCGGACTCGCCGGCGCGCACCAACAGCACCTCGCCGTAGCGCAGACCGAAGACATCCCTGTTCATCGGGTCCGTTCCTTCTCCAGTTCGAGGTAGGCGTCGCGGCCGGCCAGGCTGACCGCGACGTCTGCGATGAGCGGCTCGAAGAACCGTTGCCGGTAGAGCGGGTCGACGCTGGTGCTGACGGTGAAGTACAGCCCGGAGAGCACCGCGACGAACAGGGAGACGTGCACGACGGTCTGGGGGATCGGGATGTGGATCCCGAACCACGTTCCGGCGCAGGGTGGTTGACCCACCGGGCAGCTCTGCTCCCCGGACCACAGCACGGTGACGTCGTAGGGCACGGCGACGATGCCCAGCGCTAGGAAGAACGCGAACAGGCCCGCGGTGAACAGCACCACCTGGATGGCTTGGGCGACCACCATGACGGCGATGACGTTGAGTTGTTCACCGGTGGCCAACGGCGGAGCGTCCTGCGCCACGACGCCTCGCGATTCCAACGGGGAGCCGAGGAGCAGTTCGTCGGGATCGTTCTGCGCGGAGCGGTCTTCGCGCAACGCGCGGACCTCGTCACGGATCGTGGCGACCATGAACACCAACGCCACCACGGCGAGGAACCCGATGGTCTGCCACAACCGCTGGCGGCTCATCCCCGCCGACAGCTGCCACAGCTCCCCGGAGAAGTAGACCACCACGGTCAGCATCAACAGCGGCAGCGCGCGGCTCATCAACGTGCCCAGCGCGCCCAGCTGGACCCAGGCGAAGCGGAACGCCCACAACGCGATCGCGCCGAAACCCAGGTAGGTCAGCCAGATCGCGGCCAGCGAGATCACCAGGAAGACGGGTATCTCGGCGGCCGAGGCGCGGGTCCAGCCGTTGACCGTCAGCGGCATGATCACCACGAAGATCGTCATGACCAACACCGCGGCCCACCGGCGCAGCGTCTCGCCGCCCCGGGTGCCGGACCGGTGCAGCACCTCCAGCGCGAACGGAGCGGCAACCAGCACCGCGGCGATCACCGCCAGCCGTGCGGCATACCCGAGATCAGGTGTCGGACCCGAGAGGTCGGCCAGCACCAAGGTCGTGGCAGTCAGCGCGCCCACGACACTGATCATCGGCGCGGAACGCTGGACGAGCTTGCGGGCCCGCACCCGCCGGGTCAGCACCAGCGGCAGTCCCCGGTGCAGGAACCACTGATGGACCTGCCGCATGTCCGACACCGCCACATTGTGACAGTCGCAGGCTGCTGTGCAGCGGATTCACTCCGATGTCTAGGGTGGTCGGTATGCAGAGGATCATCGGAACGGAGGTCGAGTACGGCATCTCCTCGCCGTCTGATCCGACCGCGAATCCGATCTTGACGTCCACCCAGGCGGTGCTGGCCTATGCCGCGGCCGCCGGAATCCAGCGCGCGAAGCGCACCCGGTGGGACTACGAAGTGGAGTCGCCGCTGCGCGACGCCCGCGGTTTCGACCTGAGCCGCTCCTCCGGGCCGCCCCCGATCGTCGACGCCGACGAGGTCGGTGCGGCCAACATGATCCTGACCAACGGCGCCCGGCTCTACGTCGACCACGCCCACCCCGAGTACTCGGCACCCGAGTGCACCGACCCGATGGACGCGGTCATCTGGGACAAGGCCGGCGAACGGGTGATGGAGGCCGCCGCCCGCCACGTGGCCAGCGTGCCCGGTGCGGTCAAGCTCCAGCTCTACAAGAACAACGTCGACGGCAAGGGCGCGTCCTACGGCTCGCACGAGAACTACCTGATGAGCCGGCACACCCCGTTCTCGGCGGTGATCGCCGGGCTCACACCGTTTTTCGTGTCGCGTCAGGTGGTGACCGGCTCCGGCCGCGTCGGGATCGGCCCGTCGGGCGACGAGCCGGGTTTCCAGCTCTCGCAGCGCGCCGACTACATCGAGGTCGAGGTCGGCCTGGAGACCACGCTCAAGCGCGGGATCATCAACACCCGCGACGAGCCGCACGCCGATGCCGACAAGTACCGCCGCCTGCACGTGATCATCGGCGACGCGAACCTCGCCGAGACGTCGACGTATCTGAAGCTGGGCACCACGTCGCTGGTCCTCGACCTCATCGAAGAGGGCGTCGACCTGTCCGACCTGACGCTGGCCCGGCCCGTGCACGCGGTGCACGTGCTCTCCCGGGACCCGTCGCTGCGCGCGACGGTGGCGCTCGCCGACGGCCGCGAGCTCACCGGCCTGGCGTTACAGCGGATCTACCTCGACCGGGTGGCCAAGTTGCTCGACACCCGCGATCCGGACCCGCGCGCCAACCATGTGGTCGAGACGTGGGCCCACGTGCTCGATCTGCTCGAGCGCGATCCGATGGAGTGCGCCGACCTGTTGGACTGGCCGGCCAAGCTGCGGCTGCTGGAGGGCTTCCGGCAGCGGGAGAACCTCGGCTGGAACGCCCCTCGGCTGCATCTGGTGGACCTGCAGTACTCGGACGTGCGGTTGGACAAGGGACTGTACAACCGGCTGGTGGCCCGCGGATCGATGAAGCGGCTGGTCACCGAGCAGCAGGTGCTCGACGCAGTGGACAACCCACCGACCGACACCCGCGCCTACTTCCGCGGGGAGTGCCTGCGCCGGTTCGGTGCGGACATCGCGGCGGCCAGCTGGGATTCGGTGATCTTCGACCTCGGCGGTGACTCGCTGGTGCGGATTCCCACGCTCGAACCGCTGCGCGGCAGCAAGTCCCACGTCGGCGCGTTGCTCGACTCCGTCGACAGCGCCGTCGAACTCGTCGAGCAACTGACGACCTAGGACGGACTATCCCCGGCAATCTCGTTGCCGACCGGTAGTGTGGAGGAACTGGTGGGCGTGCGGGCACACCCACCGCGGTGAAGACTGACGCAGGAGGCAGCGATGGCTCAGGAGCAGACCAAGCGCGGCGGCGGAGGCGGCGAAGACGACGACCTCTCCGGCGGCACGGCCGCCGGGCAGGAGCGTCGCGAGAAGCTGGCCGAGGACACCGACGATCTGCTCGACGAGATCGACGACGTCCTGGAGGAGAACGCCGAGGACTTCGTCCGTGCCTACGTCCAGAAGGGTGGACAGTGACCTGGCCGCATGACGACCGCTCGGCCTTTCCTTCCTCTCTCCCTCTCTCGACCACCGGCGTGAACTCGTCGTTCAGCGACTTCCTGCGACATCAGGCGCCGCATCTGCTCCCGTCCGCGGGGCCGGTGCCCAGCGAATCGGTGCCGCACGGCACCACGATCGTGGCGTTGAAGTTCCCCGGCGGCGTCGTGATGGCCGGGGATCGGCGCGCCACCCAAGGGCACATGATCGCCAGCCGGGACGTGCAGAAGGTCTACATCACCGACGAGTACACCGTCACCGGTATCGCGGGCACGGCGGCCATCGCCGTGGAGTTCGCGCGGCTCTACGCGGTCGAGCTCGAGCACTACGAGAAGATCGAGGGCGTGGCGCTGACCTTCCCGGGCAAGGTCAACCGCCTGGCCACCATGGTCCGCGGGAATCTCGGTGCGGCGCTGCAGGGTTTCGTGGCGTTGCCGTTGCTGGCCGGCTACGACCTCGACGACCCCAATCCCGAGGGGGCCGGCCGGATCGTGTCGTTCGACGCCGCCGGCGGGCACAACCTCGAGGAGGAGGGCTACCAGTCCGTCGGGTCCGGGTCGATCTTCGCCAAATCGTCGATGAAGAAGCTCTATTCGCAGGTGACCGACGCGGACTCCGCGCTGCGGGTGGCCATCGAAGCGCTCTACGACGCCGCCGACGACGACTCGGCCACCGGTGGACCGGACCTGGTGCGCGGTATCTACCCCACCGCGGTGGTGATCACCGCCGACGGCGCCGAGGAGATCGCGGAGGACCGGATCGCCACGGTGTGCCGCCAGATCATCGAGAGTCGTTCGCGGGCCGACACATTCGGCCCGGACGCCGAGCCCCGAGGTGACGCCTCATGAGCTTTCCGTACTTCATCTCGCCCGAACAGGCGATGCGTGAGCGTTCGGAGCTGGCGCGCAAGGGCATTGCCCGGGGGCGCAGCGTGGTCGTGCTGGCCTACCGCGACGGCGTGCTCTTCGTCGCCGAGAACCCGTCCCGCTCCCTGCAGAAGGTCAGCGAACTCTACGACCGCGTGGGATTCGCGGCCGTGGGCCGGTTCAACGAGTTCAACAACCTGCGCAGCGGCGGCATCCGGTTCGCCGACACCCAGGGTTATGCGTACTCGCGTCGGGACGTGACGGGACGCCAGCTCGCCAACGTCTATGCCCAGACGCTCGGCACCATCTTCACCGAGCAGGCCAAGCCCTACGAGGTCGAACTCTGCGTCGCCGAGGTAGCGCACTACGGCGAGTCGAAACCGCCTGAGCTGTATCGGATCACCTACGACGGATCCATCGCCGACGAGCCGCATTTCGTGGTGATGGGCGGCACCACCGAGCCGATCATCACGGCGCTCAACGAGTCCTACGCCGAGAATGCCTCCCTGGAGGATGCGGTGCCGATCGCGGTGTCCGCGCTGTCGGCCGGCGGTAACGGCTCCGAGCCGCGCACGCTGGGACCGGCCACCCTCGAGGTCGCGATTCTGGACGCCAACCGGCCGCGCCGCGCGTTCCGCCGGATCACCGGCGCAGCGCTGGAAGCCCTGCTGCCGGAACAGGATTCCTAGGCTGGACCCCGGCCGGCGGGATCGCCGGAGATGACCGCCAGGATGGTGCGCCACGCATCGGAGGGCCGGTTGAGCATGCCGCTGTGGGCGTCCCAGCCGGCCACCCAGCCGCCGTCGTCGTAGCGTCCGGTCAGAAGCGGTGTGACACCAGGCATCTCGTCGGGATCGCGGCCGTGCGGCCCGCCGGGCACACCCTGCGCCAACTCGATGAAGTCGCCCGGCGCGGTCATGGAGAACCGTTGCACGTGCGGGTTGCGGTTGCGCCAGTCCGACGGATCGTCGACGCCGACGCCGGCTCCCGCGGCGGCCAGGAACAGCGTCCGGTCCGATGTCATCCCCATCGTCTCGGCGGTGCCCACGATCGAGCCTCCGTACGAGTGGCCGATGACGGTCACGGTGACGCCGTCGGGCACAACACGTTCGACGTCCTCGGTGAACGCGACCAGACGGGGTGCCATCTGAAGCGCGTAGCCCGGGTCGGCGGCCTCGCGCACGACGTCGACGGGATCGTCGACCTGAGGGAACGGGCCACCGAGATAGGTGAGCATCGCGACGGTGCCGCGACTGCCCGCCACGAAGCGGCGGGCGGTGGCGGCGTTGGCCGCCGATCCCTCCATCGTGGTGTTCACCCCGGGGACGAGGACGGCGACGCCGCGGGCCGAGTCGACAGCGCCGTGCAGTTCGACCAACGACGCCCGCCCCGGGTCGAACGCGACGATCTGGCGTGCGGCCCGTGGGCCGCGGCCCGCCGGGTCGTCGACCTCGCCGAGCAACTCGCGGTACAACGCGACCCGGCGGCGCGAGCCTTGGTCGCGGCCGTCCTCGGCCAGGATCGCCGCGGCGATGTTGGTGCGGTTGGCCTGTATCCGCATCGGCCACGGCACCCCGTCGGTATTACCCACCTGGTGCGGGAAATCGGCGACCAACTGCTCGCGCTGCTGTGGGGTCATGGCCGCGATCTGTGCGGCGATCCGGTCCTGGCTCATGGCCGGCCATGCGTCGACGATGTCGGCGGCCTGCACCGGCCACGCCCCGGCCGGGACGGTGGCCGCGGCTGCGGACACCGCTGTCGACGCCCGTGCGAACGCGGCGGCGATGTCGGCGGCGGCGTCGGCGTCGGCCATCCCGACGCGGCGCAGCGCGTCGGCGATCTCGATGCTCAGTCGCGCCGCCCGCGCGGCGAGGAGGTCGGCGGCCGCGTCGGGATCGCCGCCGGCGAGCATCCGCAGCAACGGTCCGGCGCCGGGACCCGGCGCCACCGTGCCGTCGTCGGCGACGCTCAGCCCGTCGCGGTGCGCCACGTCGACGAGCGCCAGCACGTGCCGGCGGGCCGCGGCGATCTGTTCGGCACCGTCTGCGGCGGCCACCGCAGCGGTGACCAGGATGCGCGCCGCGGCCTCGGCCCGGCCGGCGAGCCGGCGCGCACGAGCGACGGCTGCCTCGGCGGCCGCTCCGGTCCATCGGTGACCGCCCCCTTCGATGTCGGCGAGCGCCGCGTCGACCTCGGCGACCAGGCGTCGTGCGGCGTCCTCCCATTCGGCGGCCACCTGCGAGAGCGCGGCCGGATCCCAGGACCGGACCTGCGCGACCCCGGGACCGGTCACGGCACACCGAGTCGGGCGGCGTTGGCGCGGTCGGTTCCGGCGAACGCCACCGCGGTGTCGCGCGCGGCGGCGGACCACTCCCGCAGGCCGGTGGCCACCTCGTCGACCCGACCCGCCACGGCCTGCGGTGAGCAGACGGCGTGGACCGCCGAACCCGGCAGCGCCGTATGCGCCAGCCGCGGTATCGCGACGCCGCGCAGCCGCTCGGCGGCCTCGTCGACCCGCTCCGCCAGGCGGTGCACATGGTCGACGTCGACGTGGGTGATTTCCGCCATGACTCATGCTGGCAGCCCCGCGGCGACGTCCGGCCCGGTTATCCACAGGGGTGGATCTGGCGGTGTCGGCCACCGCACCCGCCCAGCACCCAGTAGTCTCGATGAGGTGCAGCGACGAATCATGGGCATCGAGACGGAATTCGGTGTCACCTGCACGTTCCACGGCCATCGCCGGCTGAGTCCCGACGAGGTCGCCCGCTATCTGTTCCGGCGGGTGGTGTCGTGGGGCCGCAGCTCGAACGTCTTCCTCCGCAACGGTGCGCGCCTGTACCTCGACGTCGGCAGCCACCCCGAGTACGCGACCGCCGAGTGCGACAACCTCGCCCAGCTGGTCACCCACGACCGTGCCGGGGAGCGGGTGCTCGAGGACCTGCTCATCGACGCCGAGCAGCGGTTGGCCGACGAGGGCATCGGCGGCGACATCTACCTGTTCAAGAACAACACCGACTCGGCCGGCAACTCCTACGGCTGCCACGAGAACTACCTGATCGTGCGCGCCGGCGAGTTCTCCCGCATCTCCGATGTGCTGCTGCCGTTCCTGGTCACCCGCCAGCTGATCTGCGGCGCGGGCAAGGTGCTGCAGACGCCGAAGGCGGCCACGTTCTGCCTGAGCCAGCGCGCCGAACACATCTGGGAAGGCGTGTCCTCGGCGACCACGCGGTCCCGCCCCATCATCAACACCCGCGACGAGCCGCACGCCGACGCCGAGAAGTACCGGCGGCTGCACGTGATCGTCGGCGACTCGAACATGAGCGAGACCACCACGATGCTCAAGGTCGGGTCGGCGTCGCTGGTGCTGGAGATGATCGAGGCCGGGGTGGCGTTCCGAGACTTCTCGCTGGACAACCCGATCCGCGCGATCCGTGAGGTCAGCCACGACCTCACCGGGCGCCGTCCGGTCCGCCTGGCCGGAGGCCGGCAGGCCAGCGCGCTGGACATCCAACGCGAGTACTACTCGCGCGCGGTGGAGTATCTGCAGACCCGCGAACCCGACCCGCACGTGTCCCAGGTGGTCGACCTGTGGGGCCGGCAGCTCGACGCGGTGGAGAGCCAGGACTTCGCCAAGGTGGACACCGAGATCGACTGGGTGATCAAGCGCAAGCTGTTCCAGCGCTACCAGGACCGCTACGACATGGAGTTGTCGGACCCGAAGATCAGCCAGCTCGACCTGGCCTACCACGACATCAAGCGTGGGCGCGGGGTATTCGATCTGTTGCAGCGCAAGGGTCTTGCCACGCGCATCACCACCGACGAGGAGATCGAGGCCGCGGTCACCACTCCGCCGCAGACCACCCGGGCCAAGCTGCGGGGCGAGTTCATCAGCGCTGCGCAGGAAGCCGGCCGGGACTTCACCGTCGACTGGGTGCACCTCAAGCTCAACGACCAAGCTCAGCGCACCGTGCTGTGCAAGGATCCGTTCCGGTCGGTCGACGAGCGGGTCAAGCGGCTCATCGCCAGTATGTGAGCCGGACGCGCCGTCAACGGGCGCGGTGTCCGGACCGCGATGCGCCTTAAGCTCGTAGCCGTGGCGGTCTCCAAAGTCGAACGATTGATGAATCTGGTCATCGCGCTGTTGTCCACACGCACCTTCATCACCGCCGACCGGATCCGCGAGACGGTCTACGGGTACAGCGAGACCGCCAGCGACGACGCGTTCTCCCGGATGTTCGAGCGCGACAAGAACGAGTTGCGTGATCTCGGGATCCCGTTGGAGACCGGGCGGGTGTCGATGAGCGACCCGACCGAGGGGTACCGGATCAACCGCGAGGCGTACGCGCTGCCGCCGGTGCGGTTGACGCCCGACGAAGCAGCAGCGGTCGCGGTGGCGACGAAGCTGTGGGAGTCCCCGGAACTGATCACCGCGACCCAGGGCGCGCTGCTGAAGCTGCGCGCGGCGGGGATCGACATCGACGCCGCCGACGACCTGGGCGTGATGATCACCTCGACGGGCGCGCTGCCGGGTCTGCGCGGATCCGAGGAGGTGCTCGGAACCCTGTTGTCCGCCATTGCCTCCGGGCACGTGGTGCAGTTCCCGCACCGCTCGTCACGCAGCGAGCCCTACGTCACCCGCACCGTCGAACCGTGGGGCGTCGTCACCGACCGCGGCCGCTGGTATCTGGTCGGCCACGACCGCGACCGCAACGACGTCCGCACCTTTCGGCTGTCCCGGATCGGCGCCGAGGTCACGATGATCGGCGAGCCGGGAGCGGTCACCAAGCCCGACGGGCTGGATCTGCGTGAGACGGTGGCCCGGGTGGTCGGGGAGTGGCCCGACGCCGGGGAGGCGAAGGTGTGGGTCGCGGCCGACCGGGCGCTGGCGCTGCGTCGCCGCGCGACCGCGTCGACCCCCCGGACCCTGGGTGGGCGCCCCGGCGACGAACTCACGATCGAGGTCGGCATGTTCGACCGGCTCGCCCGCGAGGTCGCCGGCTACGGCGCCGACGCGATCGCGCTGGAACCGGCGGCGTTGCGCGCCGACGTGATCGCCCGACTGCGGGCGCAGGCGGGGGTGAGCGCATGAGTACCTCCGTGAGCACCCGGCTGGTGCGGCTGCTGAACATGGTTCCGTATTTCCAGGCCAACCCGCGCATCACCTATGACGAGGCCGCCGCGGACCTCGGCGTGACCGTCAAACAGCTGCGCGACGACCTCAACCAGCTGTGGATGTGCGGTCTGCCCGGCTACGGTCCCGGCGACCTGATCGACTTCGAGTTCTCCGACGACACCATCGAGGTCACCTTCACCGCCGGCATCGACCATCCGCTGCGGCTGACCTCGCCCGAGGCCACCGGCGTCCTGGTCGCGCTGCGGGCGCTGCTCGACGTTCCCGGCATGGTCGACCCGGAGGCCGCGCGCAGTGCCATCGCCAAGATCGAATCCGCGGCCGGTCACGCCGGCCACCAGATCGAGGGCGGCGCCGTCGACGAGCCGGCCCCGATGGAGAGCGACGCCGCAGCAGCGGTGCGCACCGCGGTCCGCGAATCCAGGGCGCTGGCCATCGAGTACTACTCGGCCTCCCACGACGTGCTGTCCAGCCGTGTCGTCGACCCCATCCGGGTGCTGCTGGTCGCCGACCACAGCTACCTGGAGGCATGGTGCCGTTCGGCCGAGGGCGTGCGCCTGTTCCGGTTCGACCGCATCGTCGACGCCCGCGTGCTCGACGAGGCGGCGGCACCGCCACCGCCGGCCGTGCAGGCCGAGCCCGACACCTCCCTGTTCGATCCCGACACCGCCGACCCGTCGCTGCCCAGCGCCACGCTGCGGGTGAGCCGGGAGGCCGCCTGGATGTTCGACTACTACCCGCTGCGGGTGGTGCGCGAGCATCCCGATGGATCCTGCGACGCGGCCATGACCTACGCCTCCGACGACTGGATGGCGAAGTTCGTGCTCGGGTTCGGTTCGGCCGTCAGGGTCCTGGCACCGGACGCGCTGGCCGAGCGGGTGCGATCGGCGGCGGCCGCCGCCCTGGCCGCTTACGAAGTCAGCGCGACGGCCACAAACGAGTAGACTCGCCCCCAGACGTCTGGAGGTAACGAAATTGGGTGGTCTCTCACCGTGGCACTGGGCCATCGTCATCGCCGTGTTCGTGCTGCTCTTCGGTGCCAAGAAGCTCCCTGACGCGGCGCGTTCACTCGGCAAGTCGATGCGCATCTTCAAGTCCGAGATCAAGGAGATGCAGGCGGAATCCAAGCCGGATACGCCCACGCAGATCACGTCCGAGCGGGTCAGCGACGGCACTGCTGCGCCGTCGCCGTCCGAGGCGTCTCCGGACCAGCGCTCGGCCTGAACGGCCCGTCTCGCTCGCCGCGGTCCCACCGCGGCGCGCCGCACGCGCCTGAGTAACTGCTAGCCAGACTGCCGTGCAGATCCCAGGATTCTTCAGAAAGCTCGATCCGCGTCGCCGACGTTCCCGGGTCAACCCCGACGGCACCATGTCGTTGGTCGAGCACCTCACCGAACTGCGGACCCGACTCCTGATCGCGGTGCTGGCCGTCCTGGCCACCACCGTCATCGGGTTCCTGTGGTACGGCAACGGCGTCTTCGGGCTGCCCAGCCTCGGCGACTGGCTGCGCGGCCCGTACTGCGCGCTGCCGGACTCCGCGCGCGCCTCCATCACCCCTGACGGGGAATGCCGCCTGCTCGCCACCGCTCCGTTCGACCAATTCATGCTGCGCCTGAAGGTGGGGCTGACCGCGGGCATCGTGCTGGCCTGCCCGGTGTGGCTGTACCAATTGTGGGCGTTCATCACCCCGGGTCTGTACGCCAAGGAGCGACGATTCGCGGTCGCGTTCGTCACCGTCGGTGCCATGCTCTTCGTGGCCGGCGCGGTGCTGGCGTACGTGGTGCTGGCCAAGGCGTTGGGCTTCCTGCTGACCATCGGCAGCGACGTCCAGGTGACCGCGCTGTCCGGCGAGCAGTACTTCGGCTTCCTGATCAACCTGCTGCTGGTGTTCGGGATCAGCTTCGAGTTCCCGCTGTTGATCATCATGCTCAACTTGGTCGGGGTGCTGCCGTACGAGCGGTTGAAGGCGTGGCGCCGCGGACTGATCATGGGCGTGTTCGTCTTCGCCGCGTTCGCCACGCCGGGCTCGGATCCGTTCTCGATGCTGGCGCTGGCGCTGGCGATCACCGCGCTGATGGAGTTCGCGATCCAGATCGCCCGCCTGTCCGACCGCAGCCGGGCCCGTCGCGCAGCGCAGGACTCGCTCGCCGACGACGAGGCCGCACCCATCGGGGCGGCCGAACCGATCGAGGCGCCCTCGACGGTGCCCACGCCGTCACGCCTGGCCGTCGATGACGACGCGACCTGAGTCCGCCCCGGTGCACCCGCAGATCGAGCAGTTCACCACCCACCTGTCGTTCACGCTCGACGACTTCCAGCGACGCGCATGCGAGGCCCTGGCCCACGGTCACGGCGTGCTGGTGTGCGCGCCGACCGGCGCGGGCAAGACGGTGGTGGGCGAGTTCGCCGTGCACCTCGCGCTGGAAGCCGGCGGCAAGTGCTTCTACACCACTCCGATCAAGGCGCTGAGCAACCAGAAACACGCCGACCTGGTCCGCCGGTACGGATCCGAACGCATCGGGCTGCTGACCGGTGACCAGGCCATCAACGGCGACGCCGACGTCGTGGTCATGACCACCGAAGTGCTGCGCAACATGCTCTACGCCGATTCGCGTGCGCTGCACGGTCTCTCGTATGTCGTGATGGACGAGGTGCACTTCCTGGCCGATCGCATGCGCGGCGCGGTGTGGGAAGAGGTCATCCTGCACCTGCCCGAAGAGGTGCGGCTGGTGTCGCTGTCGGCGACGGTCAGCAACGCCGAGGAGTTCGGTGGCTGGATCCAGACGGTGCGCGGCGACACCACCGTCGTCGTCGACGAGCACCGTCCGGTCCCGCTGTGGCAGCACGTACTGGTCGGGCGGCGGTTGCTCGACCTGTTCGACTACCGCAACGCTGCAGCGGCCGCGTCGACGCGCGACCCGGTCGTCGATCCGGAGTTGTTGCGGCACATCGCACATCGACGCGAGGCCGACCGGATGGCCGACTGGCAGCCCCGCGGTCGCGGCAGGCCCGGTCGGCCCACCCTCTACCGCACACCGAGCCGACCCGACGTCATCACCGTCCTCGAGCAGCGCAACCTGCTGCCGGCCATCACGTTCATCTTCTCCCGCGCGGGGTGCGACGCCGCGGTCAAGCAGTGTCTGCGGTCGTCGCTGCGGTTGACCACCGACTCCGAACGGCGCCGGATCGCCGAGATCGTCGACCGCCGCACCGCGGATCTGGCCGACACCGACCTGGTGGTGCTGGACTTCCATCAGTGGCGCGAAGGGCTGCTGCGCGGGCTGGCCGCCCACCACGCCGGCATGCTGCCCACCTTCCGCCACACCGTCGAGGAACTGTTCACCGCAGGTCTGGTCAAGGCCGTATTCGCCACGGAGACATTGGCCTTGGGCATCAACATGCCGGCGCGCACCGTGGTGCTCGAGCGGCTGGTGAAGTTCAACGGCGAACAGCACATGCCGTTGACGCCGGGGGAGTACACCCAGCTGACCGGTCGCGCGGGTCGCCGCGGCATCGACGTGGAAGGCCACGCCGTCGTGCTGTGGAACCCGGACGTCGACCCGGCCGAGGTCGCGGGGCTGGCCTCGACGCGGACGTTCCCGCTGCGCAGCTCGTTCGCGCCGACCTACAACATGACGATCAACCTGGTGCACCAGATGGGGCCGAAGCAGGCGCACCGCCTGCTGGAGCGGTCGTTCGCGCAGTATCAGGCCGACCGGTCGGTGGTCGGGTTGGTGCGCGGCGTGGAGCGTGGCGAGCGGATGATGGCCGACCTGGCCGCGGAGTTCGGTGGACCCGACGCGCCGATCCTGGACTATGTGCGGCTGCGCACCCAGATCACCGCACGGGAGAAGTCCCAGTCACGCGCGTCCCGGATGCAGCGCCGCCAGGCCCTCAATGACGCGCTGACCGCGCTGCGCCGCGGCGACATCATCAACATCAACCAGGGCAAGCGCGGCGGTCTGGCGGTCGTCCTCGAACCTGCCCGCGACGACGACGATCCCCGCCCCCTGGTGCTGTCCGAACACCGCTGGGCCGGCCGGATCTCGTCGGCCGACTACACCGGTGCCGGCGCCCCGCTGGGCCGGATGACGCTGCCCAAACGGGTGGAGCACCGCAACCCCCGCATTCGCCGCGACCTCGCGTCGGCGTTGCGCTCCGCGGCCGCCGGGCTCGACGTGCCCTCGGCACGGGCCCGCCGCAGCGGTCCGCCACCGGAACCCGATGTCGATCCCGAGTTGGCGGCGCTGCGCTCCCGGATGCGTGCCCATCCGGCGCACGGACTGCCCGACCGCGAGGAGCGGGCCCGCGCCGTCGAGCGGTATCTGCGCATCGAGCGCGACAATGCCGCGCTGCGCAAGAAGATCGAGACCGCCACCAACTCGTTGGCGCTGACCTTCGACCGCATCGTGGCGTTGCTCACCGAGCGCGGGTTCATCGACACCGACGGCGACGCCCCCGTGGTGACCGAGGCCGGCCGGTTGTTGTCGCGCATCTACAGCGAGAGCGATCTGCTGGTGTCGGAGTGCCTGCGCACCGGGGTGTGGGACGAGCTGGACCCGGCCGAACTGGCCGCGGCGCTGTCGGCGATGGTCTACGAGTCCCGCCGCGAGGGCCAGCCGACCGACGCCGGGGACGTGCCGACGGGCCGGTTGCGCAGGGCGCTCGCCCAGACCCGCCGGTTGTGGGCCGAGGTGCGCACCGACGAGCAGCGCCACCGCATCACGCACAGCCGCGAACCCGACGACGGTTTCGTCGCCGCGATCTACCGGTGGGCCCGCACCGGTGACCTCGCCACCGCGCTGACCGCCTCCGACATCGGTGGCACCGGCACGTTCATGTCGGCGGGTGACTTCGTGCGGTGGTGCCGGCAGGTGCTCGATCTCGCTGATCAGGTGCGCGCGGCGGCGCCGTCGCCGGCGTTGCGGGCAACCGCGAAACGCGCGATAAACGACGTCCGGCGCGGCGTCGTAGCTGTTGATGCCGGGTAGGGTGTGGCGCAGCACCCACGGCACGACCAAGGAGAGAAATGAGCGGACCCCAGGGACCTGACCCGACGCAGCCGTGGCCGGGTCAACAACCTGAGTCGGGCGCAGACCAGCCGTCGGGAGATGCCGCCGCCAACCAGGGGTGGCAGCCGCCGTCCGGGTCGGAGCAGGCGCAGCCAACCGGTGCCGAACAAACCCAGTGGCAGCCGCCGGCCTACACGCCGCAGCAGTATCCGCAGTATCAGCAGCCGCCGGCCTACCCACAGCAGTATCCGCCCACCGAGCAGTACGGTCAGCAGCCGCCGCAGGAGTACAACCCGGCCGGCTATCCGCCGCCGGGACAGTACGGCCAGCCCGGCGCCTACGGGCAGCCGTACGGTCAGCCCGCCCCCGGTTACGGCCAACAGCCCGGCCAGTTCGGGCAGCAGCCGGGGCAGTTCGGGCAGTACCCGGGCTATCCGGCGCCCGGCGGCGAGGACGGTCAGAAACGTTCCATGGCGGTGCTCGGCACGGTCGCAGGCGTGCTGGTGGGCGTCGTCGTCATCGCGGTCCTGGTGCTCGGCTTCTGGAAGCCCGGCTTCTTCGTCACCACCAAGCTCGACATCGGTGCCGCCCAGCAGGGTGTGCAGCAGATCCTGACCGACGAGACCAACGGTTACGGCGCCAAGAACGTCAGCAACGTGTCGTGCAACGGCGGGGTCAGCCCCACGGTGCGCAAGGGTGACACCTTCGACTGCGAGGTCAGCATCGACGGCACCAAGCGTCAGGTCACCGTGACGTTCCAGGACGACAACGGCACCTACGAGGTCGGCCGGCCCCGGTAACTCACCCGGGGAGTTTGTCCAGGGCGCTCTGCAACCGCCCGATCGACGACGACACGCCGTAGCGTTCGGCGAGTTCGGCGACTTTGCGGGGATGGCGCGCAGCCAACGGCAGCGTGTCGTCTTCGGTGGAGAAGTCGACCGCGCAGTCGGTGGCCACCCGCACCACCGGGATGGCCGCGGCGATGTAGTCGGCGGCGCCGCGCAGTTTGGTGCGGTGCGACTTCGACAGCTTCGACTTCGGGTCCTCGGCCGCGGCCAGGATCTCCTCCAGGGAACCGTGGGCGGCCAGCAGCGAGGCCGCGGTCTTCTCGCCGATGCCCGCCACTCCGGGCAGCCCGTCGCTGGGGTCGCCGCGCAGCAGCGCGAGTTCGGCGTAGGCCGGGCCGGCCCGGTGGATCGGCACGCCGTAGGACTCGGCGACCTCGGTAGGCCCGTACTTGACCGCCTTGGCCAGTCCGCGACCGAGATATAGCACGCGCACGGGCACCGGTTCGTCGCGGACGAGCTGCAGCAGGTCGCGGTCGCCGCTGACCACCACGACCGGGTCGCTCTCCTCGCGTTCGGCGAGCGTGCCCAGCACGTCGTCGGCCTCGTGGTGGGCGGCACCGGCGGTCGCGATACCGAACGCGTCGAGAATCTCGAAGATCATGTCGACCTGCGGGGTCAGGTCGTCGGGGACCTCCTCGACGTCGGGTGCGTCGCCGGGGCTCTCCTCGACGACGCGGTGGGACTTGTAGGACGGCACCAGGTCCACCCGCCACTGCGGACGCCAGTCGTCGTCGCGGCAGACGACCAACCGTCGGGGCTGTTCGCGGGTGATCACCGTGGCCATCGCGTCGAGGAAGCCGCGCAGCGCGTTGACCGGACGACCGTCGGGTGCGGTGATCGACGACGGGACCCCGAAGTAGGAGCGAAACCACATGCTTGCGCCGTCGAGGAGCACCAGGGGAGCTGTCACGCCGCCATCCTGCCAGGCGCCCACTAGCCTGGATCGCATGTCCGACGGTCGCTTCCCCACAGACGTCTACGCCCACCGGATGGCCGCGGCCGCGCGCGCGGCGGCCGAGGCAGGACTGACCGGTCTGGTCATCACCCCGGGGTACGACCTGCGGTACCTGACCGGGTCGCGCGCGCAGACCTTCGAACGCCTCACCGCGCTCGTGCTGCCCGCCTCCGGTGACCCGACGATCGTGGTGCCCCGGCTCGAGCTCGCCGCGCTCAAGGAGTCCGCGGTCACCGAGCTCGGGATCGCGGTGCGCGACTGGGTGGACGGTGACGACCCCTACGCGCTGGTCGCCGACGCGTTCGCCGGCGCGACGAACCCGGCGGTGGCGGTCACCGAGTCGATGACCGCCCTGCACCTGCTGCCGCTGGCCGACAAGCTCGCGACGGTGCCGGTCCTGGCGACCCCGGTGCTGCGGCGGCTACGGATGATCAAAGACAACGCCGAGATCGACGCCCTGCGCGCGGCAGGTGCCGCCATCGACCGGGTGCACGCCCGGGTACCCGAGTTCCTGGTGCCCGGCCGCACCGAGGCCGACGTGGCCTCCGACATCGCCGAAGCCATTCTCGCCGAAGGACATTCGGAGGTCGCGTTCATCATCGTCGGGTCCGGGCCACACGGGGCCGACCCACACCACGAGTGCTCCGATCGACAACTACGCGAGGGCGACGTCGTGGTGGTCGACATCGGCGGACCGTACGGCGTCGGCTACAACTCCGACTGCACCCGCACGTACAGCATCGGCGAGCCCGGCGACGACGTCCGCGGTGACTATGCGGTGCTGCAAGAGGCACAGCGCACCGCGGTGGCCGCCGTGCGCCCCGGCGTGACGGCCGAACAGGTCGACGCGGCCGCCCGAGACGTGCTGGCCGAAGCCGGTCTGGCCGAGGCGTTCGTGCACCGCACCGGTCACGGCATCGGCCTGTCGGTGCACGAGGAGCCCTACATCGTGGCCGGCAACGCGCTACCGCTGCAGGAGGGGATGGCGTTCTCGGTGGAGCCGGGCATCTACTTCCCGGGCCGGTGGGGCGCCCGCATCGAGGACATCGTGATCGTCACCGCCGACGGCGCCGAAGCGGTCAATGCGCGCAGTCACGACCTGACCGTGGTGCCCGTGTCCTGATGGTCAGCTGTCGCTGCGGTCGAGCAGGCTAGACGAGCCGAGCACCCGCTCGATCTTGACCTCGATGACGACGCGCTTGGGGTTCGGTCGGGGCGTGCGGTAGCGCTGGGCGTAGCGCAGCTCGGCGTCGCGCACCGACTCCGCGTCGGTGCGCACCACCGACTTGCCCTCCAGCGACAACCACCGCGCGCCGTCGACCTGGCTGAGCACGGCCACGCCGCGATGCTCGGCGTTGACCGCCTTCTGCGATCCGCCGCTGGTGATGACTCGCGCGATGTGGGTGGCCGGGTCGAACGTGAATCCGACGGCCACGACGTGCGGGGATCCGTCGCCGCGCAGCGTGGTCAGCATCGCGAGATGCCGCTCGGTGAGGAAGGTCAACGCGTCGGCGGTCAGCTTGGTGGTCGGCTTGCGACCGGGTGTGGCCATCGGTCCCACGCTAGTGCAGGCGATAATCGCAGCCGTGGATGACACGGTGGGCGCCCCGGTCGTGATCTTCGGCGGTCGCAGCGAGATCGGCATCGAACTCGCCCGGCGGTTGGCCCCGGGTGTGCCCGTCATCCTGGCCGCCCGCCGCGCCGACGATCTCGACGCGCAGGTGGCCGCGGTCCGGCAGGCCGGCGCGACAGCCGTGCACACCGTCGAGTTCGACGCCGACGACCTGTCCTCGCACCGCGGGCTGGTCGACGCCATCGAGGCGCGACACGGCCCCATCGGCACCGCGGTACTGGCGTTCGGCATCCTGGGCGACCAGGCCCGCGCCGAGCGCGACCCGCTGCACGCCACGGCGATCGTGCACACCGATTTCGTCGCGCAGGTCGGTCTGCTCACCGTGCTGTCGGACCGGATGCGGGCCGCGGGCCGGGGAACGCTGGTGGTGTTCTCGTCGGTGGCCGGCGTGCGGGTGCGGCGGGCCAACTACGTCTACGGCTCGGCCAAGGCGGGACTGGACGGCTTCTGCAACGGCCTCGCCGATGCGTTGCACGGCACCGGGGTTCGGCTGCTGGTGGTGCGGCCCGGCTTCGTGACCGGCCGGATGACCGAGGGCATGTCCCCGGCACCGTTCCCGTCGACCCCGGCCAAGGTGGCCGACGCCGCCGCACGGGCGCTGCGTCGCGGCCGCACCCACGTGTGGGTGCCGTGGATCCTGCGGCCGGTGTTCGCGACGATGCGGATGCTTCCGAGGCCGCTCTGGCGCAGGTTGCCGCGATGAGCCGGATCGTGGTGGTCGGCATCGGGGCCGACGGCATGTCCGGCCTGGCCCTGGCCTCCCGGGACGAACTATGCAGGGCCGCAGTGGTTTACGGCTCACCCCGACAGCTGGACCTGCTCGACGGGTCGGTGACCGCGCAGCGGCGGGTGTGGCCCTCCCCGATGATGCCCGCGTTGCGCGGACTGCTCGACGGCGTCGAGCACGACGTGCACGTGGTGGCCAGCGGCGACCCGCTCTGCCACGGCGTCGGATCGTCACTGATCCGGTTGCACGGTGCCGACCGCGTGACGGTCCTGCCGCACGTGTCGTCGGTGACGCTGGCATGCGCGCGGCTCGGTTGGGCGGTGCCGGACACCGAGATCATCAGTCTGGTCACCGCGGAGGTCCACACCGCGGTGCGCCGCGGCGGCCGCGCGGTGGTGTTGTCGCGTGACGGTTCGACTCCGGCGGCGTTGTCGCAGTTGTTGGTCGACACCGGCCGGGGGGACTCGGAGGTCACCGTCCTCGAACAGCTCGGTGGCCCGCGCGAGCGTCGCCGCAGCGCGCCGGCGCGCGACTGGATCGGTCGGTCCGACGTCGACGACCTCAACGTGGTGGCCGTGCAATACCTGCCCGACGAGCGCCAGGGCGCGGTGCTACCGGATGCTGCCTACGCTCACGACGGTCAGATCACCAAGCAGATGATGCGGGCGGTGACGCTGGCCGCGCTGGCGCCCCGTCCCGGAGAACTGTTGTGGGACGTGGGATCCGGATCGGGCAGCATCGCGATCGAGTGGTGCCGCAGCGCCCCGGGGTGTCGGGCCGTGGCATTCGAACGCGACGGGGCCCGCCGGGACCGGCTGATCGGCAACGTCACCGCGCACGGTGTCCTGGTGCAGGTCGGCGCCGCAGCGCCGGAGTCGTTCGACGCCTATGCGCCCGCCGATGTGATCTTCGTGGGTGGCGGGGTCAGCCAACCCGGGATGCTCGACGCGTGCTGGCAGCGGCTGCAACCCGGCGGACGACTGGTCGTCAATGCCGTCACCGTCGAATCTGAAGCGGTTGTGGCGCAGTGGCATTCGCGGGTCGGCGGGGAACTGCGCCGCTACCAGCATCAGCACGCCGAACCGCTCGGCGGCTTCCACGCGTGGCGGTCGGCGATGCCGGTGACGCAGTGGGCGGTGATCCGGCCTCAGTAGGACTCGACGAGCGCGATGGCGTCCAGCTCGCGGATGGCACGGCACCCACGACGCAGCATGGTCAGCACCATCTCGTCGCCGCGCTCGGTGGAGGCGGCGAACGCGAAGCCGAGCGCGGTGATCAGCGGCGCCTGGAACACGCCGAGTCGGTAGTCCTGCCAGCAGGTCTCGACGTCGTAGCCCGTGACACCCTGACGCAGCAGTTCGGCGTGGTAACGGTCGACCAGGTCGCGTTCGTGCGCGGCCCGATCGTCGGGCAGCAGGCTGGTCGCGGTGAAGTAGGCCAGGTCACGGGTCGGCAGCCCGATCCCCATGGTCTGCCAGTCCACGACCGTGACGCGGGTGCGATCGGGGTCGAAGAGCATGTTGTCCAGGCGGTAGTCGCCGTGCATCAGCGAGTAGCGGTGCGGTTCGGCCATCAGCCACGGGGTCACCAGGCTCATCGCGGATTTCAAGGTCTCGCGGTCCTCGGTGGTGATGGATTCGCCGAGCTTGTCGACGGTGATGTCGGCGGCCATCACGGCCACGTCACCGAGGCCTTTGGCGGCCTGCTCGTCGCCCGGTTTGGGCATCACGATCGACGGCAGTTGCGCCCACTGCGGCTCGCACCAGCTGGGCCCGTGCAGTCCCGCCAGCGCCTCGACGGCCAGTCCGGCTTCGACCGCCGAGCAGCCGGCGATCTGATCGCCCTGCACCGCAGGCGCCATGTCGGCGAGAACCAGCACGAAATCCTTGCCGTCGGGCGAGATTTCGCTGTGATAGCAGTGGGGCACGGGCATCGTGACCTGGCTGCTGACCGCGGAGTAGAACTCGACCTCCGACAGGTAGCCCAACGCCACACGTTCGCGCACCTCGTCGTCCTGCGCCGGGAGTTTGACCGCGAAAGTGCCGGGGTGTCCGCAGTCGCGGTCGCGGTAGGTCACCGTCACCCGGTAGGTGGCCCCGGTCTGTCCGGTACCGATCGCGGCCACGTCGACACCGTCGACGTCGGTGCCGAGCACCGAGGTCAGCCAGTCGGGGGTGAGCTCGGTCGGGCTGCACGGGATCGTCACGGTGTGCCTCTTTCGTCGGGGTCGGGCTGTTCGTCGTCGGGGGTGGTGCCGTAGATGGTGCGCAGCCAGAGTGTTTCGGCTCCGTCGAGGAGCTGCTCGCGGGTGAGGCGGCCGCCGAGCGTATGCCGTTCGAGCAGGCGGTCGTTGAACTCGAGCAGGATCGCGGCCAGCACGTCAGGCGGGGGACCCCCGGGCGCACGGGCGGCGTCGCGTTCGGCGGCGATCATGGTCGCCACGCTGCTGACGAAGGACTCCCGCGCCTCGTCCCACACCTGCCTGATCGACGGGCTGGACGCCCGGGCATCGAGCATGGCCTCCAGCAGATATCGGTGGGTGTCCACGGTCGCCAGCAGTGCTTCGAGCATCGCGCGGACGCGTCGGCGCGGGGGTTGGGTGGTGTCGGCGAGCATGTCGCCGGCCAGGAAACCGTCGTCGTACATGGGTTCGAGCAGTGCGGCCACTGCTGCGGCCTTGTTCTCGAAGTAGAAGTAGAACGCCGAGCGCGTGACTCCCGCGCGCCGGGTCACGTCGGCGATGTTGAGGCCGTCGAAGCCGGACTCACGCAGATGGTGGTCCAGGGATTCCAGGATCGCGCTGCGTCGCATGTCGCTCTTCTGCGGTTGGCGGCGATCCGTGGGTGAGCGCACAGGCAGTCCTTGCGGCACGCGCGGACCTTAACCTGCGCTTCTGACGACTGTCAACGATGCAAGACGAGTGTCAACCCTGGGGGTAGTAGCGCGGGGTGAACACCCGGTCACCGCCGTCGTCGCCGTGATGCCACTGCGTCTGCGACGATCCGACGATCAACAGGCACCTCATGTCGACCCGGGCGGGATCGAGATCGCCCAGCGGCACCACCGTCACCGTCTCCTGCGGCCCGGCGACGTCACGGCCGATGACCACCGGCGTGCCGGGATCCCGGTGCTCCAACAGCAGGTCGCGCATGGCGCCGACCTGCCAGGTGCGCGACTTGGAGGCGGGGTTGTAGATCGCCAGTACCAGGTCGGACTCGGCGGCCGCGCGCAGTCGACGCTCGATGATCTCCCACGGCTTCAGCCGATCCGACAGCGAGATCACCGCATAGTCGTGCCCCAGCGGAGCGCCGACGCGACTCGCGACCGCCTGCGCGGCCGTCATCGCGGGGATGACGCGCACCTCGACGCCCGGCCACTGCTTGGCCTCCTCGAGGACGGCGGTGGCCATCGCGAAGACTCCGGGGTCGCCGGACGAGACGACCGCGACGGTACGGCCCTGCTGGGCCAGCTCGCAGGCCAGCCGCGCGCGAGCGGGCTCGTCGGTGTTGTCGCTGGGATGGCGCTGCTGTCCCTCGCGGACGGCGACCCGGTCCAGATAGGGGCCGTACCCGATCAGGTCCGTCGCTCCGGCCAACTCACGGCGGCTCTGCGGAGTCGTCCACTGGGCATCGCCGGGACCCAGCCCCACCACGGCCACCGAGCCGGTCGGGGCGGCAGCCGCCGGTTTCCCGGCCAGCATGGTCAGCGAGAAGTAGGGCACCGAGTCGGCATCGACGTCGGCGGCGGGCAGCACCTTCTGGCGGTCGGTGCTGGCGCGTTCGACGTAGAACGCGTCGCCGAGGCGGCCGGTGGCCGAAAGCGCCTCGCGCACACGAGGATACGAGCGGCCGAGCTTGAGGATCACCGCCGCGTCGGTATCGGCCAGGCGGCGCTCGAGTTCGTCGGTGGGCAGCGTGCCCGGCAGGATGGTCAGCACCTGTTCGCCCTGGACCAGCGGGGTCGCCACCGCCGCCGAAGCCGCGCTGACCGACGTCACGCCCGGCACGATCTGGGCGTCGAAGTTCTGGGTCAGACGCGTGTGCATGTGCATGTAGGAGCTGTAGAACAGCGGGTCGCCCTCGGCGAGCAACGCCACGTCGCGGCCGGCGTCGAGATGCGCGGCGATCCGGTCGGCGGCTTCCCGGTAGAAGTCCTCCATGGCGCCGGCGTAGCCGCCAGGATGGTCGGCGACCTCGGTGGTCACCGGATACACCAGGTGCTCCTCGATCTGCCCTTCGCGTAGGTACGGCTCGGCGATCCCGCGCGCGATGCTGCGTCCGTGGCGGGCGCTGTGGTAGGCCACCACGTCGGCGGCCGCGATCACGCGGGCGGCCTTGACCGTCACCAACTCCGGGTCGCCGGGACCGAGCCCGACGCCCCACAGGGTTCCTCGTTGTTTGCTCATTCTTTCTCTGCCGCAATCGCATTCACGGCCGCGGCGGCCATCGCGCTGCCACCGCGGCGACCGGTCACCACCAGATAGGACATGCCTCGCGGACGCGCGATGAGCTCGTCCTTGGATTGCGCGGACCCGACGAAGCCGACCGGTCCGCCCAGCACTGCCGCCGGTGGGGGGAGGCCTTCGTCGACGAGTTCGAGGAGCCGGAACAGCGCTGTCGGGGCGTTGCCGACGGCGAACACCGCGCCGGCCATCCGGTCGGCCCACAGGTCGACGCCGGCCGCCGACCGGGTGTTGCCCGACTTCGCCGCGAGTTCCGGGGCGCGCGGGTCGGCCACCAGCGAGACGACCTCGTTGTCGGCGGGCAACCGGGAGCGGGTGATGCCGGCGGCGACCATCGACGAATCGCACAGGACCAGCGCCCCGGTGCGCAGCGCGTCGTGGGCGCGGGTGACGACGTCGTCGGTGTAGGCGATGTGCTCGGGGAGATCCACCTGACCGCAGGTGTGGATCAGCCGTACGACGACGCGGGACACGTCGTCGGGGAACCTCGCCAGGTCGGCTTCGTCGCGGATGGTCGCGAACGACTGCCGGTAGATCTCGGCGGCGTCGCGGATGTAGTCGAGCACCTGCTCACCCTAAGGGTGGGGTAGAAGCGTCCGGTAACCGTCTCCGGTGGCGACCAGGACCTGCGCGGACGCGGGACTGCCGCAGGCCCGTTCACACCCGACGTAGTGCCGGTGGGTGACCCCGTCGGGCACCGCAGCGTCGACCGCGGCGGCGGCATCGGCGCGCACGTCCGCCGCCGATCGGGCGCATCCGGGGATGCCGGTGCACGCTGAGACGCCCAGCCACGGCGAATTCGCGTCGAACACCAGCCCCATCGGCGCCAGCACGCGCAACGCCGTGTCGGCCACGCCTTCGTCCAGGTCGAACAGCAGCACCGAGCGCCAGGGTGTCACGGTGATCGGCGCGTCGACCGCGGCCAGGAACCGCGCCACCTGCGCATCGAGCACGCCCAGCGGCACCGCCGCGCCCAGCGTGATGCGACCGTCACCCTGCTCGATCCAGCCGACCGGGGGCCGGCTTTCGGCCGGCCAGGTCGCTCCCGGGGCCGCGCTCGGCTCATGGTCGACCAGCAGGACGGAGGGATCGTCGAGTTCGGCCACCCGCCACGCCGTGCCTCGCACGTCCAGGAATCGGTGGGCGAGTGCGGTCAACGTCGCCACGGTGTCGCAGCGGGCCACCCGCACGCCGGTGTCACGTCCGGACAGCAGCACCGCGGCGGTGGTGTCGTCGAGGACGTGCACACCGACATCGGGGGCCAGACCGGAGACGTCGCCGCGACCGTCGTCGAGACCGAACAGGAACCGTCCCGGCAGCTGCGCCAACCGCGCATCGGCCCGGATCGCCGCGTCCAGCGCGGCGACGGCGTACCGGATGTCGCCGACTCCGCCCGCGCGCCCGGACAACGGCGAGGCCACGATGTTGCGGACCCGTTCGTGGGTCGGAGACGGCAGCAGCCCGGCCGCGGCGAGGCAGTCGGCGATGGCGGCGGTGTCGCGGACA
The DNA here is from genome assembly GCF_041287115.1 of Mycobacterium sp. pV006. NCBI lineage: Bacteria > Bacillati > Actinomycetota > Actinomycetes > Mycobacteriales > Mycobacteriaceae > Mycobacterium > Mycobacterium sp. pV006. The sequence goes on along the minus strand of NZ_JBGGKT010000014.1, from coordinate 56,166 downwards.
CCGCGGATCTGCAGGTTGCCACGCGAGGTCAGTTCCAGGGTCGAGGAGCCGTGGTCGATCGCGGCCAACGCGATCGCTTCCAGTTGAGCAGCGGTCACCATGCCGCCGGGCAGCCGCACCCGCGCCAACTCGCCGTCGGCTGCGGTGTGGGTCTGCAGTGCGCCGGGGCAGGCGTCGTTGTCCCGCGTTCTGGCCACCCGACCACGGTACTCGGGATGCTCAGCCGGCCAGTGCCACCGGCGCGACGACCTGCGAATACCCGGACGCGTCGCCGGCGACGACGCGGCTGGTCCTACCGCGGGTGTCGACCGGAATGTCACCGGCCAGCGTCACCCGACTCAGCCGGCGGAACTGGTTGTCGTAGTCCGACACCGCGTAATGCTGGGTGGCGCGGTTGTCCCACACCGCGAGGTCGCCGAGCTCCCAGCTCCAGCGGATCGTGTTCTCCAGCTTCGTGATCCGGTTCTGCAGCAGGGTGAACAACGCGTTCGACTCGGCCTGACCGAGACCGACGAACTGTTTGACGAAGTGCCCGAGCAGCAGCACCGGTCGGCCCGTCTCCGGGTGCACACGGACCACCGGATGCTCGGTCTCGTAGTACTCGGAGACGAACTCGTCGCGATACTGGCGCTCGGTGGCGGCGAGCTGCTGCACACGCGCGTCGGCGTCGCCGGCGTAGTCGTAGACGTTGGTGTGCACCGCCCACAGGTTCTCGGCCAGCGCCCGCAACGGTGCCGGCAGCTGGTCGTAGGCCGCCTCCGTGGACGCCCACGTGGTGGTCCCGCCGTACGCCGGGAGCGTGACCGCCCGCAACAGCGAGGCCTTGGGGATGCGGTCGACGAACGTGACGTCGGTATGCCAGCTGTTGGCCTTGTCGTAGCGCGAGTCGATCGGCAACACGGTCGCACCGCGCGAGGTCACCGTCGGATGGGCCAGGGTCGGGCTGCCCAGCGCACGCGCGAAGGCCAGCTGGCCGTCGTCGTCGAGCTCGCGCTGGTCCCGGAAGAAGATCACCTTGTGCTCGAGTAGCGCGGCGTTGATCTGGGCCGCGGTCGCGGGATCCACCCCGCGCGCCAGATTCACGCCCTCGATGCGGGCACCGATGACGGCGCCGAGCTTGACCACACGTAGCGATGACACCGAGTACCTCCTAAGAACAGTCGGTGTCACCCTGTCCGTCGTGGGCAACCACGCCCACCCTTTGATTCAGCGCGAACGCAACCTGCTCCCGTTTCGACCGGGTCAAGATCGGGAACAGCGACCGGGTGGGTGGGCTGTGGGACTACGTCACCGCGCACTACCCTCAGCTCATTTTCGACTCCTACCAGCACGTCAGCGCGGTCGTGCAGAGTGTGCTGATCGCCACGCTCATCGGGGTCGTGGTCGGGGTGCTCACCTATCGGAATCCGGCGGCGGCGAACCTGGCCACCGCGACGTCGAGTGTGATCCTGACGGTGCCGGCCTTCGCGCTGCTGGGCTTGCTGATCCCGCTGTTCGGTCTCGGGGTGATTCCCAGTATCGCGGCACTGGTGCTCTACTCGCTTCTGCCGATCGTCCGAAACACGATCGTCGGACTCAACGCCGTGGATCCGGCGCTGACGGACGCAGCACGCGGTATCGGGATGAGCCGGCTCGACACGATGCGTCGCGTCGAATTGCGGCTGGTGTGGCCCTCCATCCTGTCGGCGATGCGGGTCAGCACCCAGATGGCGATGGGGGTTCTGGCCATCGCTGCGTATGTCAAGGGGCCGGGACTGGGCAACCTCATCTTCGCCGGGCTGGCGCGGGTCGGGAGCCCGACGGCGGTGCCGATGGCCCTGACCGGGACCCTACTCATCGTGATCCTGGCGCTGTTGCTCGATGCCGTCCTGGTTCTGATCGGGCGACTGACGACGTCGAAAGGTATTCGATGACAGAGCAATCCGGTGTCCGCATCGAACTCGACCACGTCACGAAGGTCTATCCGGGCAGCGACCAGCCCGCCGTCGACGACGTGTGCCTGGAAATTCCGGCCGGGGAGATCGTGGTGTTCGTCGGACCGTCGGGGTGCGGCAAGACCACGATGATGCGGATGATCAACCGGCTGTCCGAGCCCACCTCCGGCCGGATCATGATCGGTGACCGGGATGCGTTGAGCATCAAGCCCACCGAACTGCGCCGCTCGATCGGATACTCGATCCAGCAGGCCGGTCTCTTCCCGCACATGACCATCCGGCAGAACGTGGGACTGGTTCCCGGGCTGCTGAAGTGGGATCGGAAACGTATCGACGACCGTGTCGATCAACTGCTCGACATGGTGGGCCTCGAGCCGCGCCAATACGCTGACCGTTACCCGCGACAACTCTCCGGCGGCCAGCAGCAGCGGGTCGGCGTGGCGCGTGCGCTCGCCGCTGACCCGCCCGTGCTGCTGATGGACGAGCCGTTCGGCGCGGTGGACCCGATCACCCGCAGCTCGCTGCAGGACGAACTGCTCCAACTGCAGGACGAACTGCGCAAGACCATCGTGTTCGTCACCCACGATTTCGGCGAGGCGGTCAAGATCGGCGACCGTATCGCCGTTCTCGGGCCCCGATCCAAGGTGCTGCAGTACGACACGCCGCAGACGATCCTCGCCAGCCCGGCAGACGACACCGTCGCGGGCTTCGTCGGTTCCGGTGCCTCACTGCGCCAGCTGGGCCTGGTGCGCATCAAGGAAATCGAGCTGCGCGATCACATCGCCGTGCACCGCGACGACGACATCGGGGAGGTGCGAAAGACGCTGGCCGAGAGTCCGTTCGACTGGGCGGTGATCCTCGACGACCGGGAGCGTCCGGCGTCCTGGGTGCGAGGGCACCGACTGGCGCACGCGCGCACGTTGGCGGACGCATCCGAGGATCTCAGCGTGGTCAGCACGCAGTCCACGTTGGAGGATGCGCTCGAGGCAATCCTGGCCGAACAGCACGCCTCGGCGGTGGTGGTCGGGGCCGGCGGTCGCTACGCCGGCGTGGTCACCTTGGACACGCTCATCGACACCATCACCAGGTTGCGCGCCGAAGCCGAGGAGTCATGACCAGCGCGGTGCAGTCGTCGAGCACCTCGATGACCGCCGCGGAGCGGCTTCGCCTGCTGGTTCAACCGGTCCTGGTTGTGATCGCCACCGCCGGCGTCCTGTTCTGGGCCTTCGCTCGGGATCTCACCGCCACCCAGCGGGAGAACATCAACGCCGCCAATGTCGCCACGTTGGTCTGGCAGCACCTGTTGATCACACTGGCGGTCACCGTGATCGTGGTGACGGTCGGCGTCCCGCTCGGAATCTTCGTGACGCGTCCGCGGGCAAAAATGTTGCGGCCGTTGTTCATCGGGATCGCCAATGTGGGGCAGGCTGCACCGGCGATCGGTCTGCTGGTGCTGCTTTTCCTGATCACCGCGCAGACCGGATTCTGGATCGGCGTATTGCCGATTGCGCTGTATTCGCTGCTACCAGTGCTGTCGAGCACCATCCTCGGACTCGATCAGGTCGACAGATCGACCATCGATGCCGGTCTGGGACAGGGGATGTCACGTACCGCACTGCTGGCCAGGGTTGAACTGCCGTTGGCGGTGCCCTACATCCTGGCGGGTCTGCGGACGTCGCTGGTCATCGCTGTGGGCACCGCGACATTATCCTTCCTGGTCAACGCGGGTGGACTCGGCATCCTGATCGACACCGGCTACAAGCTGCAGGACAACGTGACCCTGATCCTGGGCAGCGTGCTGGCGGTGTGCCTGGCGCTGTTGGTGGACTGGGTCGGAGGACTGGCTGAATTCCTTCTGAGTCCCAAGGGGTTACGTTGACTCGGTCGGCAGTGGCGGTCCTGGCGCTCATCTGCGGCTGGATGCTCGCAGGGTGCGGGTTGGGCGCGGGCAGCACGGTGCCCCTCCGCGTAGGTCCCGGTTCGATCGAATCGAACGCTGATCTGGAGGGTGTGCCGATCACCGTCGGTTCCAAGGAGTACACCGAACAGGTGATCATGGGCTACATCCTGCAGTTCACGTTGGCCGCCGCCGGTGCCGATGTGCGCGACCTGACCGGCATCGTGGGCTCCCGCTCCACGCGAGAGGCGCAACTTTCCGGACAGGTCGATGTCGCCTACGAATTCACAGGCAACGCCTGGATCAACTATCTCGGCCACGAGAAGCCGATACCGGACACCCGCGCCCAATACGAGGCCGTGCGCGACGAGGACCTCGCGCGCAACGACATGGTCTGGCTGGAGCCCGGTCCGATGGACGACACCTACGCGTTGGCGGCCAGCTTGGAAACAGTGCAGCGCACGGGCGTTCGAACGCTGTCGGACTATGCCGACCTGGTCCGGCGAGATCCTGCCGCGGCGCGCACCTGCGTCGACACCGAATTCCGGGCCCGCCAAGACGGATATCCCGGGATGGCTGCCGCCTACGGTTTCGACCCCGGGCGCGCGCAGACCCCGATCTTGCAGGTCGGCATCATCTACCAGGCGACCGCCGACGGTGCCGAATGTGACTTCGGTGAGGTGTTCACCACCGACGGCCGCATCTCCGCCCTCGACCAGACCGTCCTCGTCGACGACAAGCAGTTCTTCGCGCACTACAACCCGTCGGTCACGATGAAACGGGACTTCTTCGAAGCACATCCGCAGATCGCGGAGGTGACCGCGCCGGTGACCGCCGCGCTCACCAACGAGGCGATCACGGAGATGAACAAACAGGTCGACGTCGAAGGCCGTGAACCGGCAGTGGTGGCGCGCGACTGGATGGTGTCGGAAGGCTTCGTCTCGGTCGACTAGGAATTCGCTGAATCTGCGCCTTCCAGGTGGTTGAGCGGTTAGGGTGCTTTCAAGGCGAGGCCTGGGGAGTTGCCATGCGGATCAAAGTCGCCATCATCGGTGCGGGGATGTCCGGGCTGTGCATGGCCATGAAACTCCAGGACGCCGGCATCCACGACTTCACGCTCTATGAAAAGGCCGACGAGGTCGGCGGCACCTGGCGCGACAACACCTACCCCGGCCTGACCTGCGATGTGCCCTCGCGCTACTACGCCTACTCGTTCCGTCCAAACCCGGAGTGGTCGCGGTTGCTGGCGCCGGGCGCGGAGATCCAGGAGTACTTCCGGCGGGTCGCCGACGAGCGCGGAATCCGGTCGCACATCAGGTTTGGCGCCGAGGTCACCGACGCGATGTACCGCGACGGCGGCTGGTGGCTGACGACCGAGGGCGGAACGGAGAGATTCGACGTCTTGGTCACCGCGACCGGCGTTCTGCGCATTCCCCGCTATCCGGCCATCGAAGGTCTCGATACCTTCGCCGGGCCGATGTTCCACTCCGCGCGGTGGGACCACTCGGTGACGTTGGGTGACAAGCGCATCGGTCTGATCGGAACGGGTTCGACCGGTGTGCAGATCACCGCCGAACTCGGGGGAAACGTGAAACAACTCAAAGTGTTTCAGCGCACCGCACAGTGGATCTGTCCGTGGCCGAACCTCCGGATGTCGGAGCGCACCAAAGCCGCGATGCGCCGATGGCGGTGGCTCAATTCGTTCAGCTACTGGTTCTGGGGCAACTTCGTTCGCCGGCTGTTCGGTGTAGCGCCGGTGCGGCCGGGCTGGCAGCGCTGGCTCTACACCACCCAGTGCCACCTGAACCTCAAGTTCTCGGTGCGCGATCCTGAGTTGAAGAAGAAGTTGACCCCGAAAGACCAGCCGATGTGCCGGCGGATGATCTTCGCCGGTCACTACTACCAGGCGGTGCAGAAACCGGGTGTCGAACTCGTGACCGACGCAATCGTGCGCGTCGAACCGCGCGGCGTGCGCACGGCCGACGGCTCGCTGCACGAGGTCGACCTGCTGGTGCTGGCGACAGGTTTTCACGCGCACGCGTACGTGGCGCCGCTGACGATCACCGGACCGGACGGCCGCACACTAGCCGAGGCGTGGGCGGACGGCCCTACGGCGTACCGCTCGGTGGCCGTTCCCGGGTTCCCGAACATGTTCATGCTGATGGGGCCGTATTCCCCGCTGGGGAACAACTCGCTGATCCACGTCGCAGAACAACAGACCGACTACATCATGTGGTGGATCGAGCAATTGCGCGCCGATCGTATGCTCGAGACCGCGCCTACCGAAGCCGCCACCGCGCGCTACCACGAGCAGATGAAAGCCGCGATGCCGCAAACGATATGGGCCTCCGGCTGCAGCAGCTGGTATCTGGGCAAGGACGGGCTGCCGGAACTGTTCCCGTGGACGCCTGATCGGTACGTCGAACTGATGCGCGACCGGCAGGTCGCCGATTTCGAGGTGAAAGCCGCCGGAGTGTGACATCGGACACTGCGTCCCGGGCATAGTTCCGCCTCACACAATGCGTTCACAGAACCCGGTACCGGCGGTACCGTCTCACGTGTTGACCCGCCTCGTGCGGGACGCCCGAAAGGACCTGTCATGTTGTCGATCGTCGTTTTCGCCGCGGTCATCTTCGCGCTCGTCGCCGCCATCGGGATGCCCTACGGGCAGACCTGGTACGCGCGCTGGAACCCGCACCGCTGACGGGCGGTCTCCCGGCGCCGGGCCGGTGCGGTACGAATGGGGGGTGACCGAGCCTGCCTCTACCGCCGACCACGCGCCCACCGTCCTGTTGCTCTCCACGTCGGACACCGACCTGATCACGGCCCGCGCCAGTGGCGCGAGCTACCGCTGGGCGAATCCGTCCCGCCTGATCGAGGGAGAACTCGACGAGTTGCTCGTCGGCGCCGACGTCGTGGTGATCCGCATCCTGGGCGGCTACCGGTCCTGGCAGGACGGTATCGACGCGGTGGTCGCGAGCGGCCTCCCGACCGTCGTGGTCAGCGGCGAACAGACCCCCGACGCCGACTTGATGGAACACTCCACCACGCCGGCCGGCGTCGCCCTGCAGGCGCACATCTACCTCGCCCAGGGTGGGGTGCCCAACCTGGCGAACCTGCACGCGTTCCTGTCGGACACCCTGCTGATGACCGGCTTCGGCTTCGCCGAACCCGTCGCCACCCCGACCTGGGGTCTGCTCGAGCGTGAGGCTGCCGTCGGGGACGGCCCGACGGTGGCCGTGCTGTACTACCGCGCGCAACATCTGGCGGGCAACACCGCCTATGTCGAAGCGCTGTGCGACGCGATCGAAAACGCCGGGGGCAAGCCGCTTCCGGTCTTCTGTGCCTCGCTGCGTACCGCCGACGCCGACCTGCTGGCGCTGCTGGGCACCGCCGACACGCTGATCACCACCGTGCTCGCTGCCGGCGGTGCGACCCCGGCCGCCGTCGGGGCCGGCGGAGCCGACGACACGTGGAACGTCGCCCACCTCGCTGAACTCGACGTGCCGATCCTGCAGGGCCTGTGCCTGACCAGCTCGCGGGCGCAGTGGGAGGCCAACGACGACGGCATGTCGCCGCTCGACGTCGCCACTCAGGTGGCGGTACCCGAGTTCGACGGCCGCATCGTCACGGTTCCGTTCTCGTTCAAGGAGATCGACGACGAGGGACTGATCTCCTACGTCGCCGACCCCGAGCGGTGTGCCCGTGTCGCCGGGCTCGCCGTGAGTTATGCCCGGCTGCGCTCGATCGCCGCGGCCGACAAGCGTGTGGCACTGGTGTTCTCGGCGTATCCCACCAAGCACGCGCGTATCGGCAATGCCGTCGGCCTCGACACCCCGGCCAGCGCCATCCGGCTGCTGCAGGCCATGCGCGAAGCCGGTTACGACCTCGGCGAGGTGCCCGGCCTCGCAGCCGAGGACGGGGACGCACTGATCCACGCGCTGATCGAGCGCGGCGGCCAGGATCCCGCTTGGCTCACCGAGGGGCAACTGGCCGGCAACCCGATCAGGGTGCCCGCCAAGGAGTATCGGGAGTGGTTCGCGACGTTGCCCCGTGAGTTGGCCGACGCGATCGTCGAACACTGGGGTCCGCCACCGGGCGAGTTGTTCGTCGACCGCAGCCGCGACCCCGAGGGCGAGATCGTGATCGCGGCAATGGTTTCCGGGAACATCGTGATCCTGGTCCAGCCGCCGCGCGGATTCGGTGAGAATCCGGTGGCCATCTACCACGACCCCGACCTGCCGCCCAGCCACCACTATCTGGCGGCCTACCGCTGGCTCGGCGACAGCTTCGCCGGTTCCTTCGACGCCGACGTCGTGGTGCACCTCGGCAAGCACGGCAACCTCGAATGGCTGCCGGGTAAGACACTCGGGATGTCGGCGTCCTGCGGCACCGACGCCGCGCTCGGCGATCTGCCGCTGATCTACCCGTTCCTCGTCAACGACCCCGGCGAAGGCTCCCAGGCCAAGCGGCGGGCGCACGCGACGTTGGTCGATCACCTGATCCCGCCGATGGCCCGGGCCGAAACCTACGGCGACATCGCCCGTTTGGAGCAACTGCTCGACGAGCACGCGACGGTCTCGGCGCTCGACCCCGGCAAGCTGCCGGCCATCCGTCAGCAGATCTGGACGTTGATGCGCGCGGCCAAGATGGACCACGACCTCGGCCTGGAGGACCGGCCCGACGAGGACTCCTTCGACGACATGCTGCTGCACGTCGACGGCTGGCTCTGCGAGATCAAGGACGTGCAGATCCGCGACGGCCTGCACATCCTCGGGCAGGCGCCGCAGGGGGAGGACGAGGTCGACCTGGTGCTGGCGATCCTTCGCGCCCGCCAGCTGTTCGGCGGCGAACAGACCGTGCCCGGGCTGCGGCAGGCGCTCGGTTTGGCCGAGGACGGCAGCGACGAACGCGCCGCCGTCGACGCCGCCGAGACCCGCGCCCGCGAACTCGTGGCGGCGCTGCAGGACAGCGGTTGGGACCCGGCCGTCGTCGACTCGCTGACCGACAACCCCGACGTGGCGGCGATCCTGCGCTTCGCCGCGACCGAGGTGGTGCCGAGACTGGCCGGAACCGCCGGCGAGATCGACCAGATCCTGCGCGCCCTCGACGGCCGGTTCATCCCGGCGGGACCCTCGGGTTCGCCGCTGCGCGGTCTGGTCAACGTCCTCCCCACCGGCCGCAACTTCTACTCGGTCGACCCGAAGGCCGTGCCCTCCCGACTGGCATGGGAAACCGGTGTGGCGATGGCGGATTCGCTGCTCGAGCGGTACCGCAGCGACTACGGACGCTGGCCGGAGTCGGTCGGGCTCTCGGTGTGGGGCACCTCCGCCATGCGGACCGCCGGCGACGACATCGCCGAAGTCTTTGCGCTCCTGGGAGTTCGGCCGGTCTGGGACGACGCGTCGCGCCGCGTCGTCGATCTCGAGCCGATCCCGCTGGACGAATTGGGCCGGCCCCGCATCGACGTCACCGTGCGCATCTCGGGGTTCTTCCGCGACGCCTTCCCGCACGTCGTCGCATTGCTCGACGACGCCGTGCAACTGGTCGCCGGACTCGACGAGCCGGCCGAGGACAACTACGTACGTGCCCACACCCAGACTGACCTGGCCGAGCACGGAGATCAAAGACGAGCCACCACGAGGATTTTCGGTTCCAAACCGGGGACTTACGGCGCGGGCCTGCTGCAACTGATCGACAGCCGCAACTGGCGCGACGACGCCGACCTCGCCGCGGTGTACACGGCCTGGGGCGGATTTGCCTACGGCCGCGGGCTGGACGGCGTTGCGGCCACCGACGACATGACCCGGGCATACCGCCGAATTGCCGTGGCAGCCAAGAACACCGACACCCGCGAACATGACATCGCCGACTCCGACGACTACTTCCAGTACCACGGCGGCATGGTCGCCACGGTGCGCGCGCTGACCGGTAAGGATCCGGCCGCCTACATCGGCGACAACACCCGTCCGGACGCCGTGCGCACCCGCACGCTGTCCGAGGAGACCACGCGCGTGTTCCGGGCCCGGGTGGTCAACCCGCGCTGGATCAACGCGATGCGCCGTCACGGCTACAAGGGCGCGTTCGAGATGGCCGCGACCGTCGACTATCTGTTCGGTTACGACGCCACAGCAGGCGTGATGGCCGACTGGATGTACGAACAGTTGTCGCAGAGCTACGTCCTCGATGAGGAGAACCGCAAGTTCATGGCCGAGTCCAACCCGTGGGCGCTGCACGGCATGGCCGAGCGGCTCCTGGAGGCCGCCGGCCGCGGTATGTGGGCGGCACCCGAGCCCGCCACGCTTGACGGCCTCAAGCAGGTTCTCCTCGAAACCGAAGGTGACCTCGAAGGCTGACGATTTTGTCAGACTGCTTGGCTAGTGTCGGGGTTGTGTTCGAACGTGTGTGCGAGTTCTCCGATGCGGCCGGTGAGGCTGAGTTGCGTGCGGTGGTCGAGCGCTGTGAGCGGTTGAAGGCGCAGGCTGCGGCGGTGCAGGCGCGGGCGACGGCGTTGTGGGCGGCCAAACGCGCCGCCCGCGAGGAAGCCGACGGTGTGCCGAAGGCGCGGCGAGGTAAGGGGTTCGCGTCGGAGGTGGCGTTGGCCCGGCGCGAAGCGCCGGTGCGCGGCGGCCAGCACCTCGGGTTCGCCAAAGCGCTGGTGCACGAGATGCCGTACACGTTGGCGGCGTTGGAGTCCGGGGTGCTCTCGGAGTGGCGGGCCACGTTGATCGTGCGGGAGTCGGCGTGTCTGAGCGTCGAACACCGCCGCCAACTCGATCTCGAGTTATGCGCTGATCCGTCTCAGCTGATCGGGTGGGGTGATGCGCGGGTAGCTGCGGAGGCCAAAAAGATCACCGCACGCCTGGACGCCGCCGCGGTGGTCGAACGTGGCCGCCGGGCGGTCAAAGATCCCGGCGTATGGGTACGCCCGGTCTCCGACACCATGGCCGACGTCACCGTGCGACTACCCATGTCCCAAAGTGTCGGAATCTACGCCGCCTGCAAACGCGAAGCCGATATGACCTTCGACGGCCGTGCGCGCGGACGGGTGATGGCCGAAACCGTCTATGAGCGGGTCATCGGCCGTCCCGCCGACAAGCCGGTGCCGGTCGCGTTGAACCTGGTGATGGCCGACACCACCCTGGCCGGTGATGACGACGAACTGGGCTGGCTCGACGGCTACGGCCCGGTGCCGGCCGGGTTCTGTCGGGCGTTGACCGGTGATGCGGTCGCTGATGCCGACACCAAAGCCACCCTGCGCCGGCTCTACCGCCACCCGAGCTCGGGGCAGCTGGTCGCCATGGAATCCAAGGCGAGGATCTTCCCGAAAGGACTGGCGCGGCTGCTCGATCTGCGCGACCGGACCTGCCGTACCCCGTACTGCAACGCCCCGATCCGCCATCACGACCACGCCACACCGGCCCGCGAGGGCGGGGCGACCAGCGCGGTCAACGGGCTCGGCGAGTGCGAGGCCTGCAACTACGCCAAGGAAGCCCCCGGCTGGCGCGTCACCACCGACACCGTCGAAGGCCAACACCGGGCGCAGTTCCGCACCCCCACCGGCGCGGTGTACCACTCCACCGCCCCACCGCTACCCGGCCCACCCATACGTCGGAAAGTCAGCCTGATGGAAGGCCGACTCAGCATCGACCTCGTTACCTTCGACGCCGCCTGAGCTGGCCGTTAGATTGGCGACCATGACCGCCACCTTTGCTGACGTCGCCAAGTCCGAGTACATCCTGCTGACCACGTTCACCAAGGACGGTCGTCCCAAGCCGACGGCGATCTGGGCGGCCCCGTCGGGTGACGGGTTGATCGCCATCACGCAGGAGAAGTCGTGGAAGGTCAAGCGTCTGCGTAACACGTCGCGCGTCACGATCGCGCCGTGCGACCGCGCCGGTAAACCCAAGGGTGACGCCGTGGAGGCGACCGCCCGCATCCTGGACAAGTCGGCCAACAGCGCCACCTACGACGCGTTGGGCAAGCGGTACGGCCTACTCGGCAAGACGTTCAACTTCTTCTCGAAGCTGCGCGGCGGCATGGAGAAGAACGTCTCGATCGAGATCACGCCCGCGACCTGAGGAACCCGCGGCCGCTGCGGATCGTTGGCACACTATGGCGATGAGGCTGTTCCTGATCTACGTGCTGGTCGAGATTGCCGTGGTGGTTGCCCTGGCTTCGACGATCGGCTTCGGCTGGACCGTGCTGCTGCTCGCCGCCACCTTCATGCTCGGCCTCGCCCTGGCCGGTTCGCAGGCCCGCCGCCAGATTCGGCGCCTGCGCGGCGGTGTCACGCTCACCGAAGCCCAGGGGGCAGTCACCGACAGCCTGCTCGTCGCACTCGGTACCGTGCTGGTCGTGATCCCCGGACTCGCCAGCTCCGTCCTCGGCGCCGTACTGCTCCTGCCACCGACCCGCGCCGCCGCGCGCCCGCTGGTCACGGCGCTGGCTGCCCGCCGCGCGCCTCTGATCGTCGGTGTCAGCACCATGGGTTCTGCCGCCGGACGCGCTCGTCACGGTGACTACATCGACGGCGAGGTGGTCGACACCGTCGACCACCCGGTGCACCAGCCGCGCCTGCCGGAGTGAGCGCCACTGCGCTGCTGCTCAACGGGCGCATCCACAACCCCCTCATGCCGGACGCGACCGCCATGGCCGTCCGGGACGGCGTGGTCGCATGGATCGGTCGCGACGACGTCGGCCGCGCGCAGTTTCCGGACGCCGAGGTCACCGACCTGGCAGGCGGTTTCGTCGCGCCCGCCTTCGTCGATTGTCACTTCCACACGACGGCCACCGGCCTGGCGTTGACCGGGCTCGACCTGCGGGTAGCGCAGTCCTTGCGTGACTGTCTGCAGATGGTCGCCGATTACGCGCGCGATCAGCCCGACGGGGTCATCTGGGGTCACGGCTGGGACGAGACGGCGTGGCCGGAAGGTACGGCACCGACCACCGCCGACGTCGACGCCGTTGTCGGCGACCGCCCCGCCTATCTGACCCGCGTCGACGTGCACTCCGCGGTGGCTTCCACCGCGCTGCGCCGCCGCGCGGGTCTGCTGACCGCCGACCCGCAGTCGCCGGCGAGCGCCGACGACCACCACCGGGCGCGACTCGCCGCCCGCGAAGCCCTTACCGCCACGCAGCGTGACCACGCCCGGCGTGCCGCGCTCGACGCCGCGGCCGCCGCCGGCATCGCTGTGGTGCACGAATGCGCCGGCCCCGACATCTCCGGTCTCGACGACTGGCAGGAGCTGCGCAGCCTCGACCACGGCGTCGAAGTCGTCGGCTACTGGGGTGAACCCGTGACCAGCGCCGACCAGGCCCGCGACCTGCTGCGCAGCACCCAGGCGCACGGCCTCGCGGGGGATTTGTTCGTCGATGGCGCACTGGGGTCGCGTACCGCCTGGTTGCACGAACCGTATGCCGACGCCCCCGCGGTCACCGGCAACAGTTACCTCGACGTCGACGCCGTCACGGCCCACCTCGGGGCCTGCACCGAAGCCGGGATCACCGCCGGCTTTCACGTCATCGGCGATGCCGCCGTCACCACCGTCGTGACCGCGGTGCAACGGGTCGTCGACCGGTTCGGCAGCGTCGCCGTCGCGCGCTGCGGCCACCGCCTCGAGCATCTGGAGATGGTCACCGAGGAACAGGCCGCGCAACTTGGCAGCTGGGGCGTGATCGCCAGTGTCCAACCCAACTTCGACGCGCTGTGGGGCGGCGACGAGGGAATGTACGCCCGCCGGCTCGGGCCTGCCCGCGCCCGCGGTCTCAACCCGTTCGCGCAACTGGCGTCCCACGGTGTGCCGCTGGCGCTCGGTTCGGATTCGCCCGTGACCGACCTGAACCCGTGGACCGGCATCCGCGCTGCCACCACCCATCGCACGCCGGGCAGCGCGATCTCGGCGCGCGCGGCGTTCGCGGCGGCCACCCGCGGGGCATGGCGGGCCGGAGGGGTGCGCGACGGCGTCAGCGGAACGCTGGTACCCGGTGCGCCCGCCACCTACGCGATATGGGATGCCGACGAGTTCGACGTGACGGCGCCCGCCGACGCTGTGCAGCGATGGTCGACCGACCCCCGGTCGCGTGTCCCGGTGCTGCCCGCCCTCGACGGAGTGCTGCCGCGCTGCCGGCAGACCGTGCACCGAGGTGACGTCCTGCATGGCTGACACCTGGCCGCGGCGGTTCGGCGCGGCAGTGGCGAGCCGTGCGCCTCAGCTGACGGTGAGCATCGCCGCCGGGCTCGCGCTGTACGCGAGCTTCCCGCCGGTCGGCTGGTGGTTCGCCGCGCTCGCCGCGTTCGCCGGGTTGAGCTGGGTGCTGACCCGACCGACCACGACCGCTATCGGCGGATTCGGATACGGCCTGCTGTTCGGCCTGGCGTTCTACCTGCCGCTGTTGCCGTGGATCAGCGGTCTCGTGGGCGCGTTGCCGTGGATCGCCCTGAGCTTCGCCGAAGCCCTGTTCCCGGCGTTGTTCGGCCTCGCCGCGGTTCTGGTGCGCCGCGTTCCCGGGTGGCCGGTGTGGTTCGCGGGCTTGTGGTCGGCGCAGGAGTGGCTGAAGTCGACCGTGCCGTTCGGCGGGTTCCCGTGGGGCGTCGTCGGCTTCTCCCAGACCGAGAGTCCGTTGCTGCCGTTGGCCCATGTCGGCGGGGCCCCGCTGGTGTCGTTCGCGACGGTGCTGGTCGGCTTCGCGGTCGCGGCGATGACGATGGAGGTCGTCGCCTGGTGGCGACGCGAGGCGACCGCTCGGGCGGCGGCGCCTCCGGCGGTCGTCGTGCCCGGGTTGTGCATCGCGCTCGTGCTGGTCGCCACCGCGTTGGTGTCACCGCAGGTGCGCAAGTCCGGTGCGGGCGCCGGCGACGATCCGCCGATCACGGTGGCCGCCGTACAGGGCAACGTCCCGCGTCTGGGACTGGAGTTCAACGCGCAACGGCGAGCGGTGCTCGACAACCATGTGCAGGAGACCCATCGACTGGCGCGGGATGTACGGGCCGGGCGGGTGCCGCGACCCATGATGGTGATCTGGCCGGAGAACTCCTCCGACATCGACCCGCTGGCCAACGATGACGCGGCGCAGCAGATCTCTGCCGCCGCCGATGCGATCGACGCGCCCATCCTGGTGGGCGGTGTGGTGGCCGCACCCGGGTACAGCCGCGACAATCCGGAGTCGACGAACTCGGTGATCGTGTGGAACCCGGGCACCGGGCCCGCCGACCGGCACGACAAGCGGATCGTGCAGCCCTTCGGCGAGTACCTGCCGTGGCGCAGCTTCTTCAGTCGGCTGTCGCCCTATGCCGATCGCGCCGGGTATTTCGTCCCGGGAGACGGCGACGGCGTCGTGCAGGCCGCGGGTGTGCCCGTCGGGGTGACCACCTGTTGGGAGGTCATCTTCGACCGGGCGGCCCGGGAATCGGTGCGCAACGGAGCCCAACTGCTGGCCGTCCCGACGAACAACGCGACCTTCGACGAGTCGATGAGCGAGCAGCAGTTGGCGTTCGCGCGGTTGCGCGCGGTCGAACACGACCGCTACGTCGTCGTGGCAGGCACCACCGGAATCAGTGCGATGATCAGCCCCGACGGACACGAGCTGAGCAGGACCGCCTTCTTCGAACCGGCCTACCTGGACCAGCAGTTGCGGCTGAAGTCGTCGTTGACCCCTGCGACGCGGTTCGGTCCGTTCGTCGAGGCGGCGCTGATCGCCCTCGGCGCCGCGGGGGTGATCGCCGCGATGCTGCACAATGGTTTTCTTGTGCCGGCAAGACTACGGGCCCGGCGACCCACGCCCGATGACCGTGAAGACGATGAAGGAGCCGCATGAGCGTCCCCGGTGGCTTGAACGGCGACCGCCCCTCGGCGCGGCCCAGCGACCGCACCCTGGTGATCATCCCGACCTACAACGAGCGCGACAACCTGTTGAAGATCGTGTCCCGGGTGCACACGGCCGAGCCTGAGGTCGACATCCTCATCGTCGACGACGGCAGCCCCGACGGCACCGGCCAGCTGGCTGACGAGCTGGCCCTGGCCGATCCGGACCGCGTGCACGTCATGCATCGCACGTCGAAGGACGGCCTCGGAGCGGCCTACCTGGCCGGGTTCGCATGGGGTCTGAAGCGCGGATACACGGTGCTGGTCGAGATGGACGCCGACGGCAGCCACGCGCCCGAGCAGCTGCACCGGTTGCTCCGGGAGATCGACAACGGCGCCGACCTGGTGATCGGGTCGCGGTACGTCCCGGGCGGGGAGGTGCGCAACTGGCCGCGGCGCCGGTTGGTGCTGTCCCGGACCGCCAACGGCTACTCCCGCATCCTGCTCGGCGTGGACATCCACGACATCACCGCCGGATACCGGGCCTACCGGCGCGAGGTGCTGGAGAAGATCGACCTGTCAGCGGTCGACTCGAAGGGCTACGGCTTCCAGGTGGACCTGACGTGGCGGACCATCAATGCCGGATTCACCGTCGTCGAGGTTCCGATCACGTTCACCGAGCGGGAGCACGGCGAATCGAAGATGGACGGCTCCACGATTCGGGAGGCGATCGTCAAGGTCGCCCAGTGGGGCCTGCGCGCCCGCATCGACCGGGCGCGCGGCACCGCACGCTGAGCGGCGGGGTCAGCTGCCGCGTCGACGGGTCTTGATGATCTCGAGACGCTCCTTGAGCAACTCGTCGAGCTCCTCGATGGACCGACGCTCCAGCAGCATGTCCCAGTGGGTGCGCGGCGGCTTGACCTTCTTCGGCTCGGGCACCTCACCCTCGATCAGGGTGCCCTCCATGCCGTTGCGGCACAGCCACGTGCCGGGGATCTCGGCGTCGTCGGCGAACGGAACGTCGAACTCTTCACCGTTGTCGGTGCGGTAGCGCGCCACCTGCCGCGGCGCCAGGTCATGGTTGCGGTCGGTCTCGTAGCTCACCGCGCCGAGCCGGCTGCCCCTCAATACACGATCAGCCATCGTCGTCTCCTCTTGTCAGCGCTTTGTGTCCCGGGATGTTCAACGCGCACGGGCCGCCACGAGTTCCTCGGGATGCCCCGACTCGGCATCCGATGATACCGGGATTGCCGTGGGTCCGGGTTTAGAGTCTGGCTGTGACGCCTCAGGCCACCCGGTCCCGCACTCGCACCCGCCCGCAGAACTGCCGCTGGTGTGGCCGCGAAGTCGCCGACAGCGGCCTGGGTCGGCGCCGGCAGTATTGCCGGCAATCGTGCCGTCAGCGCGCCTACGAGCAGCGGGCTCTGGTCAAGGGGACTTCGGTGCCGCCCGATTCGGTGGTGCTCACCGCCGAGGAGGCCGCCGAACTGTCCGACCGCGTCTACCAGGTGCGCTGCGCCGCCGAAGACATGGCCACCGCCCTGGCCGAGGGTGCTGCCCCGGCGGAGTTGCGGGAACTGTGCGATGCGGTGATGCAGGCCGCCCGTGCGGCCGACGGTTGGCGGTAGTCGGGGAGCGCTCAGCACTCGAATAGTGCGGCCGCGTCCGGCGGCGTCGGCGCCGGTTGCAGGCAGCCGTACGGCGTCACCCCGGCGGTGCTGATCCGGACCGCGCTGCGGTGTGCGTAGTTCACGCAGATCAGCGCTTCGGCGTCGGCGCGGCACCTGCTGTCCCCGAACGCCAGTGACTGACCGTCGGCCAGTTCGGGTCCGCTGCCGCTGCCGAACGGTCCCGGGTCGCCGCGCAGCGACCCGACCTGCACCGAGGTGCCGGAGAAGGTGACCCAACCCGGCTTCCACGCGCCCTCCGCGCCCTGCGGACGCGGCGGCGGATCGTCGAGCTCGACCAGACACATCAATTCGCCGGAGGTGATGCACTG
Organism: Mycobacterium sp. pV006; assembly: GCF_041287115.1. Classification (NCBI taxonomy): domain Bacteria; kingdom Bacillati; phylum Actinomycetota; class Actinomycetes; order Mycobacteriales; family Mycobacteriaceae; genus Mycobacterium; species Mycobacterium sp. pV006. The sequence continues at coordinate 38,532 of NZ_JBGGKT010000014.1, read as the reverse complement.
CGTCGTGGTCAACGGTGCGCCTGCCGATGCGGTGAACGCGATCTCACCGTCGAGACGGGTGGTGACACCGTCGCGGAACGCGACCCCGAATCCCGCGGGATCCGCCGGCGCCGCATCCTCGACCCAGTCGATCACCGCGCCGATCGGCGCGTTCTCCTGCGGCAGCGCCGACGGCGTGGGCGCGGACGGGGAAGACGTCGGCGCCGCGGTCGATGCCGACGGCTGGGGTGACGACGACGGCGGGACGGACAACTCGGCCTGGCCTCCGACGGACTGCGAGCAGGCGGCCGTCAGCGCGGCCAGTGCCGCCACGACCGCAATGCGCATGCGGCCAAGGTTAACCGGCCGACACACGGTCGGCCGCCGGTACGCGGTGCAGCAACGTTCGCTACCGTCGGAATCATGCACGAACACACCATCCGGGCGAAGATCGCCTCCGGAACCATCGAGGGGTTCACCCGCGACGGCGTGCACCGCTGGCGCGCGGTCCCGTACGCCAAACCGCCCGTCGGTCCGCTGCGGTACCGCGCCCCACAGCCGGTCCAGCCCTGGCCCGGTGTGCGTTACTGCCACGGGTTGGGTAACTGTGCACCGCAGCAACGCATGTACACCATGCTGGCTCCGGGTCGGTATCAACCGCAGAGCGAGGACTGTCTGACCCTCAACGTCGTCATGCCCGCCGACGTGACCCCGAATCACGCCAACGCGGTACTGCCGGTGATGGTCTTCATCCACGGCGGTGGCTATCTGCTGGGCAGTTCGGCCACCCCGATCTACGACGGTGCGTCCCTGGCCCGCAAGGGTTGCGTCTTCGTCTCGGTGAACTACCGGCTCGGAGCGCTGGGCTGTCTGGACCTGTCGTCGTTGTCCACGCCCGATATCCGTATCGACGACAACCTCTTCCTCCGTGACCTGGTGATGGCCCTGCGTTGGGTACGCGACAACATCGCCGCGTTCGGCGGGAATCCCGACAACGTCACCATCTTCGGGGAAAGCGCAGGCGCACACGCGGTCTCGACACTGTTGGCCACACCGGAAGCCGAAGGCCTTTTCGCGCAGGCGATTTCGCAGAGCCCGGCCACCGGATTGAGCCGCTCATCGGGAGCTGCGGCGCAGTACGCCGAGCGGTTCGCGCGGCTGCTCGGCGCCGATCGCCGTAATGCGGCCGAGGCACTCATGGCGGCGCGTCCCGCCGATCTGGTCAACAACCTGGAGCGGCTCATCGTCGACGGGCAGGACGAAATGACCGGGGCCTTCGCGATCGGCCCCACCTTCGACACCGAGTATCTGCCGTTGGAGCCGTTCGAGGCGATGCGCCGCGGCGCCGCGGCACGGGTCCCGCTGATCGTCGGGAACAACGCGGAGGAAGGGCGGCTGTTCACCCGCTTCCTGAAGTTGTTGCCGACCACCGAGCAGGCGATCGAGAAGATGTTCACCCAGGTGGATCCCGATGTGCGCGAACGGGTTCTGGCGGCCTATCCCGGTTACCCAGACCCGACGGTGTGCGTGCGCCTGGGTGGTGACTGCATCTTCGGTTCGGCGACCTGGGAGATCGCGCAGGCGCACAGCCGACACGCGCCCACCTACGTGTACCGCTTCGACTACGCACCCCGCACCTTCCGGTGGTCGGGGATGGGTGCCACTCACGCCACCGAGTTGTTCGCGGTGTTCGGGGTCTACCGCACCGCCCTCGGCAAGCTGCTGACCGCCGGTCTGGACACCGCGGCCACCCGCAAGGTCACCAGGGATGTGCAGCGGCGATGGTTGTCGTTCGCGCGCGAGGGTCTACCCGGCGAGGACTGGCCTCGATACCGAGCCGACGAGCGGCCGGTTCTGGTGCTCGACCGCCACCGCCGCGTGGAGCACGACCCGCACGCCGACCGACGTCAGGCGTGGCAGGGCTTCTCGCTGGCCGTCTGACGCTCTCGCCATGGTTGCCAGATCGGTTGCACTGTTTCTTCTTGCCGCCGTCCTCGAGATCGGCGGCGCCTGGTTGGTGTGGCAGGGCGTCCGCGAACACCGGGGCTGGCTGTGGGCCGGGTGCGGCGTTCTGGCGTTGGGCGCCTACGGATTTGTGGCCGCCTTCCAACCCGACGCACATTTCGGGCGGGTGCTGGCGGCCTACGGCGGAGTGTTCATCGCGGGTTCGTTGGCCTGGGGGATGGTCGCCGACGGCTTCCGCCCCGACCGGTGGGATCTCCTCGGCGCAGCGGTCGCGCTGATCGGCGTCGGCCTGATCATGTACGCACCGCGCTGACCCCTCAGCCCAGATGTGCGCTGTCGTCGTCGAGGTCGTCGCGACGCAGCCCCATCGGGGTGCCGTCCGGCACGTCCCCGGCGGCGACGACCTTCCGGGTGATCGGGGTGAGGGCGCGGAACAGCGACTCCACCTCGGCATCGTCGAGAACGTCCAGAGCCGTCAGTGCCGCGGCGTCGGTGGCGTCTTCGATGTGCTGCTTGAGTTCTCGGCCGGCCGAGGACAGCGCCCCGGCCTCGTCGAGCAGTCCGCGTTCTCGCAGCCGGCTCTGGCAGTCCGCCCACTGCTCGTCGTCGTAGTCCCGACCGCGTTTGATCATCGCCTCGGGGACGCGACCGGCGGCCGCGTGCAACACGTTGGCGTCGCGGCCGGACAGCCGCTCGGCGGTCAGGACGGCCACGTGCCCGTCGCCGCGGTGTTCCCGCAACAACGTCGTCGCGTGCCACAGGCGCGCCAGCGGTTCCTCGGGCCACGGCAGCGCCTTGTTGGCGGCGTAGAGGGTCCGTCCGCCGACTTCTGCGGACGCTGCCGCGCGGTAGGCCGCGTCCGCGGCGGCGGTCGCCTCGTCGTCGGTGACGCCTGCGCGGCGAAGGGCGGCCACCGCCGACGATTCCCGCGCCCGCAGCGCGTCGGCGGGGGAGGCGATGTCCCACACCGCGGGCAGCGCCTTGGCCACCCGTTCCGGGGTGAAGCTGTAGAACGCGGCGGTCACCACCTCCGGTGGCACCTTCCCGAAGGGCGCAGACCGGGCGGCGAAGTACCCCATCCAGAATCCGCGGAAGCCCAGTCCGTCGAGGGCGGCACGGGCCTCCGGGGCGAAATAGGTGACCGCGTGGACGGGCTCGAAGCGGTCGAAGAGGCGTCGGGCGAGGGAGGGTTGACGTCGCACCGTCGTAGTCAATCATCTCTGCGTCGGCCTGCTAGGGTCCGGTTCAAACGTGCCTACTGTGACGGGACAGACCATGCGGAAAGTCCATGGGGCGATGCGGGTTGCGTGCTTCGCCGCCGTACTGAGCGCGTGCACGGTGTCCGTCCCCGAAGGAATCCCCGCGGTCGCGCCCGACGACCTGGAGCGCGACATCTCCGCGCGGTTGGCCGAGGCCGGTCAGGAACCGCAATCGGTGGTCTGCGAGGAGCCGCTGGCCGGCGAGGTCGGTCAGGTCGCGCGTTGCGAGGTGGTGCTCAGTGAGACCAACAGTTTCGCGCCGATCGTGACCGTCACCTCCGTGGCCGGGTCGACGATCAACTACGAGATGCAGCCCGCGCTGTCGCAGGCGCAACTCGAACGCGGGGTCGCGCGACTGGTCGACGGGGCCGGACCCGGACCGTCGAGCGACGTGGCGTGCCGTTCGGGTCTGGTCGGGGAGTTGGGGGCCAGCACGGTCTGCGCCGTCACCACCGCGGGAACGACGTTGACCCGCACCGCCGAGGTCACCGATGTCGACGGCCTGATGATGAATTTCGACCTGCTGCCACTGCTGACCGAGTCCGAGGTGGAGGGGTCGCTGCTCGACGAGCTGGCAACCCACCTGGGTAGTCGCCCCGACTCGGCGGACTGCGCGGCCGACCTGCAGGGCAAGCCGGGCAACACCGTCGACTGCGTTGTGGTCGCCGGTCCGGAGACGGCGACCTTCACCCTGACCGTGACCACGGTCGACGGCGACAGGATCGACTACACCTACGCTGCCAAACAGTGAGAGCCAACGTCCTGAGGAGGTCGCAGTGGTACCCGTTGTGGTGATGGGCGTGTCCGGTTCGGGCAAGTCGACAGTCGGCGCGGCGTTGGCGCAGCGACTACGGGTACCGTTCGCCGACGCCGACGACTTCCATCCGCCGGCCAACATCGAGAAGATGAGCGCCGGCGAACCACTGAACGACGACGACCGTCATCCGTGGCTGGAGTCCATCGGAGAATGGTTGGCCCAGCGCGGCACCAGCGGGGGCGTCATCAGCTGTTCGGCTCTCAAGCACCGTTACCGCGAGCAACTGCGCGGCCACTGCCCCGAGGTCTGGTTCCTGCATCTGACCGGGACGCGGGACGTGATCGGCCGCCGTCAGGCCAGCCGCCCCGGCCACTTCATGCCGGCGTCGCTGTTGGACTCTCAGTTTGCGACGCTCGAACCCCTCGCCGCCGACGAGAGCGGGTACGCGGTCGACGTCGACCAGAGCATCGACGACATCGTCGAGGCGGCCGTCGCCGCGCTGGGCGGCGACGGATAGCCCCGCTCAGCGCCGGAGGCGGCGCTTCTTGACCTCGACGTTGGCCGTGTCCGCCAGCTCTGCGGCCCGCGAGCGGGCCTGCTCGGCGCGCGCCCGTGCCAGCTCGGCAAGCTCGCCGCTGCGGTCACGGGCCACGTCGGCCAGTTCGGGAGCCCGGTCGCGCGCGACGTCGGCCAGCTCGTGGCCGCGCTCGCGCGCGAGGTGTGCCCACTTCCCGCCGCGCTCGCGCGCGATATCGGCCAGCTCGGGGCCACGGTCGCGGGCGACCTCGGCGAGCTCGTGGCCGCGCTCCCGCGCGATCTCCGCCCATTCCTCTCCGCGTTCCCGCGCGAGGTGAGCCAGTTCGCGGCCGCGCTCGGCCCCGACGTGCAACCCCTGGTTGAGCTTCTCCGCGAACTGGCTGTCGGTCAGTCCGCCCGCGGCGCCGGCACCGGCCGGCAGAGCAGCGGAGACGGCTCCGGTGACCTTGCGGGCGGCGCGCCGTCCGCGCCAGCCCAGCGACGGGCGGCCCTCGGTGTCAACCGCGGCGATGATCAGACCACCGATCAGGCTGATGTCGGTGATGAACGCTCGGCGTTCCTCGGCTTTGCGGGCCGGGTCGTTGATGTTCCAGAAGGCATGGCCGCCCAGGGAACCCGGAACGACCGTCAGCGCCAGCGCCGCCGACGCGACACGGGGCAGCTTGCCGGTCGCCAGCAGCAGACCGCCACCGATCTGCACGGCCGCGTTGACCTTGGCCACCGTCTCGGCGTTCGACGGAACATTCGTCCCGACCGGGTCGGGGAGCTTGCTGAGCCCCTCCAGGGTCTGACGGGTGGCGTCGGCAGCCGGTTTCGGGCTGCGAAGTGCCTCGACACCACGCGAGATGAATACTGCTGACAGCATGGGGCGCGCAACACGTCTGATCAACATGGCGGCTGTGTTCCCACGCTCACCGGGGCGCAAACCCGCGACTTGCTCCGGTCGGTCAATTCGGTTGTCACTCCGCCGATCTCATAAGTTTCCCGCGGCAACGACAAGCCGCTGGGACGGGTGGTGACCCGTCCCAGCGGCGATGCGCTCTATCAAATCAGGGTGCAGGGACGCTGGCGCAACCCACGCCGGGGATGCAGCCCGCGGCTCCACCCGGTCCGGCCGCGCCCGAGGGTCCGCCGGGGATCGATCCTGCGGCGCCCTGGGGTCCGGCGACGCCTTGCGGTCCGCCGGGGATGGCGCCCGCGGCTCCACCCGGTCCCGCAGCACCCGCGGGTCCGCCGGGAATCGACCCTGCGGCACCTTGCGGTCCGGCGACTCCCTGCGGTCCGCCGGGGATGGCGCCTGCGGCTCCACCCGGGCCGGCGACGCCCGCCGGGCCACCCGGGATCGCGCCTGCGGCCCCACCCGGACCGGCAACGCCCGCCGGGCCGCCGGGGACTGCACCGGCCACACCACCCGGGCCGGCGACGCCCGCCGGGCCACCGGGGACCGCACCGGCGACACCGGGCGGTGGGGGCGGGGGAGGAGCGGCACATCCGGTGCCGTACGGGTCATGACAACCGGGCGGGCCGCCGGCGGCCGCGGCGGGGGACAGCGCGACCGCGGCAGCGACCGCGCCACCGAACAGGAATGAGGTGAGGTATTTCGACTTGACCAGCATGCGGCGGCGAATACCACCGGTTCCAATTTTCAAACATCGAGTGACCTGCACGCCTGGCGCTCAGGCGGCGAAGCGTTTCCGGCGCCACAACGTCCCGAGGGCGAGCAGGACGAGGCTGACGACCAGGATCGCGGTCGCAAGCACGTTGATCTGGGGCGGCACCGCCGCCTTGACCGCCGCGTTGACGTACAGCGGATACGTCACGGTCGACCCGCTGACGAAATAGGTGATGATGAAGTCGTCGAGCGACAGAGCGAACGACAACATCGCCGCGGCCACGATGCCGGGCACGATCAGAGGCAAGGTGACCTTGAAGAAGGTGCGCACCGGGCCGGCGCCGAGGTCCAGCGAGGCGTCCTCGAGGGTCCAGTCGAATCCGCGGACCCGTGCGCGCACCGTCATCGCGATGAAGCTGACCTCGAAGGCGATGTGCGCCAACAGGATCGTGGTGTAGCCCGCGGGCCACCCGAAGTCCAGGAAGAGGGTCAGCAGCGCTGCGCCCATCACCACCTCGGGCGCGGTCAGCGGCAGGATCAGGAACGTGTCGACCGCGCGGCGCCCCCGCCAGCGCTGCCGCACCAGGGCGATCGCGACAAGAGTTCCGAGCACCAGCGCGACGGCCGTCGACACCGCGGCGACGTTCAGGCTGAGCTCGAGCGCCTCGGTCAGCGCCGGGTACTTGAACGGGTCGGCCCAGTTGTCCAGGGTGAAGCCCTGCCAGGTGTAGTTGAACTTTCCGGCCGGCTTGTTGAAGGAAAAAAGCACGATGACGAAGATCGGTAGGAACAGGTAGATCAGGACCAGGATCGCCACCACCCACAGCAGGAGATCTCCCCAGTTGCGGCGCGCCCGCACCTTTGAAGGGCTTCCGGCGGTGGCAGAAGCAATCGCGGCGCCGGCCTGGGTGGTCATACCAGTTCCTCCGTCCCGAGCGCGCGCGTGTAGAGCAGCACCCCGGCGAGAATCGTCAACATCAGCACCAGGCTCAGCGCGGCCGCCGCGGGATAGTCCTTGACCACCAGGAACTGCTTCTGGATGACGTTGCCGATCATCGTGGTCTGCGTGCTGCCCAGATAGTCGGCGTTGATGAAGTCGCCGACCGCCGGGATGAACACCAGCAGGCTGCCCGCCAGCACCCCGGGCATCGCCAGCGGCAGGACCACCTTCCCGAACGCGCGCGGCGACGACGAGTACAGATCTCTGGAGGCGTCGAGCAGCCGTGGGTCGATCTTCTCCAGGCTCACGTAGAGCGGCAGGATCATGAAGATGATCCAGTTGTAGGTCAGCCCGCCGATCACCGCCCAACTCGTGGACAACAACCGTCCTTCCTCGGGCAGCAGACCGACGGTGCCCAGCGCGCCGACCAGCCAGCCCTCGTCGGCCAGGATCGTCTTCCAGGCGATGGTGCGGATCAGGAACGTCACGAAGAACGGCAGGATGACCAGGCCGAGGATCAGGTTCTTGAAGCGCCCGGCCTTGAACGCGATCACGTAGGCCAGCGGGAACGCGAGCAGCAGGCACAGCACCGTCGCGGCGAAGGCATAGCCGAACGACCGCAGGATCTGGTCGCGGTAGGTGCTGAACGCGTCGAGGTAGTTGCCGAAGTCCCAGGCGAAGGTCAACGTCGGCATGTACACCGACCCGGCGGCCTCCGACAGTGACGTGCGCGCGAGCGTGACGAACGGCACGACGAAGAAGACCGTCAGATAGATCAGCGCGGGCAGGACCATCAGGTACGGAGCGATCCTGCTGCGCCGACGGCTGCTGCCGGCCACCCCCGCCATCTGCGTCAGCCGCCCGTGACGGCGGCGTACGCGGTGTTGTACTCCTGCGTCTGCTCGTCGGTCAGCGCCGCCCAACTCTTGGTGCGGTCCAGCACGTCGGCGGGCGGGTTGATCAGCGGGTTGCCCGCCGCGGCCGGGTCGATCTTCGCCAGCTCGTCGGTCATCTCCGACAGCACCGGCACGAACTGGGTGAAGGCCACCAGTTTCGCGTAGTTGGCACGGTCGTACACGTAGTCCATCCAGGCTTCGGCGGCCTTCTGGTTCTCGGTGGTGTACGGGATGACCATGGTGTCGAGGAACCACGTCCCACCCGACTGCGGAACGATGAACTGCAGATCCGGGTTGTCGGCCTGCAGCTGCACGACATCACCCGAATATGCCTGCGCCACAGCGATGTTGCCCGCCGCCAGATCGTCGGCGTAGTCGTTGCCGGTGAACCGGCGGATCTGGCCCCGGTCGTTCTGCTCCCGAATCAGGTCGACGGCTCGGGCCACCGTCTCGCTGGTCGGGTCCTCCGGAGAGTTGCCCTGAGACAGCATGACCATCCCCAGACCGTCCTGGGTGTCGGACAGCAGGCTGACCCGACCCTTGAAGGCGGGATCCCACAGATCGTCGATGCTGGTGATGTCGCGGCCCGTCGCGGCCCGGTTGTACGCGAGGCCGACCAGTCCGGACAGGTACGGCGCGCTGAATTTCCGGCCGGGATCCACTCCGGCGTCGAGCAGATCCGGACGCAGGTTCTTCTTGTTCGGCACACGGTCGTCGCTGATCTCGTTGAGCCAGCCCAGCTGGTGCAGGCGCACCGCCATGAACTCCGTCGGCACCACCAGGTCCGCGCCGATGTCCTGCCGACGCGACAGTGGTTCTTTGGCCTTGGCGAACCACTGTTCGTTGTCGTTGAAATCCTCCTTGTAATCCACCGTGATCCCGGAGGCGGTCTGGAACGCGGCGACGAATCCCTCGGCCATGTACAGCGGCCAGTTCGACACCCGCAGCGTCCCGTCGGCCGGTCCGCCCTCCGACGTCGTGGATTCCGATGTCCCGCTGTCGGATGCGCAGGCGCTGAGCATCGTCGATCCGAGTGTCAGCCCGGCGGCGGCTGCGACGCTCCCGCCCAGGAAGCGGCGGCGCGAGGTGCGGTTGGCGGTCAGGCGCGCCAGCAGGCGGGGATCGAATTCAGGGGACATGCGGCTGTGCCTTTCGTCGGCTCCGGGAAGTGGGCGGCAGCGAGATGGTCACGCGTCGTCGAGCATCTCTTCGAGGTCCTCGGTGGTGGGGATGTCGGCGCCGGGCAATACCAGAGAGGCGTCGGGCGACCAGCTGACGTGCACCTCGTCCCCGGGCCGCAGCAACGGCAGGTCCTCCTCCGGCCCGATGTGGGCGATCACCGTCGAGTCGTCCGGCGCGGCCAGCGACAGCCGCACCACCGGACCCTGGAAGGTCAGGTCGGTGACCGTCGCCCGCACGGCGACGCGATCGCCGGTCGGTGCGTCCATCGACACGAACACCCGCTCCGGGCGGACCATCAACGTGGCGTGCCCACCCGGTTCGATCGTGGTGTCGCCGGGACGCGCCTTCAATGTCGTACCGAGCACCTCCACCTCGACGAAGTCGCGGTTGGCACGTCCGGTCTGGCGGCCCGGCCACAGGTTGGCCTGGCCGATGAAGCCGGCGACGAACACGGTGGACGGCCGGTCGTAGATCTCGGTGGGGCTGCCGATCTGTTCGACGTTGCCGGCGTTCATGACCGCGATGCGGTCGCTCATCGTGAGGGCTTCTTCTTGGTCGTGGGTGACGTAGATGAAGGTGATGCCGATCTCGCGCTGGATGCGTTTGAGCTCGAACTGCATGAGGTGGCGCAGTTTCAGGTCGAGGGCGCCGAGCGGCTCGTCCAGCAGTAGTGCGCTCGGGTAGTTCACCAACGCCCGTGCCAGCGCGACCCGTTGTTGCTGACCGCCTGAGAGCTGAGCCGGTTTGCGTTCGGCGAAGTCGGTCAGGCGCACGATCTCGAGCAGTTCGTCGACCCGCTTGCGGATCGTGCCGGCATCGAGGCGGGACGACTTCTTCCTGCTGCGCGGACCGTAGGCGACGTTGTCCCACACCGTCATGTGCGGGAACAGCGCGTAGTGCTGGAAGACGGTGTTGACGTTGCGCTTGTTCGGCGGGGTCTTGGACACGTCGACGCCCTCGAGGCGGATCGCGCCCTCGGTCGGTGTTTCGAACCCGGCGATCATCCGCAGCGTCGTGGTCTTGCCGCACCCGGACGGTCCCAGCATGGAGAAGAACTCACCGGAGCCGATCGTGAAGTCGGCGTCGGCCACCGCGACGTAATCTCCGAACCGTTTGGTGACGTGGTCGATCTCGATCACCGGACCGCCCTGGGCGCGGGTGGTCTCCGCATCCGCCGTGTGGTCTACAGCGGTGGTTCGTGTGCCGGTCAGGGCGGGGCCTCCTCGGGTGCAGCCGTCATGGCTGTGGCTAAACCTTCGCGGATCACGCCGGCTCGCGCAAGCGATTCCGTGACGAATTCAGATTTCAACGATGGAATCGTTCGCCTATTGTGCGCTGTCATGCGCGATCGCGCGCGACAACCCGACGGTCTTTTCGCGGGTCGTTTACGGCGGCGAGTCAGTGGGGTAGTGGACACCCATGGCCACAGTTGATGTCTCGGTGTCGTCGTCTCTGAGCCCGGAACGCGCGTGGGCGCTCGCCTCGGATCTGAAGCGCTTCGACGAGTGGCTGACGATCTTCGGTGGGTGGAAGAGTCAGGTGCCCGACGAGATCGACGTCGACACCCAGGTCGCGTCGCTGATCAAGGTCAAGGGGTTCCGCAACGTCATCCACTGGCGCGTCACGCGCTACGACGAACCCAAGGAGATCGAACTGGTCGGCAACGGTCGCGGCGGGGTCTGCATCGCGTTGACCATGCAGGTGGAGCCCTCCGGTGAGGACGGATCGTCGTTCCGGGTGATCGCCGAGCTCACCGGGGGTCTGCTGTCGACCCCGGTCGGCGGGGTGGTCGCGCGGGTCATCCGCGGCGATGTCGAGCGTTCGGTGCGCAATCTCGCCTCTTTGTCCTGAAGGTGTGCGTCAGCCCCACTCGTGGTTCATCGCGCGGGACTCGTAGCGAGCCTCATCCGACGGTGCGGGACGAGGCGTTCCGGGGCGCGGTTTCGACGCGGCGATGAGGCCGATCACGAACACCGCGGTGACCGCACCGAGGCCGAAGATCAGCACGAAGCTGCTCTGCGGCGGGGTTCCTGCGGCGGTCGTGCGACCCAGTAGCAGCGCGACCACCGCGGCGGCGGTCGAGCTGCCCACCGTCCGGGCGATCGCGTTCATCCCGGTTGCCACGCCGGTCTCGCCCGGGTCGCTGTCGGCGACGACCAGCGCGGGCAACGCCCCGTATCCGAGGCTGATGTAAGCGTTGGCCAGGACGTTGGCCAGGATCACCTGCCACGGGGCGGCGTGCACGAACGCGATCAGCAGGAAGCCTGCCATCCCGGTGAACGCGGCCACGATCAGCACCGGCCGGGCACCGAAGCGGTCGATGAACCTCCCGCTGACCAACGCGATGAGGAACCCGGTGACCGCACCGGGCAACAGGTAGATGACGCTGGCCTGCAGAACGGACGCGCCGAAACCGTATCCGGCGGTCTCCGGGGCCATCTGCACGAACTGGGTCAGCCCCAGGAACGCGAAGTACAGCCCCATGCCCACGAAGATGGTCGCGAGGTTGGTGAACAGCATGGTGCGCCGGGTCAGCATTCGGGTGGACACCAGCGGACGTGCGCAGCGTCGCTCCCATTGCCACCAGCCGACCAGGACGAGCACGCCGCCGAAGAAGCTGAGCAGGGTGCGGGGTGAGTCCCAGCCCCATGTGGTGCCCTGACTCACCGCCAGCAGTACCGACGACAGCCCGACCGCCAGACCCACCGCGCCCAGCCAGTCGATGGTCCCGCGCGCCGTGCGGGGCCGGTTCGGCACGAGGAACACCACGATCGCGATGACCACCAACGTGAACACCGTGGTCAGCCAGAACACCCGGTGATAGTCGGCCCCGTCGGCCATGAGCAACCCCACCACCACCAGGCCGGTCCCGCCGCCGAACCCGAGGGTGCCGGACAGGACCGCCATGGCTGACACGATCCGATCCGGACTCAACTCCTCGCGCAGGATCGCGATGCCGATCGGATAGAGGGCGAACGACGCGGCTTGCAGCACCCGGGCGAAGATCAGCAGCGGGAGCGACGTGGTGGTGGCGGCCAGCACCGAACCGATGAGCACCACGAGCAGCACGCCCAGCAGCACATATTTCTTGCGGTACAGGTCGGCCAGCCGACCGATCAACGGGGTCGCCGCTGCGGCGGCCAGCAGGTTCGCCGTGACCGCCCAACTGACCGCGACCATCGAGGTCCCGATCTGATCGGCGATCACCCCGAGCACCGGTACCACGGCGGTCTGCAGCACAGCGACCGTCAGGACGACGATGCTCAGCCCGATCACCAGGAGCCGGCTGCGCGCGCCCGTGGCAACCGGGGCGTCGTCGACAGGAGCGGTCGTGGTGTCGCGCACTCCCACCCCAATCCTTAGCTTGTCTTCCGTTCTGTCCGATTATGCGTCCGGGCGGTCCCGGCGCGGAAATCGGGAGACCTCACCCGCAGCGACCAGCCGATGTGGCCTGCGCGACACCGTAGGTGAACACGATTGTCCGACAACCATTTTGGTGGTGCTTCTCAGTGGGACGACGCAGCGGGGCCGGTTCACGCGGCGCGGATCAGGGTATGGCAGCGGGTGCGCGGACAACGTAGTTCGGAGTAAGGACGTCTCATGCGCTCGTCGACCCTGGCCAAGACCGGCCTCGCTGCCCTCGCGACCTCCGTGGCAGGTGGCCTGGCCAGCAAGGACTCGCAGTCGCTCTGGTATGCCAGACTGCGCAAGCCGAGTTTCCAACCGCCCAGGCAGGCGTTCCCGATCGTGTGGCCGATCCTCTACACCGACATCGCCGTGGTGTCGGCGTCCACGCTCGAGGAGCGCGGCCGAGCCGAGGAGGCGACGTCCTATCGGCGCGCCCTGATCCTCAACCTCGTGCTCAACGCGAGCTGGTCGTGGCTGTTCTTCAATCGGCGCCGACTCGGGACGTCGGCGGTGGCGGCCGGTGTCCTCGCGGCCAGCAGCGCCGATCTCGCGCGCCGCGCCGCGGCGGTCAACCCCGCCGCCGGGGCGGCGCTGGCGCCCTACCCGCTGTGGTGCGCCTTCGCAACGGCGCTGTCCACCCGCATCTGGCAGCTCAACCGCTGAGCCGTACCGTACGGTCACCCGGCTCGCCGACCGGCCTTCTGCGTATCTTACGATCGGGCGGGAATCGGATCGGCGGACGGATTGCACATGGAGAGCGTGGCGCACTTCACCTCCGTCGACGACGGGTTCATGCCCACGGCCTACGCGCAGAGTCACTGGGGCTCAGATCATCTCAACGGTCCCGCGGTGGTGGGCCTGGCGGCGCGCGTACTGGAGTCCGAGGGCGACAGCCCTGAATTCCATCCCGCGCGACTGACGGTGGATCTGTTGCGGGCCGCCCGCAACGCGCACACCACCGTCGAGGTCGTCCAGGTCCGGGACGGTCGACGGGTGCGGTCCACCCAGTGCGACATCGTGCAGCGCGGGACGCTGGTCGCGCGGGCCACGCTGCTCCGGTACCGCCGGTCGGCCGCGCCGCCGGGGGAGTTGTGGCGCAACGACGAGCGCTTCCCGCCGGCGCCGGAACCCGACGACTCGGTGCTGCCGTTCGTCGGCAGCGACGCCGTGGGGTGGACGCGCTCACCCGGCGAGCATCAGAACGTCTCCCGCAAACGATTCTTCAACGACAGCATCGAAGTGGTTGCCGGACAGAGGAACTCGGCCTTCGTGAGGGCGGCGATGCTCGCGGAGGCGACCAGCCTGGTCACCAACCTCGGTACCGGCGGAGTGGGCTACATCAACGGAGATCTCACCGTGGCCTTCTCGAGGCTCCCGGTCGACGAGTGGATCGGGATCCAGGCCGACAGTCACCATGCCGCCGACGGCATCGCCGTAGGCACCTCGACGCTGTACGACAGTCGCGGGGCGTTCGGTTCCGGGATGACGACCGCGGTCGCCAATCCCGCCGCGCAGATCGAATTCTCCGCCCGCAACTTCGGGCCGGGCATGATCAACTACGAGTGAGACCCCGTAGCATGCACCGATCGATGCGCAGGGCCGTGGACTGCGCGAACATCTGTAACGTGTCCGCGTCGTCCGGACCGTAGACCGCGCTGCCGGTCGAGTACACCAGCACGGTCCCCAGCAGGTGGTCGGCTGTGCGCAGCGCAGTCGTCAGGATGGACCGGACCCCGAGTTCGGCCGCCCTCATCGCCCACAGCGTGGTGTGCGGCCGCGACAGATCGGCAGCGATCACCTGACCGTTGAACCATGCTGCGGTGCAAGGGTTCTCCCGATATTCGTCATAGAGGGCGTTGAGGCGCTCAGCGGTCGGATCGGTGGCCGCCGAGGTGATGCGCCGCCCGCATCCGCGGCGTCGCGCAGTTCGGTGGTCACAAGTGCGACCGGTGGGGCAGCAGGTGTGGTCACGTTCATCGGTCTCGTCTCGTCGCAGTGACAGGTGCGGCGGCGATACCCGCGTGCGGAGGGTCGAAACGCGAAATGACCTTGTCAGAAAACCTGAGGCATTCCGGTTTAAGCGTTCTCCTGTGGGTACCTCCGACCGTGCCGGTGCGCTGAGCAGATGCCACCGGGAACGGCCGGCCTGTCCAACAATTAAGCCAGCGATCTGGAGTTTCGATGTTCCGTCACACCGATTACATGCAATTCGACGTCAAGCCCGAAAAGCCCGACCCCGTCTACGCCCGCAAGTTGCAGGAGTTGCTCGGCGGCGCGTTCGGCGAGATGACCGTCACGATGCAGTACCTGATGCAGGGCTGGAACTGTCGGATGAAGGGCAAGTACAAGGACCTCATCATGGACGTGGCCACCGAGGAGATGGGCCACGTGGAGATGATCGCGACGATGATCGCGCAGCTGCTCGAGGGCGCGCCGGCCACCGACGCCACCGAGAACGCACTCGGCGACCCGGTCGTCGCGGCGGTCATGGGCGGGATGGACCCGCAGCAGGCGATCATCTCCGGTGGCGCACCGACGCTGTCGGACAGCCAGGGTTCGCCCTGGAACGGCAAATTCGTTGTGGCCTCCGGCAATCTGCTCGCCGACTTCTATGCCAACGTCGCCGCGGAAGCGCAGGGCCGGGTGCAGACCGCACGGCTGTGGCACATGACCGACGACCCCGGTGTGAAGGCGATGCTGAAGTTCAACCTTGCGCGCGACACCTACCACCAGAACATGTGGCTGGCCGCGATCGAGGAACTGCAGGCCGACGGCCTGGAGGGCGTGGTGGCACCCGACGACCTCTTCGACGAGGAGTTCGAGGAGCACGCCAGCACACTGTGGCACCTGTCCGACGGAACGGACGCCGACAAGGGGCGTTGGGCGCACGGCCCGCTGAAGGACGGCCGGCACACCGGCAAGTTCCTGGCCGACCCCCAGCCCTTGGGTGATCTGCAGTCGGGTCCGCCGCCGGACCCGAAGCTGTACGTGACCTACGACGGCAACATGGGCGAACCCCGCCCGCCGGCGTTCGGCACCGAGAAGGGCGTCATGGGCAAGCTCAAGGACGCCATCGACCCGGACAAGACCTGACCAACCACTGCGAGGGGCGGGACGCCGGCTGGGGGCGGCACGGCGCCCCGCCCCGTCGGTGGGTAAAGGAGGACGGCCATGAAGGCGATGACCTACCGCGGTCCGTATCGGATCCGGCTCGAAGAGAAAGACATTCCGCACATCGAGCATCCCAATGATGCGATCGTGCGGGTCCAGCGCGCCGCGATCTGCGGCTCGGATCTGCACCTGTATCACGGGCTCATGCCCGACACCCGGGTCGGCCACACCTTTGGTCACGAGTTCATCGGTGTGGTGCACGAGGTCGGCCCGTCGGTGCAGAAGCTGCAACCGGGTGATCGGGTCATGGTGCCGTTCAACATCTTCTGCGGATCGTGCTACTTCTGTGCGCGGGGCCTGTACTCCAACTGTCACAACGTCAATCCCAACGCCACAGCCGTGGGCGGGATCTACGGCTACTCGCACACCTGCGGCGGGTACGACGGTGGCCAGGCCGAGTTCGTACGGGTGCCGTTCGCCGACGTCGGCCCTGTGCCGATCCCAGACTGGCTCGACGACGACGACGCGCTGATGCTCACCGACGCGTTGCCCACCGGCTACTTCGGGGCACAGCTGGGTGACATCGTCGAAGGAGACACCGTGGTCGTCTTCGGCGCCGGGCCGGTGGGGCTCTACGCGGCGAAGTCGGCCTGGCTGATGGGTGCCGGGCGGGTGATCGTGATCGACCACATCGACTTCCGGCTGGAGAAGGCGGCGTCGTTCGCGCATGCCGAGACCTACAACTTCACCGAATGCGACGACATCGTGGTGGAGATGAAGAAGGCGACCGGATACCTGGGCGCCGATGTGGTCATCGACGCGGTGGGCGCGGAGGCCGACGGCAACCTGCTGATGCACGTCACCTCGACCAAACTCAAGTTGCAGGGCGGCTCGCCGATTGCGCTGAACTGGGCGATCGATTCGGCCCGCAAAGGCGGCACGATCTCGGTGGTCGGCGCCTACGGTCCGATGTTCAGCGCGGTCAAGTTCGGCGACGCGATGAACAAGGGCCTGACCATCAACATGAACCAGTGCCCGGTGAAGCGCCAGTGGCCGCGTCTGCTGACCCACATCCAGCAGGGCTATCTCACACCGAGTGACATTGTCACCCACCATATTCCACTCGACGAGGTCGCCGAGGGCTACCACATGTTCTCGGCCAAGCTGGACAACTGCATCAAGCCGGTCATCGTCGTCGACCCGAACTGAGTCACAGGAGGGCTTCCCATGAGCACACCGTCGGCCAACGTCCCCACCTACACCGCCATGCGTCCTCCGGTACCCGACCGCGAACACCTGCGGGCGACGATCCCCGGCTGGGGCGCCGACCTCGACCCCGCCGACCGTCCCTCGGTTCCCAAGCTCCGGCACGACCTGGAGTCCGGCGCGCACTGGGATTTCCCTGAGCGGCAACCGGAGTCGCGGCCACGGGAGCGTTCGATCGAGCACCGCTTCCTGACGCCGGCTTTCGGGACGGCTCAGCCGCTGCGCGGCCTGTCGGGTCTGATCCGTCGGCTGGCCTACCGTCGTTTCAGTGAGGGGCGGGCCGCGCACTGGCTGATCCTGCTCTACGCCGATCGTGTCGACGTCACCGAACAACGGGTCATGGCCTTGGCGAAGGGCAGGCCCGACAACCTGATCTCCGAGACAGGGGTCAAAGCGGAGATCAGCCGCAGCGGGGTGTCGTCGCGGATGGGTCGGGGTCGTACCGACGTCAAACACACGTGGATGGATCCGCTCGTCGTCTTCGCGCCGTGGGTGCTGGTGGCCGGTGTCGCTGTGCGGCTGTGGCGCAGCCGTCGCCGATGAGCTCACACCCGCGTTTCGGTCATGGCCGAGACGGCTATGGCTTCCTATCGAGACCCGAGGAGAGGACGCGATGAGTACCGATGATGCCGGTGACACCACCGCCAACGATCTGGGGGGCGCCGACGACATGCTCAGCCCCATGGAATCGACCGATCCCGACGACGTACGGCACGCTGACGGGGACGAGGTCGTCGACCCGCCGGAGGACTGGAGCGGCGCAGACAAGTACGGCATGTCCTCGCAGGAACAGCGGCAGGGCGAGACGCTCGACGAACGCCTTGCCGAGGAGGTTCCGGACGTGACACCCGAAGCCACCGATGACCCGGCCGTCGGCGCCGACGCTGCAGCGCAGGATCCGGGTGTCCATCGCGGACAGGTCGGTGGCACTCCGGAAGACGGTGAACCCTTCTACCAGGTCGTGGAATAGAAAGCGCAGACATGACGGAATCCCAGGAACTGCCGATCCCCGATTACGACCAACTCACGCTCGGCGATCTGCAACATCGCATCAGAGCGCTGACCGAGGAGCAGCTCACGGCGGTACTGACCCACGAGGCCGGCCATGCCGCGCGCGTCCCGGTGCTCGAGATCCTCGAGGCCCGGCAGCGCGAGTTGGAGGCTGGTGCCGAACCCTCCGGCGGTGACCCGCAACGGGCGCCCGGCGTGCAATCCACTCCTGGCGGCTCGCGGGTCCAGGAATCGACTGCGGCGCAATCGAATACGCCCTTACGGCACGGTGTGGCCAACCAGACACCGAACCGCGGGTTGCCGTGATGTTCTAGACGGGCGCGTCCGGGCGCTTTTCGGCCATCGCCGCCAGTCGCCAGGTGGTCTCCCGGTTGCGGGGAAACACGAGTGCCAACGACGCCGAGTGGGGTAGCCAGCTCATCGGCGGGGTGATCGGGATCTCCGACATCTCGATGCGGCAGCCCCCGTCGGGCAGATCGTGCAACCGTAGGGTGATGCGGGCTTTGCCGAACGGCCGGCCGTTGGCGATCAGCACGATTTCGCTTCCCGGCGTGCAGGAATCCACCACCGTGCTGTCGTTGATGACCGCCGGCCACACTCCGATGGAGTGATGGATGGTGCTGCCCGGCTCCGGCCATTTCGGGTCGACGGCACGCATGCGGCTGTTGCCGACGACCCACTGCGAATAGGTCCAGCCGTCGGCGATCACGTCCCAGACCCGCTGCCGCGGAGCCGAGGTCTCCCGCTCCACGGTCAGCGAGTTGTGCTTTTCTTCTGGTTGCGTCGTCATCGTCAGACCCCTTACCCGGGGTGGTGGGGGTCAAAACGTGTCAGAGCCGCCCGACGCGCCGCAGCCCCTCGACGGTGTCGGCGATGGTCTCGGCCGGGTCGCGCTGGGTGACACCCAGGTCGCGTCGACTGGGTGAGTCGTCCGATGCCGGCATCTGGGTGTAGTACTGCATCGCAGCCGAGTCGATGGGGGTGTCGAACGGCAGGTAGCCGCCCACGACATCCATCAGCCGGCCGGCGCTACGCAGCGCGGAGTCAGGCACGGGGATCGGCCACAGCGTGTGCCCCGCGGCCGCGCCGATGATCTTGGCGAGTTCGTCCACCGTGACCCGTTGCCCGCCGGCCATGTATCGGCGCGGTCCGCGGCCCGGTTCGAGCAGCGCGACGTGCAAGTCGGCCAGGTCGCGGACGTCGATGACGATCCACGCGGCGCTGCGACCCGGGACCCCACGCATCTTCACCGACGCCTCGACGCCCTCGGCGGCCTCCCCGAACTGCTCGCCGGCCGGCGGGCCGAGGACCATGCCCGGATAGGTGATCGTCACGGGGGCACCGGCGTCCTGCAAGCCGCGGGCGTAGGCCTCGACGGCGGCCTTGGATCGTCCGTACCCGTCGCTGCCGCCGACGACGGGAAGGTCCGCATGCAGGGTGTCGAGGTCGGGCCGGAACAGCGCGGTGAAGCTGGAGACGTGCACGATCGGGTCCAGTCCCGCGGCCACGGCGCCGCCGAGCACGTTGCGGGCGCCCTCGAGGTTGGTGTACAGCATCTCGTCGGCACGATTCGGATCCGTGGACACCATGGCGGCGCAGTGGATGACGCCGTCACAACCCTCGAGCGCGGTCTTCGTCGACGACGCGTCGGCGATGTCGCCGATCACATGGTCGCTGATGTCGACCCCGAGATCTCCGGCGCTGGCCTCCAGCCGTCCGGCGTTGCGTACCAGGAACCGGACCTGGTGTCCGGCGTCCTGTGCCGCCTTGGCGGTCCACGCGCCGACGAATCCGGTTCCCCCGGTGATCAGTACCTTCATCTGCCTCTCCGGTCTGTGACGACGCGGTCCGCCGCCGCGCCGGTCGCCGCATACCCGGTTTTCGGCGCATCGTCACCCTGCCGGGTGGGAGCGCGTTCCCGGGCATATTTTGACGGGCGTCAACTTTTTCCGGGGATCGTGCTCGCGCGGGGGCAGCGTTGCTATACGTTGGCCGCGTGTCTTCCTCGTTACGTCCCCCTCTCATCCAACGTGTCGACGACCTGAGCGCCGAGTGGCTCACCGCGGTGATCGGTCAGGGCACGGTCTCCGACTACACCGTCAACCGCATCGGCACCGGTCAGATGAGCGAGTGCTATCGCGTGGCGCTGCGGTACGCCGACCAGGAGAGCGGACCCGCCTCGGTGGTCCTCAAGATCGCCGCGGCCGACGGTGCCAGCCGCCAGACCGGTGCGTCGATGGGACTCTACGAACGCGAGGTGCGCTTCTACACCGACATCGCCCCGGGTCTCGACGGTCCGGTGGCGCACTGCTACCACGCGGCCTACGACGCCGAGAGCGCCGCATTCGACCTGGTGCTCT
Organism: Mycobacterium sp. pV006; assembly: GCF_041287115.1. NCBI lineage: Bacteria > Bacillati > Actinomycetota > Actinomycetes > Mycobacteriales > Mycobacteriaceae > Mycobacterium > Mycobacterium sp. pV006. Next base: position 18,249 of record NZ_JBGGKT010000014.1, on the reverse strand, counting down.
CCGACGCCGCCCCGGCGGTGACCGGCGACGAGATCCGCGGCGCCAGCCCGGAGCAGGCGCGGCTGGCGCTGACCCAACTCGGGCTCATCCACGGTCGTCTGCTGGGTAACGACTCGTTGGAAGGTGCCGACTGGATCAACCGCGAGGCACCGGTCAACCAGGACCTGATCACCGCCCTCTACGCAGGCTTCATCGACCGCTACCAGGACCGGGTCGCACCGGAACACCGCATGGTCTGCGAGCGCTACATCGAGGTGTTCGACGCCTACATGGCCGCCCAGGACGACCCGGACGCGCCCCGCGGTTTGATCCACGGAGACTTCCGTCTGGACAACATGCTGTTCGGCACCGAGGGCTCCGACCAGCCGCTGACGGTGCTGGACTGGCAGACGGTCACCTGGGGACCCGCCTTCAGCGACGTCGCGTACTTCCTCGGATGCGCACTGCGCATCGAAGACCGCCGCGAGCAGTTCGACTCACTGCTGGCGGCCTACCACGAGGCGCTCGGCCCGGATTCGGGGGTGAGCCTCGACGACGTCCGCGAGGGTGTCCGTCGGCAGACCTTCTTCGGTGTCCTGATGTCGATCGTGTCGTCGATGTTGGTCGAGCGCACCGAACGCGGCGACGAGATGTTCATGGCGATGTTGCAACGGCACTGTCAGCAGGTGCTCGACCTCGACGCGTTGGCCATCCTCCCCGAACCGTCGACCCCCGAGCCGCTGCAACCCACCCCGGAGGACGAAGGGCGCCACGAACCGACCGACGAACCGTTGTGGAGCGAGAGCTGGTACTTCGACTTCGTCGACGCCGGCCAGGACCTCGGGGGCTGGATCCGTCTGGGCCTGATCCCCAACCAGGGGCACGCATGGATCAACGCGCTGCTGTGCGGACCGGACATGCCGACCGTCGCCCTGCTGGAGTTCGAGGCGCCGCTGCCCGCCGACCACACGCGCACCCGCGGGGACGCGATCGACATGACCTTCGAGGTCACCGAGCCGCTGCAGACGTTCCGGGTCACCGTCACCGGGCGCGGTCAGGCGTTCGACGACCCCGCCGAGTTGCTACGTGGCGGAACGGGGCGACCCGTCGAGGCCACCATGGACCTGACCTGGCGCACGGTCGGCACCCCGTACCAGTACCGGGTCTCTCCGCGCTACGAAATCCCCTGTGTGGTGTCCGGTTTCGTCACCGTGGACGGCAAACGGTTCGACCTCGACGAGGTCGTGGGCCAACGGGACCACTCGTGGGCGTCACGCGACTGGTGGTCGATGGACTGGGTGTGGAGCGCCCTGCATCTCGACGACGGCACGCACGAGCACGCGGTTCAGATCCAGATCCCCGGCATCCCGGCGCTGTCGGTCGGCTATCTGCAGAAGAGCGGCGAACCGCTCGTCGAGCTGCAGACGGTGACCCCGGCGTCCACGTTCGACGCAGAGCTGCCGGTTCAGCTCCAACTAGCCTGTGCACCAGGAGATTTCGATGCCACATTCGAGGTGCGTGGACACGCTCCGGTGTTGCTGACATCCCCCGACGGACGCTTGAGTCGCTTCCCGAGGGCCTGGGGCACTGTCACGACGGCCGACGGACGCTCCGGTGTCGGCTGGGTGGAGTGGAATCGCAGCCAGGGCGACTAACGTTTCGGTCTGCGCGGCTTGGCTGCGGGGGGCTCCGACGGTGGCGGGGCGCCCCGCCCGGCCAGCCGCCCCAACGTCGACACCCCGGGCATCGACGCCGCGACCTTGAACACCTCGTTGCCTGTCGCGACCAGCGACTCCAACTGCGGTAGGAGCGCGTCCATGGTGCGGATCATCGGGTCGGCGAGTGCAAAATAGCGCTCAGCGCGGTCGATCGCCGCGTTGAGGCGTTCGGTGGCGACGGCCAGGTTCTCGATCAGATCGGGAAGTTCAGCGGCCAGTTGCACCGATGCCGGGGGAATCCGCATCGCGGCGTTCGCGGCCGCCTGCGCAGAGTCGACCGCGGCCTGTGCGGCGGCCTTGATGTCTTTCGGGTTCGGGATCTTCTGATTGGCCATATCCGCACGATGCCTCACCGGCGGGCGGCGGGGGCTGATTACGCCGAAGTCCGTGACTCAGCGGCCCCGCCAGTGTGGCGCGCGCTTGTCCCGCCACGCCTGAATCCCCTCGGCGACATCCTCGGTCGCGCCGACCACTTTGCGCATCGTCTCCCCGAACCGGACCGACTCGATCCAGCCCATGTCGGCGGTCCGCCACGCCACCTCCTTGGTCGCGCGTTGCGCCAGGGGAGCGCCCGCGGTGAGAGTGCGGGCCCACTCCCGTGCCGCCGGCAACAGGTCCTCCGGCTCGACCAGGCGCCACACCAACCCCACTTCCTTCGCGCGTTCGGCGCTCATGGGCTGCCCGGTGAGCAGCAGCTCCATCGCATTGGCCCAGCCGATTCGCGGAGGCAGGCGGATGGCGCCGACGATGGTGGGCGTGCCGAGTTTGACCTCCGGGTAGGAGAACGTCGCCTCGGTGCTGGCGATCACGAAGTCGCAGAACAGCACTCCGGTCAATCCGTAGCCGATGCAGGGCCCCTGCACCGCGGCGATGGTGGGCTTGAACAGCTCCATCCCGCTCTCGAAACTGTTGATGGTCGGCTTCTCCCAGAACGTACCGCCGAACGTGCCGACGACACCCTCACCGTCGCGCAGGTCGCCACCGGCACAGAACACGCTGCCGTTCGCGGTCAGAATCCCGACCCACGCGTCCTCGTCGTCGCGAAAGCGCTCCCACGCCGCGTTGAGCTCCTGCCGCACCGCGCCGTTGATGGCGTTGCGTGCCTCCGGTCGGTTCAGGGTGATCGTCGCGATGTGATCGGTGCAGTCGTAGGTGACCAGGCTCATGACCGCACTGTAGTGACCGGTCGGCGCGCATAATGACGCGCGAGGGCAGCGGACCCGGGACAGGGGGCCACATGACAGCGACCGTCGTCGCCATTTACCTCGTCATCACGTTCGGGCTGGGTGGCGTCGCGCTCGCATTACGCTTGCCTCCGCTGGTCGGGTTCCTGGCCGCCGGTTTCGTCCTCAACGCGATCAACGTCGAGGAGATGCCGCAACTCGACGTGCTGGCCGACCTGGGTGTCACGCTGCTACTTTTCGCGATCGGTCTGAAGCTCGACGTCCGGATCCTGCTGCGCCGCGAGGTATGGCTGACCACCTCGGCCCACCTGATGCTCAGTGTCGTCCTCGGTGGATGCGCGCTGTGGCTGGCTGCGGTGGCCGGACTGTCCATGTTGATCGGCCAGAGCGTGCAGACGATCGCCCTGCTGGCCTTCGCGCTGTCGTTCTCCAGCACCGTGTTCGTGGTCAAGCTGCTCGAGGAACGCGGCGAATCGCATGCACTCTACGGTCGCCTCGCCATCGGCATCCTGGTGATGCAGGACATCGTCGCGGTGGTGTTCCTCACCGCCACCAGCGGTCATCTGCCCAGCCCGTGGGCGTTCGCACTCATCGGGGTGTGGCCGCTGACGAAGGTCGTCAGGATGATCTGGAACCGGTTGGGCCACGGCGAGATGCAGTCGTTGTTCGGCATCGTGATGGCGTTGGTCCCCGGCTATGCGCTGTTCTCCGCGGTGGGTCTCAAGGGCGATCTCGGTGCGCTGATCATCGGAGTGCTCCTGGCCTCCCACCCGGCGTCGGCCGAGCTCGCCCGCTCGCTGTTCCACATCAAGGAGTTGTTGCTGGTCGGGTTCTTCGTGTCGATCGGGCTGACGGGGCTGCCCGACGTGCCCACCGTCACGGTCGCTCTGGTCATGCTGTTGCTGTTGCCGTTCAAGGCGATCTGGTACGTCGTGCTGCTGTCGCTGATGCGGCTGCGCCACCGCACCGCGATCCTCACGGGCCTGAGCCTGATGAACTACTCCGAGTTCGGGTTGATCGTGGTCTCGGTGGGTGTGTCGGTCGGGCTGCTGGCCGAGGCGTGGCTGGTGGAGATGTCGATCGCGGTGGCGTTGAGTTTCGTGGCCGCAGCGCTGGTCAACGGCCGCAGCCACCTGATGGTGGAGAAGATCGCAGCGCGGTTGCCCGCGCAGAACGAGAACCGGTTGCAGCCCGAGGAACGGCCTGTCGACGCCGGGGACGCCGAGGTCGTGGTGATCGGGATGGGACGTGTCGGGTCCGCCGCGTACCAGCGGTTGACCGAGTTCTACGGATTACGGGTCGTCGGCGTCGACTACGACGGACTGCTGATCCGGCGTCATGCCGACAAGGGACTGCGGGTAGTGGAGGGAGACGCCACCGATCTGGACTTCTGGAACCGACTGCGGCGTTCGGATTCGGTGCGGATGGCGGTGCTGGCCATGCCGCACCACGGAGCCAATGTCCGCGCGCTGGATTGTCTGCGCGAGTCCGGTTTCAGCGGAACGGTCGCCGCGGTCGCCCGTTACGACGACGAGGTGCAGTGGGCCCGGGACAACGGGGTCGACATCGCGTTCAACGTCTATGCGGGTGCAGGTCTGGAACTCGCCGATCAGGTCGGCAGGGTCGAAGCGCACCGGACCGAGGTGTCGGAGGACTCAGTGCCCGGCTTCGAGGTCGAGGGCAGTTCCGTCGACGACGAGGGCCGCGGACGACGCGCGTAGCGCTGTCCAATCGCCCCGCCACCCCAGCGCGTGCAACGCCAGGTCCGCTGTCCGCTGTGGTTGGTCGGCGTCGCCGAGTCCGTCGGCTCGCAGGTTCGGCAGCGTTTCGACGAGACGGAACACCACGTCGGGGTCGGCCGCGACGTCGAGGGTGTCAGCCGGTGCGGATCCCAGATCGGCAACGACGCGCTGGGCCAACTCGCGGTACACCTCACGCAGTTCGCCTCGCTGCCGGTGGAATTCGTCGAACCGGGGCGTCCGCACCTCCGGCAGCAGGTAGAGGATGCCGAGGTTCCAGGGGCTGTCCCAGAGCAGTCGGCAGTCCACCAGTGCCAGCGCGTGCAGCAGCACAGTGGGCGATTCGGGACGCTCCCGTAGCCGCTGCGCCGCCGCCAACGAGGAGAGCACCGTACCGCTGAGCAGTGCGGCGAGAATGTCGTCCTTGGTGCGGAAGTGGTGATACAGCGAGGCCTGACGTATTCCGACGGCTTCGGCGATCTGGCGCGTCGACGTCGCCGCCACCCCGAGCGTGGTGAACAGTTCGGCCGCGGCGTCGAGGACCTCGTCGCGAGCGGTGGCGCCCGGACGTTTGCGGCGCTCGAGCCGAGGGCGACCGGTGGTCGGGGTGCGCACGTGCCGATCCTGCCACGCAGACTTCGGCACGTGCGCCACCACGACGGGACTCCGATTCGTCAGGGCCGGACCGGGACGAGGTCGGCTTCCGGCGCATCGGCGGCCGGCGCCGGCGTCTGCACCCGGGTGGTGCGCAGAGCGACCAGCACATAGGCCAGCAGCGAGGCCGCTCCGGCGGCGAAGGTGCTCCAGCCGTCGACGGCGCTGGAGACGACGTCGTTGGCCACATACAGCAGCGTGTTGTCGACGCCGTAGATCGTCGGTGTCAGCACGAAGAAGGTCAGCCGCACCCCGATACCGACCACGATCGCCGCGACGGCGGCCGCGGTTCCGCCTCGCGACCAGTACAGCCCGAGGACGAAGGGCGCCACCAGGCTGGCCAGCAGCAGGTCGAACGACAAGGTCAGCAGGATGCCGGTCTGCGGAACGCGCAACGCCACCACCGCCGCCGCGGCCGCGATGGGCAGGGTGGCCCAGCGCGTGGCGGTCAGGATCCGGCGGGTCATCACCGGGGCGCCCTCGTCGACACGGAACACGTTGCGCACCAACACCGATGCCGTCGACAGCAGGATCCCGCTGACGGTGGTCAGGGTGGCGGCCAAAAGACCGGAGATGACGAGGATCGCCAGCCAGGTCGGTGCGTACTCGCCGAGCAGCGTGTAGAGGATCGGACCGTCACCGGCGGCGTCGCCGACGATGCCGACGGCCGCCAACGCGACGAACGACAACGGCAGGCACAGCAGCAGGACACCCCCGGCGGCGGCGAAGCACGCCCGCTGCGCGGCACCGGGACTCGACGCCGAGAACACCCGCTGCATCAGGTCGATGGCCACCAGGTTGCCCAACCCGAGCGCGATGATCGTCGCCCAGTTGATCACCGCACCGGAGTCGGCCGCGGTCAGCTGCTCGAGGTTGCCGATACCCATGCCCTCCGGGGCGCTGAACCCGTGGGTCGTCGCCACCCAGGCGACCAGCGCGGCCACGGCGATCACGTTGACCACGACCTGTGCCACTCCGGTGTAGACGCTGGCGAACATGCCCCCGGTGATCGTGTAGAGCAGGGCCAGCGGCATCGTCAACAGCACCCCGACGGTGTAGGACACCCCGAGGAAGCGTTCGAGCAGGAACCCGATCGCGACGAGGTTGCCGGCCAGCAGGATCACGAAGCTGCCGACGGTCAGCCAGGACGAGACCACCTCGATACCCGGTCCGAACCTGTTGCGGAAGAACTCGGGCAGGGTGACTGCGTGCGTGGCGCGCAGACGTTTGGCGAAGAACAGCCCCATCAGCAGCAGACACAACGCAATTCCGATGGGTAGTGCCGCACCCGCCCAGAACCCGAACGCCGCCGACAGGTCGGCGTTGCCGATGGTGGCGTTGGAGTCGACGGGCTGGGCGATCAGCACCGCGGCGACCAGCACCGCGGGCAGGGTCCGTCCGGCGACGAGGTAGTTGGCGGAGTCACCGCGGACACGGCGCATCGATATCAGGCCGCTCACGGTGAGGATGACGAGGAAGACGGCAACGCCGGTCAGGATCATGGCGGAACTCCAGAGGACGAAGGAAACAGGGGGAGTGCCGGCGTCGTTGCCGGAGGGTCGGTGAGATCAGCTGTTGCCGACCAGCTTCCGGCCGAAGGTGGACAGGGGTTGGGCGCCGTCGGGCAGGCTCACCTCCCCTCGCGCGACGCGTTGTTTGAGGTAACGGAAGCTCTGGGCGGTCTGGGCGAACAGGTGCTCACCGGCGACCACGGGGGGTCTGGTCGGACTGCCGTTGGCGACGAACGCGGGCAACGGCGCAACCTCGGTGTCGTGGTCGACGTTGACGAACAGTGGGAACGAGAACCGCTCGGCGGTGACCTTGCGGACGCGGTGAGTGGTCGCGACGAACTCGCCGTTGGTCCAGATCTCCAGCAGGTCACCGATGTTCAGCACGAACGCGTCATCGATGAGTGGTACGTCGACCCAGTCGCCCGCGGCGTTGAGGACCTCGAGACCCGGCGCGGTCGGCCGCAGGAGGGTGAAGCACTCGTAGTCGGTGTGTGCTCCGATCCCGGGCCGGTCCACAGCGTCCGGGTCGTAGGGGTAGTGGATCAGGCGCAGCTGCGACGGCGGCGTCGTGACGTGGCGATCGAACCGGTCCTCGGGTTCACCCAGGGCGACTGCGAACGCTCGCAGGAGGCGACGCGACAGCGCGAATACCGCGTCGTACCAATCCATCACAGCCTTGCGGAACCCCGGCAGATCAGGCCACTGGTTCGGTCCGAGCAACGGGTGACCGGCCAGATAGCGGGGATCATCGGCAGGCAGGTCGATGGACACGTCGAACGCCTCCTTGGCGTCGGCGGTGCCGCCGGAGAACACCTCCTCGCCGGGCGGTACGTACCCGCGGTGGTTGGTGGACCGGCCGATGTAGACACGCTGCTTGTCCTCGTCGGGGAGAGCGAAGAACGCACGCGTGTGGTCGAGCAGTGTGTCGAACAGCGCGGGATCAATTCCGTGCCCGACGATCTGGGCGAAGCCGACGTTGCGGGCGGCGTCGCCGAGCGCAGAGACGGCGTCGTCGTACCCCCGGTCGGAATCGTCGAGCAGCGCACTGATGTCCAGGACGGGCACATCGGTGAAATCTCGGGAGTGGGTCATCGGAGTTCCTATCGGGCCAACAACTGCGCGGAGTGGTCATGGGTAACGAGCCAGTGCCTTCGCACCGCGTGGCCGTCCGGTGTGCGGTCGCCGAGGGTCACGTCACCGCCGGCACGCTCGGGTGCGAGGTCGTCGCCGACCCGGAACGGCAGCGTCGAGCGCGTGATCCGCCAGATGGTGGCTTCGACTGTGCCCAGGGAGACCTCGACGTCGAGCAGCGCCCTGGCGTGGTCGAGATCGGCGTGCGTGACTATGTCTGCAAGAGGGCCGCCGTCGAAAGGCGTTGACGGACAGCGACTGCGGGCATACGCGAACCGGTCACCGACCCGTAGCAGGATGGCGACGCGACCGGTGTCGTCGCCCAGCGTGACTTCCCAGTGCTCGTCCGAGGTTGAGGCGGTGCTCTCGATCCAATCCTCGTGATACTCACGGCCGATTCCGGTTTCGACGACGACGGCGCCGGCGCGGTGCAGGCGGCCGCGGTCTGGCAGTGGCTCGCGGGGATGCAGGTCGACGGTGCGTATCCAGGTGAACTCGTCGCCGTCGACGCGAAGCCGTCCGGCGAACGCCTCGTTCCGGCACAGCGCCAGCAGGTCACTGCGAGTGAGTGTGGACAGGGACGTCGCCGTGACGGCCGGCAGGTCTGCGGGTGTACGCAGGTCGACGTACAGTTCGTCGCCCTGCAGCCATTCGACGTCGGTGGCGGTGTCGACGGCGCGGCCCGGTATCGCCAGCGCGCTGCGCCGCCAGCACCGCCGCGTCACCTCGGGGCGGCCGACACCCACGCCTGGTGAGGTCCGGCGCAGGAAGCCGGGCCAGCCGCCGTGGTGGGAGATGTCGGTGCCGGCGGTCCATGCGTCCAGCGCACAGCCGAAGCCGACGACCTCGGTGCCGTCGGCCAGGGTGACCCGGCCCAGCGACATCGGCGCCGGCAGCGCGGCCAGGAAGTCGCCGAGCATCGCGGTACCGATCAGCCACATTTCACCGCGGATGGACATCCCAACCTCGGTACCGACGCGCGCCAGTCCAGGCTTCGGCGGATCGGTGTCCAGGTGGACCATCCGGTACAGCGCAGCGGTCTGCGCGTCACCCAACCAGCGGGCGCCGCGTTGTTCGAGCTGCCACGCCAACGGCTGGCCCCGCAGGTGTGCACCGACGACGAGCAGACGGGTGGCGGCGAGACCGGCGCGCACGGGCCATGGTTCGGTGGCCAGGCCGTCTCCGACGGCGTCGGTCAACGTGCGGGCCACGTCGAGCGCCACCGCATCCGCGCCGGCGCGGGCGACGACGCTGACGCCGAATTGCGCACCGTCGGAGGCAGTTCCGCACGGCACCGCGACGGCGCACAGGTCCATCAGGTTGCAGAAGTTGGTGTAGGTGCCCAGCCGCGAGTTCACCCCGATCGGGTCGGCCGCCACCTCGACGATGCGCGGATGCTCGGTCGTCGTGGGAATCAGCAGCGCGTCGCAGTCGCCGAGTTCGGCCATCGCCGCGTCGGTGAGCTCGGCGAGCCGGGTGCGGTCGGCCAGCAGTTGCGTTGCGGGCACGGCGCCGGCCGCGGAGATGATCGCGGTCACGGTCGGATCCAAGGTGTCGTCGGCGCCGCGGTGCGCATCGATGAACTCGCCCACCGCGTCGTGGCGCTCGGCCACCAGCCCGCCGTCGTAGAGAAGTCGGGCAGCGGCCAGGAACGGGCCCAGGTCGATCTCGACCAGCTCAGCTCCACTGTCCCGCAGTCGATCACAGACGGCCCGGAACGTCGGTACCCAGTCCGGGTTGAGAGCGGGCAGGTCACGCGGTACCGCGACGCGCGGTGTTTCCGGTGCGGCCAGCGATGCGTCGACGGGGAAGGGGCGCGCCCCGCCGGCCATGACGCCCATCGCCAGGTCGGCGGTGGCGACGTCGCGGGAGAACACCGTCACGCAGTCGTAGGACCGGCATGCAGGTACCACTCCGTCGGTCGGGACCACGCCGACGGTGGGTTTGATGCCGACGATGCCCTGCAGGGCGGCCGGGACCCGGCCGGAGCCGGCGGTGTCGGTGCCCAGGGCGAGGTCGACCAGCTCCAGCGCCACCGCGACTGCGGAGCCCGAGCTCGAGCCGCCGGAGATGTGGTCGGGTCGGCGCGCGTCCCGCACCCCACCGTACGGGCTGCGGGTGCCGACCAGCCCGGTGGCGAACTGGTCGAGGTTGGTGGCGCCGATGACCACGGCGCCGGCGGCACGTAGTCGCGCGACCACGGTCGCGTCCTCGGTTGCGGGAGTCGTCGCGTAGGTCGGGCACCCCGCGGTGGTCGGGATGCCGGCCACGTCGATGTTGTTTTTCACCGCGGCCAGAAGCCCGGCCAGCGGCAGCTCTGCTCCCGAGGCGACGGCGGCGTCGACCGCCTCGGCCTCGGAGACCACCTCGGCCAACGGCCGCAGCGCGATCCAGATCTCGGGGCGATCGACCTCCTCGATGCGCGCGTACGCCGCGCGCACCCGGTCGACGGCGCTCATGAACGGTCTCCGACGATCACCAGCGGCGTGCCGGGGTCGACCTGGTGGCCGGCCGACACGAGGATCTGGGTCACCACACCGTCGGACGGTGCCCGCAGCACGGTTTCCATCTTCATCGCCTCCAACGCCAACAGGGGCTGCCCGGCCACGACCTGATCACCCACCGCGACGTCGACCTTCCACACGCTCGACGCGAACGGCGCATCGACCCGCTGGTCGCCCTCGTCGAGAACCAGATCGTCGGTGCTCGCCACCGCATTCGATGCGGCCCGCTCAGCGCGGTCGAACTCCCCGGCGGCAGCCCACGCGGCGCGTTCCTCGGCGAACGCGGCGCTCTGCTGCGCACGGAAGGCAGCGATGTCGTCAGCGTTCTCGGCCAGGAACCGTTCGTGCTCGGCCAGCGAGAAGGTGCCGTCAGTGATGTCGAGCGACCCGCGGCCCGCCGCGATGTCGGCGCGCATTTCGAGCAGTTCCTCGGCGGACACCGGATACCACGAGATGCGGTCGAAAAACCTCAGCAGCCAGGGGCTTCCGGGTTCGAACGGCGGCGTGTGCCGGTAACGACTCCACACCTGGGTCGTCCGCCCGACGAACTGATAGCCGCCGGGGCCTTCCATCCCGTAGATGCACAGGTACGCACCACCGATACCGACGGAATTCTCCGCCGTCCAGGTGCGCGCGGGGTTGTACTTCGTGGTGACCAGCCGATGCCGCGGATCCAGCGGCGTGGCCACCGGAGCGCCGAGGTAGACGTCGCCGAGGCCCAGTGTCAGGTACTGCGCGCCGAAGACCGTGTCCTGCACATCCTGCTCGGTCGCCAATCCGTTGATACGCCGGATGAATTCGATGTTCGATGGACACCACGGGGCGTCGTCGCGCACCCCGGAGGTGTAGCGGGCGATCGCCTCCCGGGTGGCCGGGTCGTCCCAGCTCAGCGGAAGCCGCACCAGCCGGCTCGGCACCACCAGCTCCGAGGACGCGGGCAGCTCGTCCTCGATGTCGGACAGCAGACCCAGCAGCCGGGGGATCGGCAACACGTCCGGGTCGACGTGCACCTGCAGCGAGCGGATGCCCGGCGTGAGATCGAGAATGCCCGGCGCCGCACCGTCGAGGCGGGTGTGCAACGCATGCACCCGGGCGCGCAGCGCGAGATCCAAGACGATGTCGCCGTATTCGACGAGCACGTTGTCGTCGCCGCTGCGCCGGTAGGTCACATTCGGGGCGCCGTCCATGCCCGCTCGGCGGGCGAGCACACCATCGTCGCCGTCGCCGGATCGCGGCACGTGTACGGCGGCCGCACCGCGGCTGCGCCCGAGGTCACGGCGGGACGGGGCATCGGCGCTGCGCACCGGAACGAACCGCACGGTGTCGCCTGGGCGCAACTGACCCAGCTTCCAGCGTTGCGCGGCGATCACGGTGACCGGACAGACGAACCCACCCAGGCTCGGGCCGTCGGGACCGAGCAGGATCGGGGTGTCGCCGGTGAAGTCCAACGCGCCCACGCTGTAGGCGTTGTCGTGGATGTTGGACGGATGCAGACCGGCTTCCCCGCCGTCGGGGCGCGCCCACTCGGGGCGGGGCCCTTCCAGCCGTACCCCGGTGCGTGCGGAGTTGAAGTGCACCCGGTAGCGCGCCTCGAACAGCGTGTCCATGTCGTCGCGGGTGAAGAACTCCGGTGCGCCGTGCGGGCCCTCGGTGACCGCCAGTTCCCACTCGCTGGTCAGTGCCGGCCGGATCTCGGGCGGTACGGGCCCGGAACCGGCGCGGGTCGTGGCGTCGGACACATTGGTGCGCAGCACATCTCCGGTGACCAGCGCGCGGCCTCCGTGGCCGCCGAAGCGGCCCAGCGTGAACGTCGAGGCGCTGCCGAGGTAGCGCGGCACATCCAGACCGTCGGCGAACAGGATGTAGGTCCGCAGCCCCGCCGCGGCGTCACCGACGTCGAGGACCGCGCCGGCAGGCACCTCCACGGGCTCCCACATCGGCACCGGGACGCCGTCGACGGTGACCAGGCACTCGGCGCCGGTGATGCACACGGTGGTCGGGTGCGTCACGCGCAGCGCCGGGCCGGAAGCGGTGCACTCCAGGCCCGTGGCGTCTTCGGCGTTGCCGAGCGCGCGGTTGCCGAGCCGGAACGACAGGTCGTCCATCGGACCGCTGGGCGGCACCCCGACCTGCCACAACCCGACCCGCCCGGGCACGTCCTGCACCGTGGTCATCAGGCCTGGGCGCTCCACGGTGATCCGCGGGCGCGGGTCGGTGATGCCGGCCAAGGTGGCGGTGCTGTGCCGCGCCGCCCGCACATCGTCGTGTTCGGTTGCGGCGCAGAGTAGTCCGGTGTTGACCTCGATGCCGTGGATCTCGGTCTGCGCCAACGCGTCGCGCAGCCGGTTCCATGCGTCGTCACGGTCGGTGCCGACGGTGACGACCTTGGCCAGCAGCGGGTCGTACGACGCGGTGACCTCCGTGCCGTCGGCCACCCAGGTGTCGACGCGCACGTCGGTGGGGAATCGAACCGAAGTGAGCGTGCCGGTGCTGGGCCGATAGTCGCGGGACGGATCCTCGGCGTAGACGCGGGCTTCGACCGCATGCCCGGAGGTGGGCACGACGCCATCGGGATGGGCGTCGAGCATGGAGGTGTCACCTGTGGCCAGACGCAGCATCCAGCAGGCCAGGTCGACGCCGGTGACGGCTTCGGTGACGGGGTGCTCGACCTGCAGGCGGGCATTGACTTCGAGGAACGACGCCTCGCCGCGCACCGGGTCGTAGACGAACTCGACGGTGCCGGCCGACCGGTAGCCGACGGTGGCGGCCAGTGCGCGCGACGAGGAGTGCAGTTGTTCGCGGACGTCGTCGGGAAGTGCTGGGGCAGGGGCTTCTTCGAGCACCTTCTGGTGGCGGCGTTGCAGCGAGCAGTCGCGATCGCCGAGGCTGACCACGCGTCCGGTGCCGTCACCGAAGATCTGCACCTCGACGTGGCGAGCGTTATCGACGTAGCGCTCGAGGAAGACGCCGGCCGAACCGAAGCTGCGTTCGGCCTGTGCGACCACGCGCTGGTAAGCCGTCCGCAGATCGTCGGCGGTGCGGCAGACCTGCATGCCGATACCGCCACCGCCCCCGGTCGCCTTGAGCATGACGGGATAGCCGATGTGCTCGGCGCAGGCGACCGCCTCGTCGACGCTGTCGAGGAGTTCGGAGCCGGGGAAGATCGGCACACCCGCGGTGCGGGCGGCGGCGCGGGCGGTGTGTTTGGTGCCGAAGCAACGCAACTGCTCCGGGGTCGGTCCGGCGAACATGATGCCGGCGGCCTCGACCGCCATGGCGAATTCGGCGTCCTCCGAGAGGAATCCGTAGCCCGGGTGGATCACGGTCGCCCCGGCCTGGGCAGCCGCGGCCAGCAGCGCATCGATGCGCAGATAGCTGTCACGGGGTGCGGCCGGGCCGATGCGCACGGCGTCGTCGGCGAGGTGGACGTGCGGGGCGCCGCGGTCGGCGTCGGAGAACACCGCGACCGTGCGCAGACCGAGTTCGCGGGCGGCGCGGATCAGGCGGACGGCGATCTCGCCACGGTTGGCGACCAGCAGGGTGCTCATGCCGCCACCGCCGGCCGGGTCACGATCATGCGGACCGGTGTCGGGTCGAAAGCGTTGCACGGGTTGTTGATCTGCGGGCAGTTGGACACCAGGACCAGCGTGTCCACCTCTGCGCGCAGCGCCACCCGCTTGCCCGGCGCCGACAGCCCGTCGACGATGCCCAGCGCGCCATCGGGATCGACGGGCACGTTCATGAACCAGTTGATGTTGCTGGCCAGGTCCCGGGCGCCCAGGCCCCAGCGGGAGCCTTCGAGTAGGAAGTTCTCCATGCAGCCGTGCTGGGCGCGCGTGTGCTGGCCGTAGCGCAGCGTGTTCGACTCCTTGGAGCAGGCGCCGCCGAGGGTGTCGTGTGCGCCGACCTCGTCGGCGACGACGGTCATCAGGGCGTCGCCGGTGTCGGCGCGCAGCACCGATCCGGTGGTCAGCGTGATGCGGCCCTGGCGGCGAATGGTTTCGGGTGCGCTGTAGCGGACGCGGGTGTCGTCGGCGGCGTAGAGCAGGCAGTCGACGGCCTGGTTGCCGTCGAGGTCGACGATGGTCAGCACGTCACCCGCGGCGACGACCGTCGACCAGGCGGCACGGGCGGCCACGTGCTGATCGAGGATGGTTGCTCCGGTGGCCAGGGGCTCGGCGATGGTGGTGCTCACAGTTGTCCTCTCGCGGCGAGGTCGGCGTCGGTGTTGGCGATGGCTTGACGGTGCTCGGGTCCCAGCGGGCCGACGAGATCACCCAGCCGGTCCAGATCGGCCGCCGCGGACCAGGCGTGCATCAGCAGCGGAGAACACGTGAACGTCGGTCGCGGGTCAAGCGGATGAGCCGTGTTGGCCAGCAGGACAATTGCGTCGACGTGCAGCAGCAGGTCCACGCTCGTGGCCGGGCCGGCGCTGCCGAGCCAATCGAAGGTGCCGTCGCCTTTGACGCGCACACCCTTGAAGAACGAGATCGATGGCGGTAGGTCGCGGGCGTCGAGGCCATGCTTCAACGCCGCCAGTGTGAACAACTCGCGGCCGGCGGGGGAGCCGGATTCCGGCGCGGCCGCCCCGTACCGTTCGAGATTGCCTGTGCGGGTGCTGGTTCCGGTCAGCGCGTCGTGGTGTCCGGAGGTGTCGGAGACGATGGTGGCCAGCACGCGACCGAAGCCGCTGAGCAGCGGGTGACCGGCGCCCAGGTAGGCCTGCCACGGCACCTTGACGGTGTCGGCGACGTTGAGGCGTTCCTGCGGAGCGTCGGCCCGATGCAGCAACAGATGCGCGCATGCGTCGCCGGTGATGTCGGCGAGGCGGATGCGAGTCCCACGCGCCAGGGTTGCGGTGGTATATCCGCCCGGCGCAATGGTTTCCGACCAGACAAGGTTTTCGGCGGGTACCTCCTCGGGCGCTGTCGGTGAGGTCGACGCCGGGACGTGGCGCATGAACTCCGTCGTGCGCCCGTGTTGGGCGCGGGCGTGTTCTCGTGCGCCGGCGGTGGTGGCGGTGGCGGACATGGTGGCGGTGCTGGTCACTGACTCTCCCGGGGTGGGCGTTTCTGTCGAGTGACAGTTTTCGGCTTTTCACCGCGGTGATGGTTGCAGCGACGTAACCGATCGCGGCGCGACGGTTAACAATGGATCGCGAATGTTTCTGTCAGGTGACAGGTATCGCGGCGAGCGTGGCTACCATGGGCGCTCGAGGGCGAGCGAGGGGGCAATGATTCGCGCAGGTAGGGCAACTTCGATGGTGATCGCCGTTGTGGCCCTCGGGCTGTCGCTGGTCGCGTGTGCTGAAACCGAACCCGATCGAGTGTCCGCCGTGGCGACGACGTCGACGGCGGCGGCAACTCCGTCGTCGTCCTCACCACCGCCTGAGTCGCCGACGTCGAGTGCATCCGTTCCTACCCACGTGCCGGTGTCGGAGCCGCTGGCCAAGCTCGCCGGCTTGTCGATCAAAGGGCGGGCACCCAAGACCGGTTACGACCGCCGCCTGTTCGGGCAAGCGTGGAGCGACGACGTCGCGGTCCCCGGAGGACGTAACGGCTGCGACACCCGCAACGACATCCTGCGGCGAGATCTGGTCGACGTAGAACTCAAGCCCGGCTCGAACGGATGTGCCGTGCTCGCCGGCACGCTGCACGACCCGTACTCCGGGAAGACCGTGAAGTTCCGCCGCGGACCCGATACCTCACCCGAAGTACAGATCGACCACACGTTATCCGCAACTCACACGCACAGATTCGATGTTTTCCCTGTTCTGGGCGTCGATGCCATGCCGCTGACTGTCAGCGTCCAATGAAGCAGAAACGTCTGGTGGGGGCAGCGGTCGCTGCGGCGCTCGCGGTTCTCGTCGCGTACCAGACGGTGTCGACATCGGTCGAACAGACGGCGGCGTACGTGGCCGAGGCGGATGTGCCCACCGTCGCGCCGGGCGTCGATGTTCTCGCTGGGGTGGCACAGGTCCCTGTCCGGATGCGCAGCGGCGACTACCGGCGGGACGCATTCGGGGAGTCGTGGACCGATGACAACAGCGCACCCGGTGGTCGCAATGGTTGCGACACCCGTAACGACATTCTCGATCGCGACCTGATCGACAAGACGTACGTGGCGATCAGTCGCTGCCCGACTGCGGTCGCGACTGGTGTGTTGCGTGATCCGTACACGAGTAAGACGATTCCGTTTGTGCGTGGAGCTCAGACCGGCGCGGCAGTCCAGATCGAGCACATTGTTCCGTTGGCGTACGCCTGGGACCAGGGCGCTCGTAACTGGACCGATGAGATGCGGGTCCGGTTCGCCAACGACCCGGCCAATCTCGTGGCAGTCGACGGGCCGACGAACCAGGACAAGGGTGATGCCGAGCCGGCCCTGTGGATGCCGCCGAACGCGGCGTTTCACTGTCAGTATGCGATGCAGTTCATCGAGGTGCTGCGTGGGTACGGTCTCGCAGTGGACGAGCCATCGGTACCGGTGTTGCGGGAAGCGGCGAGCACTTGTCCGGCTGATCGGTAACTACACTCGCCCTCGCTAATGGGGACTGGTGGATCGCCGCAATGAACTAATGACTCTTTGTGCCAATTGCGTACTACTGTCACACCCAACTTCGCGCAGGAGAGCGTCGAAGCTTCTTCATCTGAAAGGTCGAGAGATTGAAGCTGAGTCGGGTGTCTGTCAGGAAGTTTCGCAGCATCGATCGGGCCGCAGACTTCTCTGTCGGTGATTTTACAGTCTTGATCGGCCCGAACAATCAGGGCAAGTCCAATTTGTTGCGTGCTGCGGTCCTTGCTATGAACATCATCGAGACATGGTCAAGGATTCCCGAGCTGCTGATCACAGACAAGGCCGTGCCTACACGATATTTCCAAACGGCAAGGTCTACTCAACGCGCACGGGCCGCACGCGGCCCGGAACGTGGCAGCGGGCTGGACTACGACTGGGAACGCGACTATCCGCTGTTTGCCCGCGGTCGGCGCGGCGCTTCGCAAAGCACTGTCATTCTTCTCGAGTTCGAACTCGATGAGAAGGAACAGGCGGAGTTTAAGACGGCGACGGGAATCTCCACCAATCAGCGCCTTCCGATTCAAGTAACTCTTAGCAGGACTAAAACTTCCCTGACGATCCTGAAGCAAGGCAAAGGAAGCCACGACAAGAGAGCTAGAGAGATCGCATCGTTCGTCGCTGATCGGGTTACCATCTTGCACATTCCGGCGGTTCGCACAGGCGAAACCGCAAAGGCAATCGCAGAGGAAATCCTTGCTGCTCGCCGCCGATCAGTGTTGCGAAGTGTGGAGTATGAAGACCTGATCGCGCGGATTAGAGAGCTAGACCAAGCCGCAGTGGCGGAAGTCGAGGATGTACTAATGGCGACCCTAACCCGTTTCAGAGCGTGTCGCTACAGGTCCGTGATCTAACCCGATCCGCCATCCTCGAAGATATTCAGATCGACGACGGGGTGAGTACCTCGATCGGCACTAAAGGAGATGGAATACAGAGCCTGGCTGCTCTGGCGCTAACGTTGGAATGGACTCGCTCAAGGAGTCGGCCCGAGGGAAAACTGATCGTTGCGGTCGAAGAACCCGAATCACACCTGCATCCAGGCGCAGTGCACGAAGTTCGCGCCGTACTGCAAGGGATTGCCGAAACTCAGCAAGTCATTGTCACTACTCACAGCCAGGCTCTTGTCAACCGGGCCAATATTAGGCAGAACGTTGTTGTAAGTAACCGTGGTGCGCAGCGAGGAGAAATTGTCAAGACCTGTGGATTGGGGTGTTTCAGGCGACCTCCGTTCCGGTGCGCTCGTCACCGTTTGAAGGCGG
>NZ_JBGGKT010000013.1:0-133835 GCF_041287115.1 Mycobacterium sp. pV006 | reverse complement strand
TCACCATGCAGACCAACACCCGAAATCACGTCGTCATCGACAGTGACGGCATCATCTGCATCCTCAGCGACGGCCAACAGCTGGGTAGCCGCAGCTACGGGGCCGAATGCCCCGAATGTCGGCAGACCGGCAAATCACGCGTTGAGCAGGACTATCACTCCGCAGCCGCCGATGTTTTCGGCACTGCCCGTTCAGGATCGCTCCTGCGTGACAGGGCATTTACGTCGCGAGAAGTATGGTCTGCCGATATCACCGTCGAGGTCGGCAAACGCACGGTGGTAATCGAATACGACGGTTCCTACTGGCACTCAGCACCGGCCAAACAGCTCGTAGACCAGCGGAAAAGTCGTGACCTGCTCGCCGCCGGATACCTCGTGGTCCGACTACGCGAAGACACCTTACCTTCCCTTGGAATCGAGGATAGGAGCTATCTCGAGATGCGCGTGTACTCCTCAGCGCCCCAACCCCGGCAGGTCATGGAACAGATTCGGGATTGGGTGAGCGACAACAACTTCTGATGACGGCTGCTACACGGCAGGGTCGCTCGTGCCTACTTCTGTCATCCGAGATCATCACCACCTGACAGCAGCAGCCGAGACACCATCAGCCACTGGACTTATGTCTACAGGCGGTCAGCCGGGAAGCGTCTTGCGAGGCACGAGTTTCTCCGCGATCCACAGCAGTTGAGTCCCATCTACGGTAACCGCCACCGTTCGCCGGCACTCTCGGATCGGTGTAGCACCCCTAGTGTCGCCGAACGGATCGGGGTGTTTGATCGCTAGACGGTCAGTCGCGACGGCTGTTAGGTACATGCCGGCATCATTCCGGATCGGACCCATCCATTGCCCGTCCTGCCCGACGCGCCGTTTAGTTGTCACCTTGGGCCAATAAGGCCGTACGTTGCTCACAAACACGTCGACATGCACGACTCTCGATGGCCGTGGTGCGGGCACCCTCGCGTGCACGTCGGCCTTTCCGAGGATTCTCGGAGTTGGTCCAGGTTCGACACCAGGCCGGAATAGGTCGGAAGTAGCGGAGAATCGCACCGCGTGCACGGTTCGCTTGTTGATCGGACGACCGGTGAAGTAGTAGGGGAATTCAGAGCCGAAGGTGGCCCATCCGCTGCCTCCCCGCTCAGCGTGATCGACCAATTTGTCCTCAGTGAAGTCGAACCGGAAATGCTCCTTTCCCAAGTGCCTTGGATCGGGTCCGTGCAGACTTGCCTTCGCCAGTTGAAGCTTCTTCTGTTGAAACTTGATGTAAAACGACGTTGTTGTCCACTCGATCAACCATGAGAATCCGACCACTGGGACCTCTAGGTCGAAGATCGCAAATGCGAATGCGTCAATGTTGTCGGAGGGAGTTGTCGGGGGGTACATCAGCGCGATCTCGCTTCAGACAGTTGATGACATTCTTGCCTCGACCCGGGAACTGGTAAATTCGCCCCTCAACCCTAGCCCCCATTCGTTCGCATCACGTCGGATCGTCACTTCGGCCACGATGCACCATTTCCTTAACGCTCGGACATGGACGGCCGCGCCGACCAGTACGCGCTTGCCGCCACCGCTTTTCACCTGTTGACGGGATCGCATCTTTCTCCGCACTCGAACCCAGCGGTGGTCATCAGCCGCCACCTTGCCCAACCGCCGCCTGCTCCTTCAACGATTCACCACACACGGAGCGCGGACTCCTGAAGGCGGGCCGGCGCTCTGTGCGGCCTCAGGTTCTAGAGGGTCTGAGCCTCCATGGTTCCTCCTTTTTTGTGGCCCGAATTACTCTTCGCTCACCCTGGCCGGTTGGTGCTGGCCTTGTTCTGGGCCGTAGACCGCAGACGGCTGATCGCCGAGGTCACGGCGTCGGACATGGGTGCAGACGGCCTTCCTGCGACGATGAGACTCTTCTGAGGTCGCGGGCCTGGTTTCGGGCCTGGTTTCGGGTAATCATGATCGGATAGCTGGTGCTGGCCGGGAGCCCTAGGCGCGCAACTCGGCCTCGATCCACTTCGCCCTCTTGTGGAAGCTGACCAGCGCGTCACCGATCTCGTCGGCGGCATCGCACAGGCGGGAGTCGTCGATGAGCTGCCCGCAGAGGTAGTCCACCTGCCTGTCGGCCTCGTCGAGGGCGCAGATCAGGTCGTTGACGGTGTCGAGCGTGCCGGCCTTGTTGGTGGGCATGTTCTTCTCCTTCGGTTGGGGTCCGCGCTGGTAGCCCTCAGCCAGAGTGAAGACGCGGGCGAGGTGCTCGGGCGGCGCTTTCTGGTCATCGCCCTTGGCCCGCTGCTTGAGTTGGTCACGCAGGGTGTCGGCCCAGTGGTCGTTCATTCCTTCATCTCCTCGGTGGTGGTGTTCATCTGTCTCGCCTTCGGTGTCGGGTGCGGGGTACGGGTGTCCAACCAGCAGTTGGTTGGTGGGGTTTCCTCGCGTGTACAAGTGAGGAAATGAAGAAATGAGGAAGCGCATATATATGTAAAAATCCTGTTCACGCATGTAGTTCGTCATTTCTTCATTTCTTCGCGTGTATGAGCGGCCCTTAATTCCTCAATCTGCTGGTTCGCCCCTCCCAGTCGCCAGTAGTGCCCCTGCTTCCCGTGTGAGATCAGTGCGCGGTCGGCGAGGCGCTTGAGCATCTGTCCGGCGGCCTTGTTGTCCTTGGCCAGTCCGGCCCGGGCAACGTCTTTCGGGGTGACCGGTCCCTGCTGCCAGCCGTTGACGAAGTCGAGCACCTTCTGCATCTCGGGCCGCAGCGCCCGCGGCCCCTTGTTCCGCGACAGAATCTCGCCGGCGGTCACGTCGGACTCGTCGCCCAGGACGAAGGTGCCGACCGCCACCCGCTCTCCGGTGGAGACGGTCACGACCGTGCCCTCGACGGAGAACTCCAGCGACAGGTCCTCGTGCCCGCAGGAGTTCTTGCCCTGGGTCATCACCCGCAGCAGGCTGCCCGTGGGCAGGGTCTCCTTGGCGAAGCCGAACACGCAGCGGGCCATCTCGCCGAACGCCGACCCGCCGTTGATGGCGGCGACGAGGTCGCCGGTCGAGCCCTTGACGAAGTGGACGAGGCCGATGACGATCCCGTCGATGGCCTCGGCGATGCGCAGCCACGGGGTGAGCGCCTCGCGCAGTTCGTTGGTGCGGTAGATGTCGGTCTTTGACTTCATCGTCGCCATGATCGGGTCGATGACGATGACGGTGACCCCGCGCCTGCGCAGGTCCTCAATGAGCTGGTGCTCGTCGTCCTCGGCCAGCAGCGCGGCGTACTTGCCCTCGGCGATCTTCACTCGGGGAGTGACGACCCGGCTCATGTCGGCCCCGTGGGCTCGCAGCGACGGCTTGAGGACGTATTGGGCCGTCTCCTCGGCGGCGACGTAGGCGACGGTCTGCGGCTTGCCCTTCCAGCAGCCCTCCAACTCGCCGCGACTCAGACGGGCGACGAACCAGCGGGCGCAGGTGGACTTCGCGGTGCCGGGGCGGCCACCGAACAGCGTCAGCGCACCGACCTGTATCCGCCCGTGACCGTCGTACTCCCACGCCCACTTCGCCGCGGCGTCGGCGATGTCGTCCATCGACACCCACTCGATCTCGCGGCGGGATTCGCCGCCGACCTCGCGGTCAGGCACGGCACGCGGCGTGTCCATCCCGATGCGCAGCCTTGACCGGATGGTGGCGTAGACCGACTCGTGGCCGTCTTCGGAGGCCAGGCCGTTCTGCACCGACGCCTCCCAGAGCCGCTCGACGACCGTGTCCAGGTCCAGTCCGGCGCCGGCGACGAAGCTGCCGCACTTCATGGCCGCCCCGAACAGGGCGTCGTTGCGCCCGCCCGCGACGGCCTTGATGACTTGGCCTTCCGCGCTGGCGAGCACCTTGTCGAGGTACTTCTGCTGGCCCTCGTTGGGCCGTTGGCCCTCGGGCCAGGGTGCGGCCACGTCGAACTCGAACTCAGTAGCGTCGCCGTTGCGCTGCGCGGCCTGCTTCCTGACTCGGGTCGCCGTCTGCTCCGCTGCCCACTGCATCAGCCGCTCTGCACCGTCGGGATCGCCCTCGGCGGTCAGTGCCAGCAGGTCGTTGGACTCGACGGTGTAGCCGCGGTTGCCCCACTTGGGTCGCCGCGTGCCCGGCAGGAAGACGTTGGCGCCCGGCCCCTGGATGTCCACGCCCGGGAACCCCGGCAGGCGCTCGTTCTTCTCGGTGGAGTGGACCGTGCGCAGGTCGGGGTGACCCGCGACGTAGAAGTGCTTGCCGCCGCCGGGTGTGGTGACCTCGGCGAAGATGCGCACACCCAGGTCGGCGAGCAGCTTGCGGACCTTGTCGATGTCGCCGCCGTTGCGGGGGTCCACATCGACCACGGCGGGCAGCCCGCCGGTGTTCAGGCACAGGGCCATGCCCGGACGCCACTCCTTCAGCCTTGCGGCGTTGCCGTCGGGTCGCAGGCTCTGCCACCCGCTTGGTCGGGTGAACTCGTTGCCCCCGGCAGGCGCGACCCAGACAGTGACGTCTTCCAGCGGCAATTCGATCAGGAACTCCAGCTCGTCGTCGTCCAACTCCAGGTCGAGCAGGAACTACAGGGTGTCGGCAGGCTGGGTAGAATCACCCTGACCTGCCCGGTCATCGATTGCCGCCTCCTCGCCGAGGCGGCTTTCTCTTGTGGTCACGTCGTCGGCCTCCCGGCGTGTCCGCTGGCGGGCATGCCCCAGCACGGGTAGGCGCGTCCGGCATCGACCAGACCCACACCCGCCGGATCGACGCAGTGTCGGGTGTCCTTGCTGTGAGAGCCGGCGCGGTGCTTGTCGGACGCGGCGACGGTCGTGAACGACTCGTGGCACGCGGCGCAGTGACAGGTCTTCAAGCCGGTCCAACTCGCCCCACACCTCGGGCAGACGGGCATTTCCGCCTTGCCCCTCGGATTCTGAGCAACTTTCACGACCTCGCTGGTGTCACTGGCCTCGGCGCGGCTCACCGGTCACCTCCGATGGGCCGCATCAGCGTGTCGAGATCGGTGTCGCGGACGCGGATGGAGCGCCCGGCGACCCGGTAGGCGGGCAGCAACCCCTCGGCGATGCGGCGGCGCAGCGTCTTCGTGGACACGCCGGTGCGTGCGGCGGCCTGGGTCAGGGTGAGCATCATCGTGCGGCCCCCGACAGCAGCGACACCGCGTAGGCGCGCTCCTCGTCGGTCAGCGGGGGGTCCTGGGCGATCAGCCGCTCGAGGCGGCAAAACCAGTTGCCCGCGACCATGAGGCGTCTGGCCTCGAGCAACTCGGAGTCGTCGGGGGCGCGGTCGCGGATCAGGCCGGCGTAGCGGCCCTGGTGGAACCGCCGCCGGGCAACGAGGTCTTCGGGACGGGTGGCGATGACGAGTGCCGACATCTGAGGACTCCTGGGGGCAGCGCTGGACGACAACTGCCGGTCCTCAGTTCGTGAACGCCGAACCTCGCGGGGTCTGTTGGCTAGGCTCCTCCGTCGAGCGGCTCGTTCA
Organism: Mycobacterium sp. pV006; assembly: GCF_041287115.1. Lineage (NCBI taxonomy): Bacteria > Bacillati > Actinomycetota > Actinomycetes > Mycobacteriales > Mycobacteriaceae > Mycobacterium > Mycobacterium sp. pV006. Next base: position 128,367 of record NZ_JBGGKT010000013.1, on the reverse strand, counting down.
TAAGCCTCCGGGGAACTGAGTCCAGCGTATCAGTTGCAAGCAGCTACGGCCCAACATCTGCTGACATCGCATGGCCGAGTTGTGTCGGCAACGCCCTTGCCCGCTCTCATGGGATGTCAACGCTCCGTTGACAATTCGTCTTCGTCTTCGAGCACCTCGCGCAGCACATCTATCGCGGCCAGCGCGTCGAAGAAGCTGGCCAGGTCGGAGCCGTCGGTCATCACTTCTCTTCCTCGGCGAGCGCGGACAGCGCCTCGGCAATCTCAGTGTCGCGTCCCGAGACCACGCCCTGGTAGATCAACGAGGCACTCACCGTGGAGTGGCCCAAGCGCGCCATCGACTCGCGCAGCGTGCCAACGCGGGCGACCTGGGCGCCCTGGAAGTGGCGCAGGTCGTGAACCCGAACCCCCTCGCGCCCGACGGCTTTCAGCGCCTTGGCGAAGTACTCGCGGCTGAACACGCGGTCATTGAGGTGCCCGCCACGGGCTGCCGGGAACAGCAAGGAATCGGAGCCGTCGGCGACGAATTCATCGAGATGGCGAACGAGGTCGGCGCGGATGTGCGGAGGGACGGCGACGGCGCGGCCCTTGCCGGACTTGGGTCGGTCCACGCGGTACTCGCCGTCGCGGCGGACGACGGCGCGGGCCACGGTGATCACGGCGGCGTCAGCGCCGATGTCCTTGCGGCGCAATTCGGAGACCTCGCCCCAGCGCAGGCCGCACCACGCCATGAGCAGCACCATGGCCCTCATCCGCTCGGGGCGGATCGCGTCGGCGAGGGCGGCGACCTCGGCGACGCTGAGAATGACCGGGTCGCGACGGCGCGGTGCTCGCATGGCACGTGGAACCGAGCAGGGGTTGCTCGCAATAAGCCCGTCGGTGACGGCGGTGGCGAGGATGGCGTGCAGCAGCGAATAGGCGTGCGCTCGGGTGGTCGGGTGACCCGGGGCCAGCGCCGCGTGCCAGGCGCGCACCTGCTGTGAGCTCAGCCCACTCAGCGCCACGTCCCCCAGCTCCGGGTCGATGTGGCGGTCCAGCAAGGACTCGTAGTGGCGGCGCGTGCGGAACTTCAAGTCGCGCTCGGCGATCCACCGCTGGGCGTACTGCCCCACCGTGAGCACCTCGCTTCGCCGTGCGGCCCTGCGCTGCGCCGGCGGCGTCCACTCGTCGCGCTCCATGAGGCGGCGCTCCGCGGCGACCCACGCCTCGGCGTCGATCTTCGCGCCGAAGGTGGTGTGGGCGTTGTGCCGCCGCAGGTCCGGCCCGACGTAGGACGCCTGCCACCGTCCCGACGGCAGCTTGCGAATCCAGCCCCACCCCCGCCGGTTGGACCGCCCGACCATGCCCGCCCCCGTGCTATCTAGCTGACCACACCAGGGTACGGGTGTCCATTGCTGTCCACATAGGGTTCGTGCGACACAAGCAGCTCAGAATGGGTAATGGCTGGTGACGGCTGGGGAGGGTGGTTTGCTCGGCGGCTGGTTCGAATCCTGCCGGGGGCACATCTGCGACGTGGTACCTGACTACGTATCCCGATCCACCGACACGACCCACAAGCCTGCAGCGGCATCGGGATCCAGCGCCATCGTCGGATCGGCGGCGACGGCGGCGGCCGGTACCACCGGGGCGACGGTCAGCAGAAGGTTCTGCAACGCGGCTCGGCTGATCCCGCGATGGCCGAGCCAGTCCAGCGTCGCTCCTTCGAGAAAGCTGAGGAAGCCCTCGAGCGCGACGCGCAGGGCATAGGGCTCCGGTTGATCCGCCAACAGCAATCGGGTGAACATCGCGCGATGACGCGCTCGTTGTTCGGCGACGAACGCACGGACATGTGGATCGTTACCCAGCCCGCCGCTCATGATCAGTCGATACGCGGGTTCGGCCTGCTCCGCGAAGTCCAGATAGCGGTCGAGCAGGTGCGGGAAGAGTTCGCTGGGCGGCAGGTCGGCGTGAAGGTCCGCCTCGGTGAGCAGTTGCCGGTGGAAGTCCTCGATCACCGCGAGGTAGCAACCGCGTTTGGAGCCGAAGTAGTAGAACAGCAGGCCCTTGGCGACGCCGGCCTCGGCTGCGATGTCGTCCATGGTGACCTCGTCGAACGGGGTGTCCGCGAAGCGCCGTGCGGCCGCGCTCAGCAATTCGGCACGGCGCTGCGGATCGCGGTGACGCCGAGACGGTGAGGTCACCGGGAACCCGACTTTGACTTTCGGTCAAACACCGGTCAAATTTAGCAGTGAAGAGTTTGACTGGCGGTCAATTAAGGAGGACGGGCATTGAGAAAAGCCGATCTCACCGGCTGTGTTGTGGCGATCACCGGTGGAGCGCGCGGAATCGGGCGGGCCACCGCGTCGGCCTTCGCCGATCGTGGCGCCCGCGTGGTGATCGGCGACATCGATGAACCTCAGGTGCGGCAGACCGCGACAGAGATCGGCCGGGGCACCGTCGGACTCGAGCTGGACGTGACATCCGAGCAGTCCATCGCCAGCTTTCTCGACACGGTGCGCGGTGACGTGGGCGCCGTCGACGTTCTGGTGAACAATGCCGGGATCATGCCGACGGGACCGTTCGCCGAGCGCGACCTGTCCCTCGCCCGAGCGGTGGTCGACATCAACTTGTGGGGTGTGATGGCCGGGTCGCATCTGGTCCTGCCGCAGATGCTGGAGCGCCGGCGCGGACACATCATCAACGTCGCCTCGGTGTTGGGTCGCGTCGCCGGGGCCGGCGTCGCCGCCTACAGCGGCACCAAATTCGGCGTCATCGGGTTCACCGAGGGTTTGCGCCGCGAGTTGCGCGGGACAGGGGTCCGCGCCACGGCCGTCCTGCCCAGCATCGTGCGGACGGATCTGTCGCGTGGGTTCAACGAGCACGGTGCGGTGATCGAGCCGACCGAGGTTGCCGCGGCCATCGTGCGCACCTGCGGCAGCCGCGCCGGCGAAGTGACGGTTCCGCGATGGGCCGGACCGGCCTGGCGGGCGCTCGCCGCAGTCCCACCGCGCGCGACTGCACCGCTGCTGCGCGCACTCGATTACGACCGTGCCGCGCGTGACGTCGCTGCCGAGAGGCACCCATGACGATGAACCGAGTGGCCGCTCTCGAGGCCGAACGCGCCGACGTGCTGGATCTGTGCGCCGCCCTCACCCCGGCCCAGTGGCAACAGGACAGCCGGGCCGACGGTTGGCGTGTGCGAGACGTGATCGCCCACCTCGGCGCCAGTTGCCATGCACTGTTCACCCCCGCCGCGCTGACGCTGCTGCGCACCCCGGACATCGAGTCGGCCAACGACACCTTCGTCGACGCTCGGCGGCACTGGTCGACACAACAGGTGGTGGACGAATACCGCACGTGGAGCGCCCGGGTCATCCGGCTTGCGCGTCTGGCCTCTCGGACGCCCCTCGGCGCCATACGCGCACCGCTGGGTGAACTGGGCTCCTTCCGCTTCGATCAGATGCTCACCGCAGCATTGGTTTTCGATCACCACACCCACATCCACCACGACATCTGCCCCAGCCTGGAGTTTCCGGCGCCGGACACCGATGCCAACCGGATGGCCACCGTTCTGGACTGGATGATGGCCATGCTGGCCAACCAACTCCGCGCCGCACCACCGGCCTGGCTGCCCGGGCCGATCGCGCTCACCTTGACCGGCCCCGGCGGCGGCACGTGGCACATCAACCCGGACGGGAGCATCTCCTCGGGAGGCGAGGGATCCATCGCCGCCATCGAAAGCCCGGCGATCACGTTTCCGTCGTGGGCGACGAGACGAACCGAGTGGCGCCGCAACGATCTTCAACTCACCGGCCACACGGACTACGCCACAAGGCTTCTCGACAGCATCAACATCGTGTGAACACTCGTCACGACGAAAGTTCCCGAACGAGGCACTCGACTCTGCGCGCGATGTCGTCGCGCACCAGCCGCATCCGTTCGATGCCACCGATACCGCGCTCGGACGGTTCGTCGGTCAGCCACGTCTCGACCGCGATCCCGTTCGGCGCGTCGACCTGCGCCGCACCACCCAGAACGACGACCCGGTCGACCCGGCGGAGAAGCTCGGGATCGATCGCCTTCGGATACTCACCGGACACGTCGACGCCCATCTCCGCGAGCGACTGCACCGACAGCGCGTTGAGCGTCTCGCCCGGCCGGGTTCCGGCCGAGTGGACCTCGACGGCGTCGCCCGCCGCGTGCCGCATCAGAGCCGCCGCCATCTGCGACTTGCCGGCGTTCTTCACGCACACGAACAGCACGCTCGGCGTCATGAGGCGAACCTGCGACGCAGCGCAAGTGAGACGTAGACCAGCGCGACGAGCACGGGCACCTCGATGAGCGGGCCGACCACCCCGGCCAGCGCCTGACCCGACGTGGCGCCGAACGTTGCGATCGCGACGGCGATGGCCAACTCGAAGTTGTTGCCGGCGGCGGTGAACGCCAACGTGGTGGTGCGCTGATACCCGAGGCCGAGCACGGCACCGAGTGCATACCCACTGCCCCACATCACGGCGAAGTAGACCAGCAGTGGAACGGCTATGCGGACGACATCCCAAGGCTGCGAGGTGATCTGAGCGCCTTGCAGGGCGAACAGCACCACGATGGTGAACAGCAGCCCGTACAGCGCCCACGGCCCGATCCTCGGCAGGAACCGCTGTTCGTACCAGTCGCGGCCCTTGGCCCGCTCCCCCATGCGGCGAGACAGGTAGCCCAGCAGCAGCGGCAGGCCGAGAAAGATCAGCACCGACTTGGCGATCTGCCACGGCGACACGTCCAACGAACTCTGCGACAAGCCCAGCCAGCCGGGCAACACCGACAGGTAGAACCAGCCGAGCACCGCGAACATGACCACCTGGAACACCGAGTTCAGCGCGACCAGCACGGCAGCGGCCTCCCGATCGCCGCAGGCGAGGTCGTTCCAGATGATCACCATGGCGATGCAGCGCGCGAGACCGACGATGATCAGCCCGGTGCGGTACTCGGGCAGATCGGGCAGAAGCAGCCACGCCAGCGCGAACATCAGTACAGGACCGACGATCCAGTTCAACACCAGCGACGCGGCCATCAGCCTGCGGTCGCCGGTCACGGTGCCGACCCGGTCGTAGCGCACCTTGGCCAGTACCGGGTACATCATCACCAACAGGCCGACGGCGATGGGCAGCGAGATGCCGTCGATCTGGACCGCGCTGAGCGTCCCGTCGAGACCGGGCACCATGCGCCCCAGCAGGAGTCCGGCGACCATCGCGGCACCGATCCACAGCGGCAGGAACCGGTCCAGGGGGGAGAGTCGGCCGACGACAGGAGGGTGCTCGGCCGTCGCGGGTACGGTCACCCGGCGACCTCTGCCCGCTCGTCACAGCCGCAGTGGCAACTGCCGATCCGGTCGTCGGATCCCGGACCGGACGCACCGAAGGTCTCGGCGTCGCCCAACTTCGTGTAGACCTCCCACTTCTCGCCGTCGGGTGCGGTGACCCACACCTTGTCCTGGGTGGCGAAGCAACAGGTGGTGTTCATCTCCTCTTCGGTGAACAGGCCGGCTCCGGACAGTCGTGCGATCTCCGAGTGCACGGTGTCGCTGGAGTCCACTTCGACCCCGAGATGGTTGACAGAGCCGCCGCGCCCCGGGTTTTCGATCAGGACCAACTTCAGCGGCGGTTCGGAGACCGCGAAGTTCGCGTAGCCGGGCTTGACCTTGGCGGGTTCGGTTCCGAACAGGGTCGTGTAGAACGCGATCGAAGCGTCGAGGTCGTCGACGTTGAGCGCGAGTTGGATACGGGACATGACCGGCCTCCAAGGTGTGAGACATGAGCCGAATTGGCCACTTCCGGTCTACTCCACCATTTCGATATATGTCAATATGGTGTCATGCCGAAGCCATTACCGACCATCGACATGTCCGCGCCGGTGTGCTGCGCGCCGGTCGCCGCCGGACCGGCCGACGACGCGGCCGCACTCGAGGTGGCGATACGCCTGAAGGCACTGGCCGATCCGGTTCGCGTGAAGCTGATGTCGTTGCTGTTCACCGCCGAGGAGCCGTGCACCACCGGGTCACTCGCGGCGGCCGTCGACCTGTCGGAATCCACCGTCAGCCACCACCTCGGACAACTCCGCGCGGCCGGCTTCGTCGTCTCGGAGCGCCACGGGATGAGCGTGCACCACACCGCCCGGCACGAGGCGCTCACGGCGTTGTGCCGCGTGCTCGATCCGAGCTGCTGCACCTAGCGGGCTCAGGTACCTCGGGTGTCGATGACCCGTTCGGCGACCTCGGCGAGCTTGACGTTGCTGTCCTGCGACAGCTTGCGCAGCATCTCGAACGCGGCGACGTCGGTGACGTTGTAGCGCTCCATGATGATGCCCTTGGCCTGTCCGATGCGATCGCGGGTCGCCAGTGCAGACTCGAGTTGCTCGGTGTTGCGGCTGGCCATGATCGCCGCGGCGGCGTGCGCCGCGAGCACGGTGCCGATCGTCTCGTCTCCGGCCCCGAACGCGTTGACCTCGGTGCTGAACAGATTCAAGGCACCGGCTGTGCTCGAACTGGTGTAGAGCTTGAACGACAGCGAGCTCAGCACGCCCAACTCGACCGCGGCGGGTGAGTACGCCGGCCAGCGGTGTTCGGTGCGGAAGTCGTCGGTACGCACGATCAGCTCGCGGGTGGCCGCATCCAGGCAGGGACCTTCACGGAACTTCATCTGCAATTCGTCGAGCTTCTGGGGCAGATCGGAGGTGCCGGCGACGGAGCGGAAGCCCCCGTCTTTCCCGACGAACAACACGCCGGCGGCGCTGGTCCCCGGGATCAGGCTCATGATTTCGGCGGTGACCTCGGACAAGACATCGTCGACCCGGTAGGGCGTTGCCACCGTGCGCGCCAACTCGGCCATTCGCCTGGCCAGATCGTGGTCCGGCGCTTCGCTCATGTTTCTCCGAACTCCATCTCCGGCACCGTACACCCGCACGGTGTTTGCCGCCGTGACGTGGCGGTAATGCAGCGGCGAGATAGGAGCGTCGGTCGACCGTCGGTCCTGTCGAGGTCTCGTCGGTTCAGAACAGAAGCCGGCGGGGCCGACCCTCCCACTCACTCTGTTAGTTGTAGTAGCGTCCGGTGCCATGGGATCGGTGTGGATTCTCGGTGGCTGGCAGAGCGACTTCGCCCGCAATCTGGCGCGCGACGGGATCGACTTCGCGCGGTTGACCGCCGAGACCGTCGACGCCACGTTGGAGGCGGCCCGGCTGAGCGCCGCCGACATCGAAGTCGTGCACATGGCCAACGCGTTCGGCGAGTTGTTCGCCCACCAGGGCCACCTCGGCGCCATGCCGGCCACCGTCCAGGACGGCCTCTGGGATACCCCCGCGACGCGGCACGAAGCGGCGTGCGCGTCCGGCAGCGTCGCGGTGTTGGCGGCGATGGCCGACCTGCGTTCCGGTGCGTACCGGACTGCGCTGGTCGTCGGCGTCGAGCTGGAGAAGACCGTTCCCGGCGACGCCGCCGCGTCGATCCTGGGCGCAGCCGCCTGGACCGGGCACGAGGGCGCCGAGGCAAAATTCATGTGGCCCTTCATGTTCGACGCCGTCGCCGCCGAATACGACCGGCGCTACGGGATCGACGAGGCGCATCTGCGCGGAATCGCGTCGGTGAACTTCGCCAACGCGCGCGCCAATCCGGCAGCGCAGACCCGGGACTGGGCGATCCCCCATCCGCTCACCGCCGACGACGTCAACAATCCGGTGGTCGAGGGACGCCTGCGCCGTTTCGACTGCAGCCAGATCACCGACGGCGGCGCGGGCGTCGTGCTGGTGACCGACGACTGGCTCCGCGACCATCCCGGCGCGCGCCCCCTGGGTCGGGTCGACGGCTGGGGCCACCGCACGGTGGGCCTCGGGCTGCAGCAGAAGTTCGACCGGTCAGCGCAGGATCCCTACGTACTCCCCCACGTCCGCGGCGCCGTGCTCGATGCGTTCCGGCGCGCACAGGTGACGCTCGACGACGTCGACGGCTTCGAGGTCCATGACTGCTTCACCCCCAGCGAGTACCTCGCGATCGACCACATCGGCCTGACCGAACCGGGGCAGTCCTGGCACGCCGTGGAGAGCGGCGACATCGAGATCGGCGGCCGCCTGCCGATCAACCCCAGCGGCGGACTGATCGGCGGCGGCCACCCGGTCGGGGCATCCGGTATACGCATGCTGCTTGACGCAGCACGCCAGGTCAGCGACACCGCAGGCGGCTACCAGGTCGAAGGCGCCGACACCTTCGGCACCCTGAACTTCGGCGGAAGTACCGCCACCACAGTGAGTTTCGTCGTGAGGAAGACACCATGAGCATCGGCACCCACCCGGAGATCGTCGGCAAGTTCCTGTCCACGCTGCCCGATGACGACGACCACCCCTACCGGACGGGGCCCTGGCGACCCCAGACCACCGAGTGGGACGCCGACGACCTGCCGGTCGTCGACGGTGAGGTCCCCCGCGACCTCGACGGCGTGTATCTGCGCAACACCGAGAACCCACTGCACCCGGCGTTGAAGTACTACCACCCCTTCGACGGCGACGGCATGTTGCACATCGTCGGTTTCCGCGACGGAAAAACGTTCTACCGCAATCGCTTCGTTCGCACCGACGGCTTGGCCGCCGAGAACGAGGCCGGCGGACCGCTGTGGTCGGGCATCGCCGAACCCATCGAACTGACCCGTCGCGACTACGGCTGGGGTGCGCGCACGCTGATGAAGGACGCCTCGTCCACCGACGTCGTCGTGCATCGCGGTGTCGCGTTGACCAGTCACTACCAGTGCGGCGACCTCTACCGCACCGACCCGTGCACCGGAGCCGATCTGGGCAAGGAGGACTGGCACGGCACGTTCCCACCGACTGGGGCGTCTCCGCGCACCCGAAAGTCGACGACCGCACCGGCGAACTGTTGTTCTTCAACTACAGCAAGACAGCGCCGTACATGCGCTACGGCGTGGTCGGCCAGTCGGGCACCGTGGACCACAACGTGGACATCCCCCTGCCCGCTCCTCGCCTGCCGCATGACATGGCGTTCACCGAGAACTACGTGATCCTCAACGACTTTCCGCTGTTCTGGGATCTGGGTCTGCTGAAACACAACATCCACTTCCCGAAGTTCCACCCGGACATCCCGTCGCGCTTCGCGGTCGTGCCGCGGCGCGGCGACACCTCGCAGATCAAGTGGTTCGACGCGGCGCCGACCTACGTCCTGCACTTCCCCAACGCCTACGAGGACGGCGACGAGATCGTCCTCGACGGATTCTTCCAAGGTGATCCCCAGCCCGTGGAGGGCGTCGACAACGGCATGAGCCCGAAGTGGCAGCAGATCTTCCGCGGACTGTCGCTCGACGGCATGCAGACCCGGCTGCACCGGTGGCGGTTCAACCTGGTCACCGGACAGACCCGCGAGGAACAGTTGACCGACAGCATCACCGAATTCGGCATGATCAACCCCGGCCACGCCGGTCTGCCGTACCGCTACACCTACGCCGCGACGGGTAGACCGGGCTGGTTCCTGTTCAACGGGCTGGTCCGGCACGACCTGCACACCGGACGGGAGGAACACTACGCATTCGACGACGGGGTGTTCGGCAGCGAGACCGCGATGGCGCCGTGCGTGGGCGCGCGCGGCGAGGACGACGGCTACCTGGTCACGCTGACCACCGACATGAATACCGATGCGTCGTACTGCCTGGTCTTCGACGCCGCACGAATCGCCGACGGCCCGGTGTGCAAACTGCAGTTGCCGGAACGCATTTCCAGCGGCACGCACTCGACCTGGGCGGCCGGATCGGACCTCCCGCGGTGGCGGGAGACCGACACTGCGGCCGCCGCCGTCGGTTTGTAGATGACGCCCACCGCAGCAGAACCCAACGCCGTTGCGCGCATGCTGGGACTGCTCGGTGATGAATGGACCCTGTTGATCGTCCAACGCGCCCTGCTCGGCGCCGCCCGGTACGGCGATTTCGCCGCGGCGCTGCCGGTCTCCCACGCGGTGCTGACCGACCGGCTCCGATCCATGACCTCGGCGTCCCTGCTCGAACCTCGCCCCTACCAGTCCCGACCGAGACGCGTCGAATACCTCCTCACGGCGCAGGGCAGATCGCTGTGGCCGATGCTGACGTCGATCTGGCACTGGGAGCGGCGCTGGGTGAGCCGTCCGCTGCCGCGGTTGCCCGCGATGATCCACCGCCCATGCGGGGCAACGCACGCCTGCCCCCGCGTGGTGTGCCGATCGTGTGGGGCGCCCACCGACGGGGAAGACGTTGTGGCGCAATGGGGGCCGAGCGGCTCATGGGAGCGGTCCATCCCCGCCGGGAGCAACCGGCGGCGGTCGACAGGCCGACGCAACGCGACGGGTTCACTGTTCCCGGAGACCATGAGTGTGATCGGGGACAGGTGGGCGTTCGCATTGTTGGTCGCGGCGTTCGTCGGCTTCACCCGGTTCGGCGAGTTCCAGGCCCAACTCGGCGCACCACCCGGCACCGTCGCCGACCGTCTGGCGCTGTTCTGCGATCAGGGCGTGATCGCCAACGTCGACGGCCGCTACCTGCTCACCGACAAAGGGCGCGGCTTCTTCCCGGTGCTGGTGTGCGCGCTGGATTGGGCCCAGCGCTGGTTCCCCACCCCGGAGGGCCCCGCGGTGGTGCTGACCCATCGCGGGTGCGGCGGCGTCTTCCGTCCGGTGCTGGTCTGTGACCAGTGCAATCACCGCCTGTCTGCCGTGCACATCGCGCCGGCAGAGTGACGCTCCAGCACCGGTCGACCCCGAAAAATTTCCCGGAAAGGTGTTAGCACTCTCATAGGTCGAGTGCTAAAATCGCCGGTGCACAGTGATTGAGCTGCCCGCCAGGGTGGCGGGCCTGAGGGATTTAGGAGGTGGATTGCTGTGCTTCGCTTTGATCCGTTCAGTGACCTTGATGCCTTGACCCGCGGCCTGCTGACCAACCAGTCCGGATCAAACCGCGCCCCGCGTTTCATGCCGATGGATCTGTGCAAGGTCGGCGACCATTACGTGCTGACCGCTGATCTGCCCGGCATCGATCCCGGGTCGGTGGACGTCAACGTCGACAACGGCACGCTGACGATCTCGGCTCATCGGACCGCCCGGTCGGAGGAGTCCGCTCAATGGTTGGCCAACGAGCGCTTCTTCGGCAGCTACCGCCGCCAGCTCTCGCTCGGCGAAGGCATCGACATGGCGGCGATCACCGCCACCTACGAGAACGGCGTGCTGACGGTGACCATCCCGGTCGCCGAGAAGGCCAAGCCGCGCAAAATCGAGGTCAGCCACGGTGGTGCGCAGACCTCCATCGAGCCGACCACCGTCGACGCCGAATAATCCGATCAGCTCTGCGGTCCAGCCCGTCCCCCGGGTTGGACCGCGCAGCGAGCTGTGGTGCGAGATTGACGAAACAGGTTCAGCGGCAGGGGGTTCCAGCACGTCGGGTCACGACGGCGCGAGCCCACTGCCGCGCCAGGCCGCCAGCATCGCCCACACCGACAACAACGCGGCCACCAACGCCACCCCGGCGGCCAGGTACAGACCATAGGCCGCCGACACCGGCGGATACACGTACAACCGGTAGTACCACGCCGCCAACACCACCAAGATCACCGAAATGGCCAGCGCTGCTGAGGAAGCCAGCCGCGCAGAGATCCCGCGGGCCGACATCGCCCCCGCCACCAGCAACACCGAAGACAGCAACACGATCAGCTGCCCCACACCGAAACCGGGCGGCGGCACCGGCATCGCACCGGCGACACCACCGATCGCATTGGCACGGCCACCCCCGTCCGCCGACGAGCGCAGCCACGGCAGCCAGGCACTGACCGTCACCACCAGCGCGCACAGCGCGACGAACCATCCCGGACGCGCGCGAGCCATGGGCAGATACTAATAGGGTGAGCCGATGAGCGATCTCCCCGAATGGGCGCGCCGACTCGACTTGGCGCCGCACCCCGAAGGTGGCTGGTACCGGGAGACGTGGCGCAGTGACCTGACCATCCCGCAGTCGTCGCTACCGCCGGACTACAGCGGACCTCGGCACGCGGGCACAGCGATCCTCTTCCTTCTGCTGCCCGGTCAGCAGTCGGCGTGGCACACCGTGCGCAGCGCCGAACTGTGGCTCTACCACCGCGGCGGCCCCTTGGTTCTCGAGGTCGGCGCCGACCAGCAGAGCGCGTCGACTCATCTTCTCGGCGCCGACGTCGACGCCGGCGAGTACCCGCAGTTCCTGGTGCCACCCGGGCACTGGCAGCGTGCCCGGCCGCAGGGCGACCAGGCCTGCCTGGTCAGCTGCGTCGTCGTACCCGGTTTCGATTTCGCGGATTTCGCGCTCGGCGCGCCATCCGACTGAGCACAGTTCTTCGACGCCACCCGCGTCAGGCTCCTGCCCAGAAGGACCCCTGCCCGGTATGGTCGCAGCAGTCGCCGGTGAAGCGGTGGGGCTCGACAGGTCGACTTACTGTTTCTCGAGCCGGCGGTCGGGGTAGAGACAACCGAGCGCGCCCCGAGGGTGCGCGCAGCCATGCGTATCGCAGACAGGATGATCTCCATGACGAACTCCTCGGGCGATCAGCCCGGAGCCACGGCCCAGTCGAAGTGGTTGTCGAAGTCGGCGTCGCAGACGCGCGGCTCGGACAAGGACGAGGTCCAGTTCCACTACGACATCTCCAACGATTTCTTCAAGCTGTGGCAGGACCCCAACCAGGTCTACAGCTGCGCGTACTTCGAGAAGGACGACTACACCCTCGAGCAGGCCCAGATGGCCAAGATCGACCTGTCGTTGGGCAAGCTCGGTCTGCAACCCGGGATGACGCTGCTCGACATCGGCTGCGGGTGGGGCGCGACGATCATGCGCGCTGTGGAGAAGTACGACGTGAACGTCATCGGTCTGACGCTGTCGGAGAACCAGAAGGAACACATCGAGAACCACTGGTTCGCCAACTCCGAGAGCAAGCGCAGCATGGAGGTCCGGCTGCAGCCCTGGGAGGAGTTCGACGGTCAGGTCGACCGGATCGTCTCAATCGGCGCGTTCGAACACTTCGGGTTCAACAAGTACGACGACTACTTCAAGAAGACGCACAGCTGGCTGCCCGACGACGGCGTGATGATGCTGCACACGATCATCATTCCGGAGGACGAGGAGATCAAGGCCAAGGGCCTGCCGCTGACAATGTCCAACGTGCGGTTCATCAAGTTCATCATGGATTACATCTATCCCGGCGGCCGTCTGCCGCTGGCCTCGATGGTCCGTGATCACGCGGTCAAGGCCGGCTACACCATCACCCAGGAGCAGCACCTGCAGCCGCACTACGTCAAGACCCTGGACACGTGGGCTGCAAACTTGGAAGCCAAGAAGGACGAAGCCATCGCGATCACGTCCGAGGAGATCTACGAGCGGTTCCGGCACTATCTCACCGGTTGTGCGGACCTGTTCCGGGACGGCTACACCGACGTCGCCCAATTCACCTGCGTCAAATAAGAACTGACCTCCGTGTAGTACGTTGTGGGCACACGTGAGCCCAGAATGCGCGGAACGCGAGTCCGCCACCCCGGATGGAGGTCGGCCCAAGCATGGCTGAGGAGATGAAGCCCCACTTCGAAGAGGTTCAGGCGCATTATGACCTCTCCGACGTCTTCTTCGGCCTGTTCCAGGACCCCTCCCGCACCTACAGTTGCGCGTACTACGAGCGCGACGACATGTCGCTCGCCGAAGCCCAGATGGCCAAGATCGACCTGGCCCTGCAGAAGCTGCAACTCGAGCCGGGGATGACGCTCCTCGACATCGGTTGCGGATGGGGTTCGGTACTGCAGCGGGCCGTCGAGAAGTACGACGTCAACGTCGTCGGGCTGACCTTGAGCAAGAACCAGTGCAAGTTCGCTCAGGAACTGCTCGAGGTCTGCCCACCGAGCGGTCCCGACGGATCATGCTGCGCGGCTGGGAGCAGTTCGACGAACCGGTCGACCGCATCATCAGCCTGGAGGCCATCGAGGCGTTCCCCCAGGAGCGGTACGGGCCGTTCTTCAAGATGTGCAGCAGCGTGCTGCCCAGCGGAGGCCGCTTCGTCATCCAGGCGATCCTGGGTCATCCGCTCAAGAAGTGGCCCGAGATGGGCATCCCGATCACGATGACCGACCTGAAATTCATGCGCTTCATCGCCAAGGAGATCTTCCCGGGCGGTTCGGTGCCCGGCGAGGACGACATCGTCAACCTCTCCGCCGAGGCGGGCTTCTCCGTAGAGCAGAAGCAGATGCTCAACGAGCACTATGTACGCACCCTCGACGAGTGGGCCGAGGCGTTGGAAGCTAATCACGACGCCGCGGTTGCCGCCACCTCCGAAGAGGTCTACCAGCGGTACATGAAGTACCTGACCGGCTGCAGCGATTTCTTCAAGCGCGGCATCAGCGAACTCGGTCAGTTCACGCTCGTCAAGGGCTGAGCCCTTACCGGCGTGTGACGCGGGGCGGTGACGCTGCGTAGCGCCGGTGCCCTCGGGTATCCGTCGCCCATGACAGAACAGAAGTTCTCCAAGGGCGACAAGGTCACCTGGAAGAGTCATGGGAGTATCGCGGAGGGCACGGTCGAGGAGAAGATCACCTCCGACACCGAGGCCGCCGGGCGGACCGTGCGGGCCTCTGAAGACGACCCGCAGTACCGGGTGCGCAGCGACAAGAGCGGTAACGACGCTGTGCACAAGCCCGAGGCGCTGAAGAAGAAGTCATGACTGACTCCGAGTCGAAGCAGTCCTACGACGACTTCCGGGAGGCGGTCAACATGACACCCGGCGAGATCGAGAAGTGGCTACAGACCGACGAGTCGCGATCGGTCGGCCAGAAAACCACCGACGGTGCCGAGTCCACCGGCCACCGCAGCGGCCGGCGGATCGTCGACATCCTGCGCACCAAGAAGTCCGACCTGTCCGACGAGGACTACAGCCACATGCGCAAAGTGGTCGGCTACGTCCGACGTCACCTCGCGCAGGGACCGTCCGGCGACGTCGAGCACAGCGACTGGCGGTACTCGCTCATGAATTGGGGCCACGACCCGCTCAAGAAATCCTGACGGTCACACCTGGATCGACGTCAGATTGAACTGGGCGCCCGTCGGATCGGCGAGCGCGGCCAGCCGGCCGTACGGAGTGTCCTCGGCGGCCCGCACGACACTGCCGCCGTTGTCGACGACCAGTTGAACGGTCTTGTCGACGTCGTCGGCGGCGAGGAAGACGGTCCACACCGAGGGGGCGTCCCCGGGGAGGACGGAACCATCCATCACACCCAGCAGGGCTTCACCGTCGAATGATGCTGTGCTGTAGCGGAAGTCGTCGGTGTCGGATTCGACAGTGGTCTCCCACCCGAACACCGTCCGGTAGAAGTCCAGCGCCCCTGCGTAGTCCCTTGTCGTCAGCTGGAAGTAGGCCGGCGCGCCGTGCTCATTGAACAATTCGTAGCCACGGTGGCCGGTGGGTTGCCAGAGACCGAAGACGCCGTCGGCCGGGTCGGTGACGATCGCCATCCAGCCCTTGTCGGGGACCTCCATCGGGGGCATGCAGTTGATGCCGCCGGCGGTGGTCGCCGCCTCGACGGTGGCGGCGATGTCGGCGGTGTGCAGGTAGACGGTCCAGCCGTCCGGTGCGTTCCACTGCGGGTCGTTGGCCATCAGCCCGGCGACCGGGCGGTCGTCTCGGAATGCGTTGACATAGCCGCCGTACTCGGGTCCGGCGGACTCGAAGGTCCAGCCGAAGACCGCGCCGTAGAACTGCTGCGCCTTGTCCAGGTCGGAGGTGCCCAGGTCGATCCAGATCGGGGCGCCGAGGGGTGTGGTGGTGCGGACGGGCATCGAGGTCTCCTCGTGGGTTCGAAGGTTGTCGATGGGCAGACCGTCCGCATCTCCGAAACTCATCGGTCCCTTCCGCGAGCAGACGCCAACTCACCCATTTCGGGTGCATATTGGGGGTTTTGGAGGACTGCTCGCGGTCAGGCGGCGAGGCGCAGCACGCGCAGGGCGTTCTGCTTGTAGATCAACGGCAGCACCTCCGGGTCGACGTCGAGGGTGTCGAAGTCGCGGCGCCAGCGGTCGAGCTGGATGTAGGGGTAATCCGTGCCGAACAGCACTTTGGTGCGCAACTGCCGCGTCATCGCGTGCACCAGTTGCGGCGGGAAGTACTTGGGACTCCAGCCCGAGAGATCGATGTAGACGTTGCTCTTGTGCGTGGCGATCGCGATCTGCTCGTCCACCCACGGCACCGCGGGGTGCGCCATCACGATCGTCAGCTCCGGGAAGTCGGCGGCCACGTCGTCGAGCAGCATCGGGTCGCTGTAGCGCAGCTTGATGCCGTGCCCGCCAGGCAGGCCGGAACCCATGCCGGTCTGCCCGGTGTGGAACAGCGCGGGCACACCCGCTTCGGCGATCGCGTGGTAGATCGGGTAGTACGCACGGTCGTTGGGCTCGAAAGCCTGCATGCTCGGATGGAACTTGAAGCCCTTGACGCCGTGGTCGCCATCCAGTTCGTGCACGCGATGCACCGCCCGGCGACCGTCGAGCGGATCGACCGAGCCGAACGGGATCAGCACGTCGTTGTTGCGCGCGGCGCCCGCAACAAGGTCTTCGATCGAATTGGGTGTGTGCCGCATGCCGTGCCGAGCGTCGACGGTGAACACCACCGCCGCGGTGTGACGCTGCCGGTAGTACTCGGCGACAGCGTCGACGCTGACGATGATGTCCGGGGCCATCTTGAAGTACTTCGCGGTGGCCTCGACCAACACGTCGTCATAGGCATGGTGGCCGTGACCGTCGACCTCGACGTGGGTGTGGATGTCGATGGCCTCGACGGCATCGAAATCGATGCCGTACTCGTACTTCTCGCTCACCGCCGCGAGCGTGCTCAGGCCGGTGCGTAGCCCAGGGCCGCCTTGACTTCGAGGAACTCGTCGAACGCGAACGGGCCCCACTCGCGGCCGTTGCCGGAGCGCTTGTAGCCGCCGAACGGCGCAGCCATGTCGAAGCCGTGGTTGATCGCGACCGACCCGGCCCGGATCCGACGCGCGACGGTGCGGGCCTTCTCCAGATCCGCACCGGAGACATACCCGGCCAGCCCGTACTCGGTGTCGTTGCCGATCTCCACGGCCTGGTCGATGTCGTCGTAGCCGAGGATGCACAGCACCGGCCCGAAGATCTCCTCGCGCGCGATCGTCATGTCGTTGGTGACGTTGGCGAACACCGTCGGCTTGACGTAGTAGCCGGTGTCCAGGCCGTCCGGCCGCCCCGGGCCACCGATGACGAGCGTGGCGCCTTCGTCGATGCCTTTCTGGATCAGGCCCTGGATCTTCTCGAACTGCGCTCGGGACGCGACGGGCCCGATGGCGGTCTTGTCCGACGGGTCGCCGACCTTTACCGCTGCGGCGGTTTCCTTGGCCACTGCGATGGCTTCGTCCATCCGCGAGTTCGGTACCAGCATCCGCGACGGCGCGTTGCAGCTCTGGCCGCTGTTCATCATCATCACCGAGGTGCCGGCGGCGACGCTCTTGGCGAAGTCGTCGTCGTCGAGCACGATGTTCGGGCTCTTGCCGCCGAGTTCCTGCGTGACGCGCTTGACCGTCGGTGCGGCGTTGCGGGCGACCTCCACGCCGGCGCGGGTGGAACCGGTGAACGACACCATGTCCACGTCGGGATGGCTGGACAGCGGCACCCCGACGCCGGGGCCGTCACCGTAGACGAGGTTGTAGACACCGGCGGGCACTCCGGCGGCCTCGAGGATCTCGGTGAAGATCTGCGCCGAGTACGGCGCGACCTCCGACGGCTTTAGCACCATGGTGCAGCCGGTGGCCAGCGCCGGGAACACCTTGCAGGCGATCTGGTTCAGCGGCCAGTTCCATGGCGTGATCAGACCGCACACACCAATCGGTTCACGCACCACCAGCGTGCTGCCGTGCTGCTCTTCGAACTGGAAGTTCTTCAGCACGTCGATGGCAGTCGCCAGGTGCCCCATGCCGAGGTTGACCTGCGGACCCGACGCCAGCGACGGCGGCGCACCCATCTCCTCCGAGACCGCGTCGGCCAGATCGCCGGAACGCTTCTGATATTCGCCCATGATCGCGCCGAGCAGATCGAGACGTTCCTCGCGGGAACTCTGCGACCACGTCGCGAACGCGCGCCGCGCCGCGGCGACGGCGAGGTCGACGTCGGCCGACGAGCCCAGCGCGATCTTGCCGGAGATCTGCTCGGTGGTCGGGTTGTCGACCTCCAAGCTGTTCGGGCGGACGGGAGCGACCCACTGGCCGTCGATGAAATGATTCAGATACTCACGCATGGTGCGTCGCCTTCCCTAAATCCCTGTTTCGAAGAATTTACTGCGTACCTTCTGCATACCAGGTGCGGAATCGGTCGTACTTGGGCATCTCCTCCGAGTTGGCCTTCGGGTCGATGCAGACGTGCACCACGGCGGTCTTGCCGCTGGCGAATGCGCGCCGGATCGCCGGACCGATCTCCTCGTCCTTCTCGACATACTCACCGTGGCAGCCGAAGCCCTCGGCGATCTTGTCCATCCGCACGTCCTTGCTCCAGTGCACACCGGGCTGCGGCGACGGCTGCTCGAAAGTCCGCTTGTACACCCCGACTTCGAGACCCCACTGGTGGTCGACGCCGACCACGCACACCAGGGGCAGGTTCTCCCGCGCCGCGGTCTCGAGCTCGGCGACGTGGAACAGGAACGCCGAGTCGCTGGTGAGCAGCATGACCGGCCGTTTGCGGCCTTCGGCGACCGAGGCGCCGACTGCGTAGGGCAGGCCGGTGCCGAGGTGGCCGAAGTTCTGGTTCCAGATCACGTCGCGCGGCTTGGTCTGGGAGTAGGTCCACTGGAAGATCACCGTGGCACCGCCGTCACGGACCAGGATGCCGTCCTCGGTGCACTCGTCGAACGCCTTGGTGGACTCGACGACGTAGCGGGCCGGGTGGATCGGGCTGCGGCCGCTGGGTGCCTCGTCGGCCACCCGGGCCAGTTCCGCCGCGTCGTCGGAGATCAGCCGCTCCAGGTTGGGTGACGGGGTGCGCGGGGTCTCGCGCAGCGCCTCGACCAGCTGCGGCACCACACCGCGCAGGTCACCGACCAGCGGCACGTCGAACGACCGGTTGACGCCGATGGCGGTGGGATCCTGCTCGACGTAGATCCACTTGCGGTCGGCGTCGCCCGCCGCCCAGTGCTGGGTCCGGCCGTAATGCATGGGCTCGCCGAGCTCGGTGCCCAGCGCCACACACAGGTCGGATTCTTCGACGGCCTCGTTGGCGGCCGGGGAGAACAGGTACGGGAACGTGCGGTCCTGCAGACCCGGGATGAACGACGTGCCACCGGAGGTCTGGATCACCGGGCAGGCCATCAGCTCGGCGAGCTCGCGGACCTGCTCTTGGGTGCGCGAGGTGTGAACTCCGTGGCCCACCAACAGGATCGGGCTCTTGGCCGCACGGATCAGCTCGACGGCGCGGGCCACCTCCGGTGCTCCGGCGCCCTGGTTGACCAGCCGGTAGGCCGACGGCGGCGGGGCTGCACCGACGTTGAGTTCCTCGAGGATGACGTGGGACGGGAACTCGACGTAGGCGGGGCCCGGGGTGCCCGACATGGCGCGCCGGATGGCTTCGTGGATGATTTCGTCGGTCTGGTCGGCGTATTCGATCGAGCTGCTGAACTTGACGGAGGCCTCGAAAAGAGGTTCCTGCTGGACGAATTGGATGCGGCCGCGGCGCACCCGGCGTTCGGTGACGCGGGCCCGCTGCCCGCCGAGGAAGATCACCGGCGAGTTCTCGACGAGCGCGCACTGGATCGCGCCGGCCATGTTGGCCATACCGGGTCCGAGCGTCCCGATGCACAGGCCGGGCTTGCCGGTCATCCGTGACGCCGCCTCGGCCATGAAGCCGGCGGACAGTTCGTGGTGCGGTGCGACGACCGACCAGCCGCGGGCCTCGGCCTCGGCGAACATGTGGACGAAGTTGGGGTCGGGGATGCCGAACAGTGTGTTGACGCCCTCGGCCTCGAAGAGGTCGAGAATGCGCTTGTAGACGGGTACACCCATGGTCATGTGCCTTTCGGTCGGAGCGAGCTCGGGAGGTAGCGAGAAGCGATGGTTTTTCGGTGTGCCGCAGTCGAACCGAACAGAGCCCGGTTCAGAGTGGCGCGTTTCAGGTAGGCGTGGATGCCGCTTTCCCAGGTGTAGCCGATCCCGCCGTGCAGTTGCATGGCCTTGCCGGCGACATCAACGGCTACCGCGCAGGCGTGAGACTTGGCCATGGCCGCGGGGACCGCGGCGTCCTGCTGGTCGGCGACCGCGGCCACAGCGTCGGCGACGAGTTGACGCGACACCTCGATGCCGACGAGCATGTCCGCGCAGGCGTGTTTGACCGCCTGGAAGGAGCCGATGGGCCGATCGAACTGTCGGCGGACCTTGACGTAATCGACGGTGGCAGTGAGCATCTGCTCAGCCACACCAAGGCTGTCACACGCGATCGCGACGGCGGCGCGCTGCTGCACGGCCCTGGTGAGGGAGGGATCGTCGGCGAGCTTCTCCGCGGGCGCGGCGTCGGCTTCGACGGTCGCCAACCGGCGGGTCTCGTCGACGACGGGTTGGGCACGCACGGTGAGGTCGGCAGCCCGGGCCAGCACCACGGCGGTGTCGGTGCACACGAGCAGTTGATCCGCGTCGGCCGCGTCCGGCACGAAACCGGCACGACCGGTGAGTTGCCCGGAGTCGAAGGAGAAGTCGCCGAACGCTACGGCCAACGGCGTAGCCCCGTCGGCCAGCCCGGCCAACAGCTCGTCGCTGGTGTCGCCCGCAGGTAGTGCGTTGAGTACCCCGGCCGGAAGGACGGCGCCGCCGAGAAGGCGGGTGTTCGCCGCTGCGCGGCCGATCTGGTCGAGCAGCACGGCGGTCTCCCGGAAACCGGCTCCGGCACCCCCGAGGCGGTCGGGCACCTCCAGACCGGCCCACCCGGCGTCGACCAGCACCGGCCAGTCGAGATCACGGTCTTTGGCCAGCAGATCGGCGGCCACCGAGCGTAGTTCGTCGTGAAACTCCGCGAAATCGTCTGCCATCACGCCACACTCGGCTCTCGAGGCAGATCCAGTCCGCGTTCGGCGATGATGGTGCGCTGGATCTCGCTGGCACCACCCGGGATGGTCCACTCCCAGGAGCCGACGAAGTCGAGCACCCAGGACCCGGACTCCCAGCCACTGGACAGCGGCTTGGTCAGCACCGTGTGGGCGTCGGGTCCACCGATCTCGGCGCCGAAGTCGGTGAGGCGCTGCAGCAGTTCGCTGTAGTACAGCTTCACGATCGACGCGTCGGCCGGGCCGCGCGCCCCGTGTTCGACCAGGCGGCGGCACATTCCGCGCAGTCCGGTGATCTCGGCCTCGAAGCCCGCCAGGCGGTCGGCGACCAACGGGTCGTCGACCGGTGCGGACTCGACCAGCCACCGGAAGCCGGCGTTGCCCAGCCGTTCGGCCAACTCCAGCATCGTCATGCCACGCTCGGCGCCGAGGGTCTCCTGCGCGACCTGCCAGCCCGCGTTCTCGGCACCGATCAGATTCGCCGCCGGGATTCGCACGTCGTCGAGGAAGATCTCGCAGAAGTGCGAGTCGCCGACGGCGTTGCGGATGGGCCGCACCTCGATACCCGGGGTGGTCATGTCGAGCAGAAAGTAGGAAATGCCCTTGCGTTTCGGGGCATCGGGGTCGGTGCGAGCCAGCAGCAGGCACCAGTCGGCATGTAATCCCCCGCTGGCCCAGAGTTTCTGTCCGTTGACGATGAACTCGTCGCCGTTCCGGCGCGCGGTGGTTCGCAGTGCGGCGAGGTCCGACCCGGCTTCGGGTTCGGAGAAGCCCTGCACCCAGATCTGCCCGTCGAGGATCGCCGGGAGATGCTTCTGGCGCTGCTCGTCGGTGCCGGCGACCAGCAGGGTCGACGCGGCGTGGTGGATGCCGACGAAGGCCAACACCAGCCGCGGTGCGTCGTGGGCGGCCAGCTCCTGGTAGAGGATTACCTGCTGTTCCACCGAGAGCCCGCCGCCCCATTCGACGGGCCAGTGCGGCACCGCGTATCCGGCGCTGTGCAGTTCGGTGAACCACCATTTCTGGAAGCGGACGAACTCGTCGTCGCCGACCCCGGTCTGGGTGTTGCGCCAGTCGGCCGGGACGTGCTCGCGGCACCAGGCGCGCACCTCACTGCGGAAATCATCGAGGTCGGTCATGCGTACAGCCCGACCAGTCCGCGTCGGCCGGCGGTGTCGGTCAACAACTTCCGGGTTGCCGACAAGCCGAACGGCAGACGTCGCAGCGGCTGGCTGTAGCGCGACAGCCACGACAGCGTGGTCTCGTCGCAGAAACCGACCGCACCGTGCAGCTGATGACAGACCCGGAACACCACGTCGGCGGCTTCGAGCGCCGACATCCGCAGTGCCAGCGCGTCGGTGACGGCTTCGGCGTTTCCGCTGGCGACGCTCCACAACGCGTGCTTGGCCAGGATGTCGAGTCCGTTGCGTTCCACCTCGGCGTCGGTGAGTTGGAACTGTACGCCTTGGAAGGACGCCAGCGGTTGGCCGAACTGTTTGCGCAGGTTGACATGGGCGACGGTGAGCTCGACCGCGCGGTCAAGCATCCCGAGCAGGGTCCAGCACGGCAGGACCAGCGCCAGCGCGACGTCGTCAGCGCCCGACGAATCCGCCGGGGACAGTTCGAGTTCGGTGACGAAGCCCGGTTGTGCCGCACCCGTACCGGTCACGTGGGAGCGGCACCCGTCGACGGTGACCGCGGCCCATCGGGACGTCAGCCCGGCCAGCGTCGCCGCAGGCCGCGCGCCACCCGTGACCACCAGACCGTCGACGTCGAGGTCGGCCGGTGCGGCGAGCCGCTCGGCCAGCGGATAGGGCACTGCCCAGTATCCGGCGCTGCGGCACAGTGCCGCAGCCGCTTCCAGTCCGTCGGGGTCGGTGCGCGGATCGAGGTCCCAGGCGCCGAGTCCGTCGAGGACGGCGGTGATCGCGGCTTCGCGGGTGTCGGGGTCCGCTTCGGCGCGGATCACCAGCTCGTCGCCGCCGGCCGCACCGAAGGCCTGTCGGGCCTGCCGGCCGTACTCCAGCGCGTCGTCGCTGAGGTCGAGGATCATCGAGCGGGTCCCTTCAGCAGTGCTCGTGACAACAGAATGCGTTGCATCTCAATGCTTCCCGAGGACACCGTCGAGGCCTGCGAGTAGCGCCAGTGGTCGTCGACCTCACCGATGAACCAGGCCGCCTTCGGGTCGTCGTGCTCCACCTCGGCGGCGATGTCCGTCAGCACCTCAGCGCTGTCCTGATCGAGCTTGGTGACCGCGATGCGGTACGCCGCGGCATCCCCCGGGTTGACCCGGCCACTGCTCTGCGCGGCGACGATGCGGTAGGCCAGCAGCCGGGCTCGCCGGCAATGGGTGAGCATGCGGATCCAGCGGCCACGCAACTCGTCGGGCAGCGTGTCCCAGCGCTCGCCGAGCACGTCCGGCGCGGCGGCCAGCAGGCGCTCGCAGCGTGCGTAACGCGCGATCCCCACCCGCTCGAACGCCATCACGTCCTGCACCACCGACCATCCCTGGTCGACCTCGCCGAGGACGTCGGCCTCGGTGACGCGCAGATCGTCGAAGAACACCTCGTTGAGGTGGTGCGGCCCCATCATGCAGTCGATCGGCCGTACGGTGATCGCCGGATCGTCCATCGCGACCAGGAAGATGGTCAGTCCCTGTTGTTTACGCTCGCCGCGAGACGTGCGCGCCAACAGGAAGCACCACTGCGCCATGGTCGCGTAGGACGTCCAGATCTTCTGCCCGCTGACCAGCCAGCCATCGCCGTTCTCGGCGGGGCGGGCGGTGGTCCGCAGCGACGCCAGGTCCGAGCCGGCTTCGGGTTCGGAGAACCCCTGACACCAGATCACCTCTCCGGCGGCGATCGGCGGCAGATGCTTGCGCTGCTGTTCGGCTGTGCCGTGGCGCATGATGATCGGCCCCACCCAGTTGACGCCCATGTACTGCGCGCCGCGCGGCTCGTGGTGCGCCCACATCTCTTCGCGTACCACGGTCTGTTCCCACACCGAGGCACCGCCGCCGCCGAACTCCTCCGGCCACGCCAGGCACAGCAGGTTGCGTTCGGCCAGTGTGCGGCAGAATCGTTGCGCTGTCGCGAGATCCGCGGGGTCGTCGGTGAAGGCGCCGAGGAAGTGCTCGGGTACCTGTTCGGCGACCAGCGCACGCAGATCGCGCCGCAGATCTGCGGCGCGCTTGCCCATGTCGAAGTCCATCGTCATTCCTAACTCGACCCGACCGCGTCGGCCGCGCCCAGGCCCAGTTCGTCGAGCACCGCGGCGGTGTCGGCACCCAGTTCGGGTGCCGGGCCGCGGACCTTGCCGGGGGTCCGCGAGAACCAGGTCGGTACGCCGGGGAACTTCACCGGACCGTCCGGCGTCTGCATCGTCTCGAACAGGCCGACGGCGTTGAGCTGCGGCGAGTCGAACAGGTCATCGAGGGTGTTGATCGGCGTCGCGGGAATCTCCAGCTCCGCAAACAGCGTCAGCCACTCCGCGGTGGTGCGTTCCAGCATCGTCTGCGCCACCAGGCCGTATACCGTGTCGATCTGCTTGGCCCGCAACGCGAGCGTGGCGTACTCCGGTGAATCCCAGGCTGGTCGCACCGCGTCGATGAACGCCTTCCAGTGCTTGTCGTTGTAGATCAGCGCGGCGACGTGGCCGTCCTTGGTGGCGTACGGACGCCGGTTCGGCGCCACGGTCCGCGGATACACCGCAGGCCCGAGTGGAGGATCGAACATGGCGCCATTCGCGTGTTCTACCAACATGAAGGATGCCATGGTCTCGAACATGCTGACCTCGACCTCCTGCCCCTCGCCGGTGCGCTCCCGGTGGAACAACGCCATCATGGTGGCGTACAACGCGGTGAGCCCGGTGACCTTGTCGGCCATGATCGTCGCCACATAGGTTGCATCGCCGGTGAGTTGACGCTGCACGGCAGGTAGGCCGCATTCAGCCTGGATCGTGTCGTCATAAGCAGGACGGTCCGCATCGGGCCCCCGCCGGCTGTACCCGTAGCAGTTGGTGTAGATGATGTTCGGGTTGATCGCGGCGACCGAGTCGTAGTCGAAACCGAGCCGGGCAATCGCCTTGGCCCGCATGGAGTGGATGAACACGTCGGCCGTCGCGACCAGAGCACGCAACGCCGCCGCATCCTGCTCGGACCGCAAATCCAATACGACACTGCGCTTCCCACGGTTCACGTTGACGAAGACGCCGTTCATCCCGGGCGACGGGCCCACCGCCACGTTCCGCGTGATGTCTCCCTCCGGCGGCTCGATCTTGATCACGTCGGCACCCATGTCGGCCATGATCTGCGTGCAGTACGGGCCCATCACCACCGACGTGACGTCGATGACGCGGATCCCTGCCAGCGGTCCTCTCTGGTCAGTCATGGACGGCTCCCTGCGCCGAGGCCATCGCGAAGCTGTACCGGATGTGGTCACCGTGGCCGTCGGGGACGACGGGGAACGTCACCGGTTCCTTGCGGTCCCGGATTGCGTCGAGGTGTTCGGCGACGTCGGCCACCGTCCACGCCGGCCGATACACCCCAGGGGACTCGACGATCGCGGCGGTCGCGACCCGGCCGGCCAGTGCGATGAACATCTCCCCTGTCACAGAACATGTTTCGTGGGTCAGGTAGCCGACCACCGGTGCGACCAGGTCGGGGCCCATCGGTGGGTAGGCCGACGTGTCGATGCCCTCGGCCATCCGGGTCACCGCGGCCGGCACGATGACATTGCTGAGGACGTTGTGCGGCGCGCCTTCCATGGCTGCGACATTGGACAAGCCGATGATCCCGGCCTTGGCGACCGCGTAGTTGGCCACCTCGTGGTTGCCGTAGAGCCCACCGATCGACGAGGTCAGCACAATGCGGCCGTACCCGGCATCGCACATCAGGCCGAATGCCGGTCGTACGACGTGAAATGCGCCGCGCAGGTGGACGTCGAGGACAGCTTCGAAGTCGTCATCGGTCATGTCCCGCAACGCCGCCCGGCGCACGATGCCGGCGTTGTGCACCAGCACGTCCACCCGCCCGTAGTGCTCGACGGCGGTGTCGATGATGGCGCGTCCGCCTTCGGCCGTGGCGACCGAGGACGTGTCGGCCACCGCCTGCCCGCCGGCATCGACGATCTCGCGCACGACGTCATGGGCGGGACCTTCGTCGGTGTCCGCGCCGTCGAGTGCACCACCGGGGTCGTTGACGACGACCCGCGCGCCGTGGGCGGCCAGCAGCAGCGCATACTCGCGGCCCAACCCGCGGCCGCCACCGGTGACGACGGCCACCCGGCCGTCGAACCGTAGGTCGGTGTCGCTCACTTCAGTTCGAGTCCGTCCAACCCACCGGTGGCGCGCCACTCGGCCAGCAGGTCGCCGAACGCATAGAAACCCGGACCGTAGGGCTCGCCGAGGTGCGAGCGGATGCCCTCTCCCCCGCCGCCGCCTTCGTTGTTGTAGTAGCCGGGTGTGCACGACGCGTCGAAAGCCGAGTTGTCGACGGCGTTCTCGCGGATGGTGGCGCACCACTGCTCTTGCGCTTCCTGGGTGGGCTCGACGACAGACGCACCGCGTTTGAGCGCTTCGGCGATGATGTAGGCGATGTGTTCGCCCTGCAGTTCGTAGTTCGCCGCGATGTTGGCCGAGATTCCGACCTGGGTGAACCCGGTGAAGAACTGGTTCGGGAAGCCACGGCTGGTCATGCCGTGCAGGGTCTTGTAGCCGTCACCCCAGTAGTCGTAGAGCGAAAGTCCGTCGCGTCCGGTGATCGCGTCGATCGAGTAGCGACGCTTGATCTCGGTGGTGATCTCGAAGCCGCTCGCGTAGATGATGCAGTCGACTTCGTATTCTTCGCCGTTGGCGACGATGCCCTTCTCGGTGATCTTTTCCACACCTTTGGATCCCGACACATCGACCAACGTCACGTTCGGCCGGTTAAAGGTGGGCAGGTAGTCGTCGTTGGACAACGGCCGCTTGCACAGGAACCGGTAGTACGGCTTGAGCGTCTCGGCGGTCTCCGGGTCCTCCACGATCGAGGCGATCCGGCGGCGCAACCGCTCCATGATCTTGTAGTCCTCTTCCTCGCGGATCGCCATGAACTGCTCGGGCGTCATCGAGGCCGGGTCTTCCAGCGCCATCACCCGCGCGGCGGTGTTGCGGCCGAGTTCGGTCCAGAAGTCGCACACCAGGTCTGGCTGACCCAGCGCCATGCCTTCGAAAGTCCAGGCGTGGAAGTTGCGTTGCCGCTCTTTCTGCCACCCCGGCTGCAACGACTTGGCCCAGTCGGGGTCGGTGGGCGCATTGTGCCGCACGTCCACCGACGACGGAGTGCGCTGAAAGACATAGAGGTGCTGGCAGTCCCGCGCCAGGAAGGGCACGACCTGGATGGAGGTGGCACCGGTCCCGATGATCGCGACCCGTTTGTCGGCCAGCTTGTCCATACCGCCGGTGTAGTCGCCGCCGGTGTACTCGTAGTCCCACCGCGACGAGTGGAAACTGTGGCCCTTGAAGTCCTTCATGCCGGGAATGCCCGGGAGTTTCGGCCGGTGGAACGGGCCGGAGGCCAGCACCACGAAGCGGGCCCGGATGTCGTCGCCGCGGTTGGTGCTCAGGCGCCAGCGGGCGATGTCGTCGTCCCAGGTCATCTCGCGCACCTGGGTGGAGAAGATCGCGTTGTCGTAGAGGCCGAAGTGCTTGCCGATGTTGCGGCAGTGCTCGTAGATCTCCGGGCCGTCGGCGAACTTCTTGCTCGGCATGAAGTCGAGCTCTTCGAGAAGCGGGATGTAGCAGTAGGACTCGTTGTCACACTGGATGCCCGGGTACCGGTTCCAGTACCAGACCCCGCCGAAATCGCCGCCGAGTTCGATGACGCGGACGTCCTCGACACCGGCCTTCTTCAGGTACGCCGCCGACAGCAGACCGCCGAATCCGCCGCCGAGCACCGCGACGTCGATGTCGGCGTTGATCGGGTCGCGCGGCGCGACGGGGGTGTACGGGTCGGTCTCGTAGTAGCCGGCGAAGTCGTCGGTCAACTCGACGTACTGCTTGGAGCCCTCCGGCCGGAGCCGCTTGGCGCGCTCCTGCGCGTACTTCTCGCGCAGCGCGTCGATGTCGATGTCCTGCGGGGTGTCGGTCGGCCCGCAGGTGTTCTCGGTGGTCGTCACTTCTCTCCTTCAGGAGCGATCAGAGTTCGCGGGGTTCGCCTATACCCATGTACTTGGACAGTTGGTAGTGCAGGTTGACGGTGCTGCGTTCGCGGTACGGGTTGGGCCTGGTGCCCGGGAACCCGGCCGACTTCATGCCCTGCTGGACCGCAGCCATGTTGGAGAAGTCCTGTGGCAGCACCGACAGCCAGTTCGGCGATTCCTTCGGCGTGTACTGCCATTCGGTCTCGGGCTCTTGGCCTTTCGGGAAGAGCTCGAGGGTGGCGACCTCGAAGATGCACTTGTTCGGGTCGTAGCTCGGGTGCGGCCGCGCGCTGTAGCACAGCGCGGTGGTCAGGCCCTGGCCGATCTGCAGGTTCGGGAAGACCTGCCATGCGGTACCGGCCTGGCCCAGGATGTCGGGCGGGATGGTCGGCCAGATGACACCGCGTGCCTCGTCGTCCCGGCGGGCCGACGACAGCCAGTGTTCGAGCACCTTGTCCGGCGGGGTGCCTTCCGGCAGTTCGTCGACCAGGCGCTTGGCGGCGTTGACCAGCGTCTCGGTGGTGGTCGCGTTGGTCTGCTCCCACGTGTACATCTGCATCTGCGCGGTGGACACGCGCGGGTCGTCACCGGTGCCGAGACGGATCTTGGACTTGGTGGCCTCCATGTCCTTGGGCGCGTCGTAACCGATGTTGCTGTGCTTGCCCTGCGCC
Source organism: Mycobacterium sp. pV006 (assembly GCF_041287115.1). Classification (NCBI taxonomy): domain Bacteria; kingdom Bacillati; phylum Actinomycetota; class Actinomycetes; order Mycobacteriales; family Mycobacteriaceae; genus Mycobacterium; species Mycobacterium sp. pV006. The sequence goes on along the minus strand of NZ_JBGGKT010000013.1, from coordinate 99,441 downwards.
TTGGCCCAGCCCTTGAACTCACCGAACTGGTTGAACTCCGGGTGCGTGGTGAACACGTGGTAGGTCTCGTTGAAGGCCTCCAGTGCGACCTTCCAGTTGCAGTCGAAATACAGCCATTTGCGCCATTTGAAGCGCATGTTCTCCAGACCGAACGGGTCGAGGATCTTCGCCGCCGGGAACAGGTAGTCGGCCAGCGACTCGCAGTCGGGATCCATGTTGATGAACACCCAGCCGCCCCAGGTGTCGACCTGGACCGGAGCCAGATGAGTGTTCTGCGGCGTCAGCTTGCCCACCCAGTCGTCCTGCTCGCGGATGTGCGTGCAGGCACCGTCGAGACCATAGGTCCAGCCGTGGAACCCGCAGACGAACGACTTGCGCGCACGCCCGCACGCGTTCTTCGCGCCTTCGGGGACGTCGACGAGGCGGCGACCACGGTGCATACAGACGTTGTGGTGGGCGGCGAACGTCGGGTTCGCATCGTCGCCGCCGGTGCGCACCACCAGGATCGAGTCATCGAGGATGTCGTAGGTCAGGTAGCTGCCGACCTCTTTGAACTCCTCGACGCGGCCGACCTGCTGCCACACCTTGCGCCACAGGCGATCCCGTTCGGCACGTGCGTAATCCTCGGAGATGTAGGCGTCCACTCCGATGAGCATCGGTTCCGAGAGTTCCTCGGCCGCTTCGATCTCGGCTTCGATGTCGGTCATCAGATCCTCCTAATGGCTGCGCGGAAGGAATCGTCGGCGAGGAACAGCGACGTGTTGTCGGCCCCGAGATGGGTCCACTTGAGGTTCAGGCCGCCGTCGACCAGCAGGGTCTGCCCGGTGATGTAGCTGGACAGATCCGACAGCAGGAACATGATCGCGTTGGCCTGTTCCTCCGGGGTGCCGCGCCGGCCCATCGCGATCGCGGTGCGGTCACGTTCGGGATCCTCGTCGACGTAGGTGGCCGAGGCTGCGGTTGCGGTGACCCCGGGCGCGACGGCGTTGACGCGGACACCGTACTCGGCGAGTTCGACGGCCAGCGTGCGCGTCATGGCGACGATCGCGGCTTTCGCTGTGCCGTAGGCGATGTGGTACGGCGCAGTGTTCATACCGCTGATCGAGGACACCGAGACGATGGATCCGTTGAGCCCGCCGGCGCACAGTTCGCGACTGATCGCCTGGCTCATGAAGAACGCGGTTTCGAGGTTGGCGGTGAACAGGTCCCGCCAGTCCTGACGCGTGACCCGGGTGGCCGGCATCCAGGTCGCCGGGGCGGCGCCGCCGGCGATGTTGACCAATCCGTAGAGCGTTCCGTCGGCGGCGCGGACGGCGTCCAGGACGGTGGCGATGCCGTCGTCGGTGGACGCGTCGGCGGCGACCGGGACGACCGTCAGCCCGTCGGCGGCCAGGGGCGTGACGTGACGGTCGAGGTTCTCCCGGGACCGGCTCACGGCGATGACGGTGGCACCGGCTTCAGCGGCCTTGCGCGTGACCGTGGTGCCGATTCCGCCCCCGCCCGCGCCGGAAACGACGACAATACGGTCGCTGAGGGAAACCGTCAGACCCGTCACCTGACACCTTTGTCCGGACAAATAATGGTGCTCTGCATATTGAAGAACACTATTCCGCAGCGCTTTCAGACCGTCAAGACCGCATCATCGCCGCGGTGGGCACCTATTGTCTGGACTAATAGCTCTTGCTAACGTCCGAGCTCATGACCGCCCGCTACGTCGCACCGAACCCATCGCCCGCCTCGGGCTGGAAGCTCGAGAGGGTCACGGCCCCGAGTCGGTTGTTCGGCGCCAACGGACTGCGCACCGGTCCCGACGGTCGGATCTACATTGCGCAGGTGACCGGTAGCCAGGTCAGCGCGCTGGATCTGGCCACCGGCGCGGTGGAGGCGATCAGCCCCAAGGGCGGCGACATCATCTCGCCCGACGACGTCGCGTTCGCCGACGACGGCACCCTGATCGCCACGGAGGTGATGGAAGGCCGGGTCAGTGCCCGCGACACCGCCGGCCGGACCCGGGTGCTGCGCGGGGACCTGCCCTCGGCGAACGGCATCACCGTCCATCAGGGCCGGTTGTTCGTCGGCGAGTGCCGCGACGGCGGCCGGTTGATGGAACTGCCGCTCGACGGCAGTCAACCCCGGGTGCTGCTCGACAACCTGCCCTCGCCCAACGCGATGGAGGTCGGTCCGGACGGATTCCTGTACTACCCCCTGATGACGGCCAACGAGATCTGGCGGGTCCACCCCGACGGGGGCGAGCCGCAGCGGGTCGCGGCCGATCTCGGTGTTCCCGATGCCGTGAAGTTCGATCCGCAGGGCTTCATCGTCTCGACCCAGGTGGCCAGCGGCCAGGTGCTGCGCATCGACCCGCGCAGTGGCGACAAAACCGTGCTCGCACAACTGAATCCGGGGCTGGACAACCTGACATTCGTCGGTGACCGGTTGTTCGTGTCGAACTTCACCGGCGAGATCACCGAGATCCGCCCCGACGGCAGCACCGCCACCACCCTGCCGGGCGGCCTGAACTGGCCGCTGGATCTGACCTTCGTCGACGGCCGTCTCCATGTCGCCGACGGGACGTACTTCTATGCGGTGGGCGAAGACGGTTCACTGCAGACCGTCGGGATGCTGTTCTCCCCCGGTTATCCCGGATTCCTGCGCGGCGTGACAGCGGTCGGTTCCGGCGAGTTCGTGGTCACCACCTCGGGCGGACAGGTCGGCCGGTACCGTCCCGCTGCCAACGAGACCGATTTCCTCGCAACAGACTTCGACCAGCTCTATGGCGTCGCGGTCGACGGTGACGCGATCGTCTTCGCCGAGTTGGGCACCGGCACGGTGCACAGCCTGCGGAGTGGTACCACCGAGGCGCTCGCGACGGGGCTCGACGCGCCGGTCGGCGTCGCGATCGGACCCGACGGCGCGGTCCTGGTCGCCGAATCCGGGGCCGGCCGGATCGTCCGGATCGACGGTGGGCACGACACCGTGGTCGACGGTCTGCAACAACCACAGGGCATCACCGTGCTCGGCGACGCGCTCTACATCGTCGACGCGGGCGCCAAGGAGGTCATCGAGTACGACCTGAACACCCGGCAGCGCACCACCATCGCGTCGGGCCTGCCGGTCGGACCGCCGCCGGGGGTGGAGCCCAAACCACTCAAGGGGATGCCGCCGTTCTCGGGTCCGCAGGGTCCGTTCGCCGGGATCACCGCGGGACCGGACGGCACGCTCTACGTCTCTGCCGACGGTGACGGCAGCGTTCTGGCGGTCCGTCGCGGATGACCGCCACCGCCGGTGATCATCGCTACCTGCAGGTGGCGCGGACGCTGCGCAAGGAGATCGTCGACGGGGTGTACCCGGTCGGCTCGCAGCTGCCCACCGAGCACGAACTGTGCGAGCGGTTCGCGGTCAGCCGGTACACGGTGCGTGAGGCGCTGCGGCGGTTGCGCGAGGACAACCTGGTCGCGTCCAGGCCGCGGGCGGGCACCCTGGTGGTCCCCCGGCCCAGCACGAATTCCTATGCGCAGGACGTCATGTCGATCGACGACCTGTTGGCATTCGCGCAGGGGGCCCGCTTTGCGATCGAGACCAACGCGACGGTGACCGTCGACGACGAGCTGGCGGCCCGGACCGGCCTGTCGGTCGGCACCGAATGGCTTGCGGTCAGCGGCTATCGGCGCGCCGATGACACCACGACCCCGATCTGCCGCACCGAGTACTACATCAACCGCAGCTTCGCCGGCGTCGGCCGGCTGCTGCCGCGCCACACCGGACCCATCTTCCCGTTGATCGAGGATTTGTTCGGGGTGAGCGTGGTGGTGGTGCACCAGGAGATCTCGGCGGTCGTGCTCCCCGCCGAACTCGCGGGGGTTCTCGACGTCGAACCCGGCTCGGCGGCCCTGCAGATGCAACGCAGCTACACCACCTCCGACGGTGAGGTCGCCCAGGTGACCGTGAACACGCATCCCTCGTCGCGGTTTCGGCACGCGATGACGATGCGGCGGGTGCGGGACGCCCGGTGAGCATCACGCTGGCCGACGCGCTGCGCGACGCGGCTGCGACCACACCGGACCGGGTGCTCATCCGTGACGCCGATGTTTCCCTGACCTGCCGTGACCTGCTGGCCCGCGCCGAGTCCACGGCACACGCACTGCTGCAGCGCATGCCGGTCGGCAGCGTGGTGTCGTTCATGGTGCCGAACTGGCACGAGGCCGCCGTCGTCTACCTCGGAGCGACCCTGGCCGGCATGGTCGTCAATCCGATCCTGCCGTCACTGCGCGACCACGAACTGCGCGTCATCCTCGACGATGCCGACTGTCGCGCCATCTTCATCCCGGAAACGTTCGCAGGCCACGACTACGCCGCGATGCTCGACCGAGTGCTGCCCGAGCTGGCGTCGCCCCCCGAGGTCGTGGTGGTGCGCGGTGAACGCGACCGGCACACCTCGTTCGCCGACTTCTCGGCCGATACGACGCCCGGTGCCCTGCCGCAGTTGGACCCCGACGCCGACCGCATGCTCATGTACACCTCGGGCACCACGGGACGGCCGAAAGGTGTACTGCACACCCACAACTCGTTGAATGCACTCATCGCGCAACTGGGTGAGTACTGGCGCATCGACGCCGGCGATACGTTCCTGGTACCGTCGCCGATCGCGCACATCGGGGGCTCGATCTACGCATTCGAGTGTCCGCTCCTGCTGGGCACCCAGGCCGTCCTGATGCAGCGCTGGGACCCCGACGCGGCGGTGGGATTGATGACCGAGCACCGGTGCACCCACATGGCCGGAGCGACACCGTTTCTCGACGGTCTGCTCGCCGCGGCCCAACGTGCGGGAACCCGACTCCCGGATCTGAAAGTCTTCATCTGCGGCGGTGCGTCGGTGCCGCCGTCACTGATCCGCCGCGCCGCCGACTACTTCGAGAAGGCGCAGGTGACCCGCGTCTACGGCTCGACCGAGGTACCGGTGACCACGGTGGGATCGTTCGATGACGTCGACGGCGCGGCCGAGACCGACGGCGGGCTCGGCATCGCCGAAATCAAACTGGTCGACGGCGAGATCCGGGTTCGCGGTCCGCAGATGCTGCGCGGCTATCGCAACCCCGACGACAATCGCGAGTCCTTCGACGAGGACGGCTATTTCCGCACCGGCGACCTGGGCCGCTGGACCGACGGTGGCCGGCTCGTGGTGACCGGCCGGGCCAAAGACCTGATCATCCGCAACGGCGAGAACATCTCCCCCAAAGAGGTGGAGGACCTCCTGGTCACCCATCCGCAGATCAGCGAAGTCGCGGTGGTCGGGGTGCCCGACCCGCGCACCGGGGAGCGGGCCTGCGCGGCGATCGTGCCGGCCGGGGTGCCCGGACCCGACGTCGCCGTGCTCAAGGAGTTCCTGATGGCGCGCGGTGTGGCCAAGTTCAAGATTCCCGAGCAGGTCGCGTTCTTCGACGTGTTGCCGAAGAACGCCGCCGGCAAAGTGCTCAAACACCAGATCAAGGCAACGTTGACCGAGGAGTCGAGATGCAGGTAGCCATCGTCACCGGAGCCAGCAGCGGTATCGGCTTCGGTTGTGCCACAATGCTTGCCGATCAAGGCATCGCGGTGCTGGGCACCGGCCGGGATCCGGACCGGCTCGCCGAACTCGAGGCCGCGGTCGGCGACCCCGAGCGGATCGCCACGCTCGCCGTGGATCTGACCGCCGACGAGGCGCCGCAGAAGATCACCGAAGCGGCTCTGGAGAGGTTCGGCCGTATCGACTTCCTGGTCAACAACGCCGGGGTGGGCAGCCCGAAACCGTTGCACGAGACCGACGACGAATCATTGGACTACTTCCTGGGGCTGATGCTGCGCGCCCCGTTCCGGTTGGCGCGCGACGTGATCGGCCACATGCAATCCGGTTCGGCCATCATCAACGTCTCGTCGACGTTCGCTGTGGTCGGCGGTCTGCGCGGTGGCGCCTACTCGGCCGCCAAGGGCGGCCTGACCGCCCTGACCACCCACATCGCCTGCCAGTACGGACCGCAGGGCATCCGCTGCAACGCGGTGGCGCCCGGAGTGACGCTGACACCGATGGTCGCCAGCCGCCTCGAGGACGAACGGTTCCGCAAGATCAACACCGAGATGACGCCCTACCCGCGGCTGGGCCGGGTCGAGGACATCGCCTCCACGGTGGCGTTCCTGTGCTCCGACGGTGCCAGTTTCATCAACGGTCAGACCATCGTCGTCGACGGCGGGTGGAGTTCGACGAAGTACCTGTCGGATTTCGCGCTGACCTCCGAGTGGGTGGCTCGTTGAACCTGTTCGCCCTGCTCGACCAGGCTGCCGCCCGCCACGGTGACCGCGGCGCGGTGTATCACGGTGCGCGACAGGTGCACACGTGGGCCTCACTGCGCGAGCGGTCGTTGCGGCTGGCGGCCTCGTTGCGCACGATCGGCCCGGGTGCGCGCATCGCGGTAGCCACGGAGAACAGCCCGGCGATCGTCGAGCTGATGTTCGCGATCTGGGCCGCCGAGGCCGTGTTCGTGCCCCTGAACTACAAGCTGCACCCCCGTGAGATGGAACAGATCCTCGACGACGCCGGGGTGACACAGGTGTTCGCGTCGGAGAAGATCGCGGCGGGCCTGTCGCCGCTGACCGGCGTGCCGATCGAGTTGATCGGTGGCGCCGACTATGAACAGCGTTGCGCGACAGCGGTTGCCGATGTGCCCCGCGAGACCGAACCGGACAGCCTGGCGTGGCTGTTCTACACCAGCGGCACCACCGGCCGGTCCAAGGGCGCGATGCTGTCGCACCGCAACCTCATGGCGATGACGGTCTCGCATCTGGCCGACTTCGACGCACCCGATCACAACTGCAGTCTCATCCACGGTGCACCGATGTCGCACGGTTCGGGCCTGTACGTGCCACCGTATGTGCTGCGCGGCGCACGCCAGGTGGTACCGGCCTCGGGCGCCTTCGATCCGGACGAGTTCCTCGACCTGTGCGAGCAGCATCCCGGGTGCAGCGCGTTCCTCGCGCCCACGATGGTGGCGCGACTGGTCCAGACCGGGAGGCCCAAGCCGGAGAACCTCGCCACGATCGTGTACGGCGGCGGGCCGATGTACGTCGAGAGCCTCAAGAAGGCGATGGCCGCATTCGGGCCGATCTTCGTGCAGCTCTACGGCCAGGGCGAGGCGCCGATGACGATCACCGGCCTGCGCCGCGCCGACCACCTGTCCGGTGACGGCTGGGCGCCGGACGCCGTGCTCGGCTCGGTGGGGTACGCGCGCTCGGGGGTCGACGTCGCCGTGCTCGGCGCCGACGGGCACCCGGCCGCCGTCGACGAGATCGGCGAGATCGTCTGCCGCGGGGATGTGGTGATGTCGGGATACTGGCAGAACCCGGCCGCGACTGCGGCGACGCTGCAGAACGGGTGGTTGCACACCGGCGACATGGGATCCTTCGATGCCGACGGCTATCTCACCCTGCGGGACCGGTCCAAGGACGTGGTGATCAGCGGTGGCAGCAACATCTATCCGCGCGAGGTGGAGGAGATCCTGCTCGAGCATCCCGGCGTCGTCGAGGCCGGTGTGGTCGGCGCTCCCGACGAGGAGTGGGGCGAGGTCGTCGTCGCGTTCATCGTCGGCGACGTAGGCGCCGATGAACTGGACGCGCATCTGCTGGAACGCATCGCCCGGTTCAAGCGTCCGAAGCGCTACGAGTTCGTCGACGAGCTGCCGAAGAACAGCTACGGCAAGGTCCTCAAGCGGGAGTTGCGGGCGCGGCTGACCTAGCAGCCCATTTCGGCACCGCATGCCAGTTGCCCCGAAAACGAAACGCTCCAGTACACCGCCGTGAGAGCATCCCCGAAGTCGCAGCAACCTCTTTCCGGGGAGACACATGGTTCTGGCAAAGACGGCGGTATCGGTGGCGTTGGTTCTCGGCGCGGGTGTGCTCGCCCCGTCGGTCGGGGCCGCCGACGGCGATCAGGTGGTGCGCGTGCAGGACGGCAAGATCCGTTGCCTGTTGACCGCCCACTACCGCGATCGTGACTACGGTGCGATCGTCTGCGAACGGACCGACGGGCAACCCTTCGGCGGTTCGCCGATGTCGACAGGCAAATTCCCGGAAGTATTGAACCTGACGCTGATGACCGACACCGGCGCCTCGTACTGGCTGGCCGGCCGGGTACCGGGGGATCCCGCCCACGACGTCGTGGTGGGCGTGGGTCAGAGTTACCAGGCCAACGGGTGGACCGTCATGCCCGAGGAGCTGCGCACCCTGATCCGCAACGATCGCTATGGCGGGGTACTCAACGTCAGTCCGGGCGACGTCCGCAAGAACTGACCCTCACCACATCAGGCCCCCGACCATCGCTGTGGGCGGGATATCCTCCGCTGCAACGATTCCCGCCGGTGCGGCGCACACCCAGTCGATCACGTTGACCGCCCGGGCCGCGGTCGATACACACCCGGCCTCGGTCACGTCGAGCACGGGGTGCGACAGGTGGGTGCTGACCTCCACCCGAGGCTCACCCTCGACGATGACCTTGTGCACCCCGGTCATGCCCTCGGGCGGGAACTCCCAGTCGGGTGCGGCCGCCGGCGTCAGCCGGGTGACATGCTCGACGGTGATGACCGGCGTGCCGGCGACCCGACCCTCTGCGGCGAACCGCACCGCCGCCATCTGTCCGGGTTCGACGGTCATCATCTTGCACTCGATGCGCTCGCGCGTGTACCACGGCTCGATGCGTTCGCCGATGTCGTCGAGGGTGACGCCGACGTGGTGGGCGATGTTGCGCACCAGACCCCCGAAGATGGAGCTGACCACTCCGGGCAGAAATGCCATCGGCGGGTCGTCCTCGGGAGTGGTGCCGAATCCCATGGAGGTGCCGGTGTATTCGTAGTCGTCGTAGTTGCCGTAGTCGAAGATCTCCTTCACGGTCACCGATGTCGCTCGGGTGACCAGGCTCAGCGCGGAGTAGACCGCGGTGTCGCCCGAGTAACCCGGGTCGATGCCGTTGACGTACAGCGTCGATCCTCCGGCGGCACAGGCCTCCTCGAGGGGCGTGCGCAACCAGTCATCAGCTTGGCGCGGAGTGACCAGCCAGACCATCGACGTACCCACGACGTTGATGCCGGCCGACAGCAGTCGCGCCATCTCCTCGATGACCTCCATCGGCCGGGTTTCACCGAGGGCTGTGTAGACCACACAGTCCGGCTTCAGGGCGATCAGGGCATCGAGGTCGTCGGTGGCCGTCACACCGGTCGGTTCGGTGAGCCCGCATAATTCCGCCGCATCGCGCCCGATCTTGTCCGGGCTGGATGCGTGCACGCCGACGAGCTCGAGATCGGGACGACCGATGAGCGCCCGCAACGAGTGCTGGCCGACGTTACCGGTGGAGAACTGGACAACTCTGCGCATTCTCGAAACCTAGCCGATCTCAGTAGTCGGGGATGGGCAACGGCGAATTGTTGGATTCGATGCCGCCGTCGACGTGGAAGATCGCGTTGGTCGCGTAGCAATCCCGGGTCGACAGGTACACGCATAACCGCCCGAGGTCCTCGACGTCGCCCAGACGATGCAACGGGGTGGCCGCCATCATCTGCTCGAGCGAACCGGGCATCAGATCCAGACTGCTCTGCAGGCCGTCGGTGGCAAACGATCCCAACGCGATCGCGTTGACCCGGATCTTCGGTGCCAGTTCCTGCGCCATCGCCCGGGTCAGCGCCTCCAAGCCACCCTTCGCAGTGCAGTACGCGGCCAGCGCGCGAATGCCGAACCGAGCCGACCCCGACGAGATGTTGATGATCGAGCCGTGGCCGGCATCGATCATGTGCCGTGCTGCCAGCTGGCTCATGATGAATGTCGATGTGACGCACCAGTCGAACGCGAGCCGGAAGTCCTCGTCGGTGATGTCGAGGAATCGGGCGTAAGTGGCACCGCCGACATTGTTGACCAGGATGTCGATGCGACCGAACTGGTCCATCGCGGTGGCGACGACACGCTCCCCGTCGGCACGGCTCATCGCGTCGGCGACCACCGGCACCCCCGAGCCGCCTGCGGCGGTGATGCCGTCGATGGTCGCGACGATGTCGGACTCGGTACGCGCGGTACCGATCACGGTGGCCCCGGCTTCGGCCAGGACACGGGCGATGCCCTGGCCGACCCCCTTGCCGGCGCCTGTGACGATGGCGACCTGTCCCTGCAGGTTGAATTGCTCGAGAGCCATGGCTGCTCCGTTCGTCGACGTCTCACCATTGAACGGTGTCCTGTTGACTCAAGTCAATGGGAAAGCTTGACGAACTGGCTAGAGTTGTCGAATGGCCCTGGTGGACAAGCCTTCGGCGCGCGAGGTGCGTCGGCTGCAGACCCGCGAAAGACTGCTGGGTGCGGCCGTCGCGGAGTTCAAACGCTCTGGCCTGGCCGCGGCCGATGTACACGCGATCGTGACAGCCGCGGGTGTCGCGCACGGTACGTTCTTCTTCCACTTCCCCACCAAGGAACACGTCCTATTGGAGTTGGAGCGCCGCGAGGAGGAACGGATTGCGCGGCAGCTCACGCGGTTCGCCGCTGCCGACAGGGAGCTGGCCGCCGTGTTCGACGAGGCCATCCGTCAGGTCCGCGGCCTCGAACATCGTCTCGGCCCGTTGTTGTTCAGAGACTTTCTGGCCCTGCATTTCTCGCCGACCCGACCTCCGGTCGACGAGAGCGCATACCACCCGTTCATCGTCGCGGTCGCCGACGAGGTCGAGGCGGCGCGCACATCCGGCCGCACCGACGAGGACATCGACCCGGTCAACACCGCGGTGTTCTTCCTGCTCGGTCTGTATGCGCTGCTGACCACCACCCAGGACTGGCCGAGCCAGAAGACGATGCTCGATGACTACGTCGCGCGGACACTGCGCGGCATCGGCGCGCGCTGAGTATTGACTCGGCTACGTCATTGACTATTGTCAGTCGACATGAAGATGCCCTCGGTGTTCGGCGCGCGTAGCGACGCCGCTCCGGTGCCACGACCAGCGAGTGACCTCGACGAGCACGAGGAGCGGTCCCGCGCTGCCCAGCGGCAGGCCGACAAATGGTTGATCTCCGGCAGCCTGTTGATCGGCACGGCCGTGCTCGGAATTTTCGGCCTGCCATTGTTCCTGCGCGGGGTGTATCTGCTGCGCAAGGCACACCGCGACGGCCTGTCGGTACGGCCGATGCTGGTCACGCTGATCGGCTATTGCGTGATCGTCGACGCCGCCATCAACACCGTCGGGTGGGCCCTTGACGTTCTGGCCAACCACAGCTTGCTGGCCCGAATCCTGCTGAACGGCTGGGGCAACATGTTCGACGCCGGATACTTCTGGCGTTACAACGAGATCTGGCTGGGTGGTGCCACCGCGTGGGGCGAGAAGCCGTTGGAACTGGCACTGATCCTCAGCGTCTTCACCATGCGCATCGCAGCCGGCATCGGCTTCCTGCAGATGAAGCGGTGGGGTCACCAGTGGATGATCATCACCTGCTGGATGGGCGTGGTGATCTGGTGCGTGTATGTGCTCAACATGACCATGTACGCCGACCAGCGTTATGCCGGCGTGGTCTTCCCTGTGGTCGGTTGGTGGATCTACGACATCTTCTACATCACCCCGTTCCTGGCGATCCCGTATCTGCACTCCGTGAACCGCGAGATCTTCACCGACTGATGATCGATAGTCATTGACTTCAGTCAGCAATAGCGATAGGAAAGAGGCACCGTGCGACGGCGAACCATGTCCATGACGCAGCCGAGCGACATCAGCGGCGAGGAGAACTGAGATGGATTGGGTCTGGGAGATTCTGCGGTACGTGGCCGCGTGGGGCGGCACCGGTCTGGTCATCTGGTTCTGGTACTGGTTGTTCTCCAACCTGGGCACCTTCTGAGCATGTCCGAGCTGTCCGAGTCGTCCGCGATCACACTCGAGCGCGGATGCGCGCTGACCGCGGTCGCACTGAGCGGGCAGCGCCGAACCGGCGCGCGACTTGTGACAGGCCAGAATCGGGGATTCTCACTGAGTTCCACGTTGACCACCGTCTACGTCCCGTACCCGATCCGGCACCCGGACTGGACCCGTCGCACCGTGACGTGCGGAGTGGCGCTGCAATGCGCGCCGTCAAAGGATGCCGTCGCGGGTTATCGGCTCAACGAGCTCTCCACCCGGGAGTTGCTGGCGCTCAGTCATATCGAAGCCGGTGTCGCTGCCGGTTGGGTGTCGAGGAACTGGCCCGGGTTGGTCCCGGAGATCAACCGGCTGCTGCCCGATCTCGAGGTGATCGCCGACGACCTGGACGCCGACGAGATCCTCGACCGGGCCATCAGCCTGGCGCGTACCTCGCGTCCACTGGCACTCGACCCGCTGCTCGGACGTCTGCCACTGTCCTACACCGCGCCGCAGAACATCTCCGACAAATTGCGTCGTACCTTCGGGCGATTGCCGTGGACATCGAAGGAGAAGCGCCGCCCGCAACCGCATTCGGTCCCGGTGGGTGGCGACGGCGGGGTGCGCAACCCGAACCTGCCGCCTCCGTCCCGGCCTCAGGACAACGACCTCGACATCACCCCCGATCACCGTCCCGGCATCCCGTATCCGGAATGGAACGCCTGGACGCAGAGCTTCCTGCCCGATCACGTCGCGGTCCTCGAACGCGTCCACCACAGCCCGCACCGAGAACCCGACGCCGCCTCGGCAGAGCTGCGCAAGTGGTTCAGCGAACACACCCACCGCGCGATGCGTAACCGGCTCGAGGACGGAAGCGATCTCGACGTCGAGCAGTACGTCAACCACTACATCGACATGACGACCGGAGAGGCCGTCGAGCCCCGCATCTTCCGCGATCTGCTACCCACCAGCCGCGACGTCACGACCGCACTGCTGCTGGACGGCAGCAGCTCGCTGGGCGTGCAAGGCGGACGGATCTTCGCGCTCGAGCTGGCCTGCGCCGACGCCCTGTCGCGCGCGATGACGGCGGCACGGGAACGACACGGCATCTTCGTGTTCACCGGAAACACCCGGCACCGCGTCGAGGTCAACTGCCTCAAGGGTTTCGAGGAGCGCCGCTTCGTCCCACCCGGCAAGCTCGGCCTGAGCACCGGCGGATACACCCGCCTGGGTGCGCCGCTGCGGCACCTGACCAGCCGGCTCCTCGAACAACCCTCGGAGCGCCGACTGCTCATCGTGATCGGCGACGGCATGATCTCCGACGAAGGTTACGAAGGCCGCTACGCCTGGGCCGACGCGGCGCACGCTGTCGAGGAGGCCAACGAGGCCGGCGTGTCGATCTACTACGTCGGGGTCGGCCCCGCCCGCGTCGACCCGCTGCCCGAGGTGTTCGGTCCGCGGCGGTCGCAGCGTATCCGCCATATCGACGAACTCCCCCGCGTCCTGGCACACGTCCACAGAGAGTTGGTAGCGGCATGACCAGCAAGAAGCCGGAGGCGGATTGCGCATGGTAAAAGACAATTACTACGCGAACGGCAACGAGGTTCAGCTCTTCGAGCAGGCGTACCGCCAACGGCTGCCCGTGATGCTCACCGGGCCCACCGGCTGCGGTAAGACCCGGCTCGTCGAGCACATGGGCACCCTGCTCGGCCGACCGGTCGTCACCATCAGCTGCCACGACGACCTGACCAGTTCCGACCTCGTGGGCCGCTTCATGGTGACCGGTGGCGACGTGGTCTGGACCGACGGGCCGCTGACCCGGGCCGTCAAGGCCGGCGCCATCTGCTACCTCGACGAGGTGGTCGAAGCTCGTCACGACTCACTGGCAATCCTGCATTCGCTGACCGACCATCGGCGTGCGCTCTACCTCGACCGCGCCGGTGAGGTCGTCGACGCACCCGAGGACTTCATGCTGGTGTGCTCGTACAACCCGGCCTACCGCAGCTCGCTCAAGGAGCTCAAACCGTCGTTCCGGCAACGGTTCGTCACCCTCCCCATGCACTATCTCCCGCCGGACCGCGAAGCCGAGGTGATCGTCACCGAGACCGGTGTCGCGCTGGCCTCGGCGCAACGGCTGGTGCGGTGCGCCACTGCGATCCGCACCGCCGACGAGGTGTTCCACTTCGAGCCACCCTCGACACGGGTGCTGGTCACCGCGGCCCACCTGATCGCCGCCGGGGCCGGCGAGGTGGATGCGGCGCAGGCCTGCATCCTGGCGCCGCTGTCCAGCGACGGGGCCATCACCGCCGGGCTGCGCGAAATCGCCGCAGCCGCACTCACTGACGCCGAGCACGGCTCGACGCTCTAGGTAAAGGAGACCACCGTGGTCGATCAACAGGAACGCAATCGCAAGAAGGCGTTGATCATCGTCCAGATCGTCATCTACGGCTTCCTGCTGTCGATGTTCCTCATCCAGCTGTACATGTCGTTCGCGCGCGGGTGGTGGCATCTGTGAAAGTCCCCTCCCTCAAACGGGGTTCGGCAGACAAGAGCACCCCGGTGCGGGCGAGTGAGTCACTCAGCCTCGAAGAGCACCACGAGCAGTCGCGACTGGCGCAGCGACGCGCCGACAAGTGGATGATCGTCGGCGCGGCCCTGATGGGCATGTGGGCACCCGGTCTGATCGGATTCCCGATCTTCATGCGCGGGGTGTGGTTGCAACGCCAGGCACAGCGCGCGGGCATGTCGGTCCGCCCGATGATCGTCACCCTCATCGGCTATCTGGTGCTCATCGACGGCATGCTCAACAGCCTCGGCTGGGCTCTGGACATGATCGGCAACCACACGCTGATCAACCGTGTCCTGATGGTCGGGTGGGGCAACATGTTCGACGCCGGCTACTTCTGGCACTACAACGAGATGTGGGTCGGAGGGTCGGCCGCTCCCGGCGAGAAGGCCTATGTGATCGGCCTGATCCTGACCGTGTTCTCGATGCGCGTGGCCGCGGCCATCGGATTCTTACAGATGAAGCGCTGGGGCCACCAGTGGATGATCATCACCTGCTGGATGGGCATCGTGATCTGGTGCGCCTACGTGCTGAACATGACGATGTACGCCGACGTGCGCTACGCCGGAGTGGTCTTCCCGGTCATCGGGTGGTGGCTCTATGACATCTTCTACATAACCCCCTTCCTCGCGATCCCGTATCTGCACACGGTGAACCGCGAAATATTCACCGACTGACCAGATTTCGCGAACCCAGGAGGCTTCCCGTGACCACTCCGCAGACCACCGACGACGACAAGGCAGAGGACCTGCCCCCGGGCACCACCCCGTACTACGCCCGGATGCACCGCTACATCAAACGCGCAGTGCTGGTGTGCCTGGTCGCCCTGGTCATCGAGGGCGCGTTCACCCTGCCCTTCATGGCCGTGTACTACGGCTATCCGACCTTGAGCTTCACCGAGATCTGCAGTGAGCTGCTCAAGGTGCGCTACTCCGACGACGAACTCGAATGCAAGGTGCCCTACCCCGCATTCGGACCCCCAGAGGGCGCCGAGGGCAAGGACACCGCCCAGGACAAGTGGGGCGTGCAGCCGATTCCCAAGTACAACCGGCTCGGTTTCCGGGAGCTGGTGCAGATCCATGAAGAACGGGAAGCGCGTAAGGCCGCCGAACAACAGACCGAGACGAGTCCGTGAGCACCTGTCCCGCCGGGGAACACGCGCGCAACTGGGACCTGCGCCACGAGGACTTCAACGATCCGGACTTCCTCTATGACGTCTACGCGGTGATGCGCGACCGCGGTCCGTTCGCGCACACCGACACGCCGTTCCTCACCGCCACCCCGGGCGGCTCGTGGGTCGCCGTGCGGTACGACGAGTGCTACCGGATCCTGCAGGACTGGGAACACTTCTCCAGCAACCCGACCCCGGAAGCCTCCGAGCAGCTCGCCGGCGACCTCCTGATCACGCTGGACCCGCCGCGGCAGCAGAAGTTCCGCAAGGTGCTCAACCCGTATTTCTCACCGGCTCGGATGAAGGCGCTGCGGCCCGAGATCAGGGCCGAAACCGACCGCCTGATCGATGAATTCGTGGAGGCCGGCGCCGGGGACCTCGCGCAGGTGGCGTGGCAGCAACCGGGGATCGTGTTCTTCAAGTACCTGCTCGGGATGTCCACCGACGATGTGCCCCTGTGTGTCGAGCTCACCGACACCGCCCTCAACGGGGCCACCGAAGAGGCCCGGATGGCTGCGTGGGGCGGGATGTACCAGCACATCCACGATGCGGTGAAGGCACGCACCGACGAGCCGCCGCGTGACGACATGATCGACGTGCTGCTCAACGCCGAGATCGACGGCGAGCCACTACCGTTCGGGGACATCGTCGGAAATGCGATGCTGCTGGTGCAGGCCGGGCTGGAGACCACCGCCAGCGCGATGTCGTTCGCGTTCCACCACCTGGCGACCCACCCCGCCGAGCGGGACCGCCTGATCGCCGAACCGGACATCCTGCCACGCGCGGTCGAGGAGTTCATCCGGTACGCCGGCTCCATTCACGGAATCCCGCGGACCGTCGCCGGTGATGTCGAACTCGCGGGTCACACGTTCCGGCCCGGAGAGACGGTGCAGGTGAACTACGCATCGGCCAACCGCGACGAGACGCAGTTCCCCGACGCGCACCGCTGCATCCTGGACCGCCGCGACAACCGGCACCTCGGGTTCGGCGCCGGCGTACACCGTTGCCTCGGTTCGAACCTGGCACGCCTGGAATTCCAGGTGGGCCTCGAACAGGTCCTCGCACGACTGCGCGGCCTCGCGCTGGATCCCGCCGGACACCCGGCCTTCCATGGCAACTCGGTCACCCGCGGCTACCGGTCCATCCCCGTCACCTTCGCCCCGGGACCACGGTCGGCACCGTGACCTACCGAGTCGTGCAGTGGACCACCGGCAACGTCGGCAAGAAATCCGTGCACGCCGTCACCGCCAACTCCGACCTCGACCTGGTCGGCTGCTACGCCTGGTCGACCGACAAGGTCGGTGCCGACGTCGGCACGCTGTGCGGGATCGAGCCGCTGGGCGTATACGCCACCGACGACATCGAGTCGCTCCTGGCGCTGCGTCCCGACTGCGTGGTCTACAACCCGATGTTCGCCGACCTCGACGAGTTGGTGCGCATCCTCGAACACGGCATCAACGTCGTGACCACCTCCGAGTTCATCAACGGCCCCGGCGAGGGCGCCGGCCGCGACCGGGTTCTCGAGGCATGCACACGCGGTGGCGCGACGATCTTCGGTAGCGGCATCAACCCCGGGTTCATCCAGCTGTTCGCGATCGTCACCGCAGGAATCTCCGACCGGGTCGACCGCATCGCCATCGTCGAATCCTTCGACACCACCATCTACAACTCGCCGGCGACCGAGATACCCATGGGTTTCGGCTATCCCATCGACCACCCCGACCTGCCTGACATCACCGAGAAGGGGTCGGCGATCTTCGCCGAAGCCGTACAGCTGGTGGCCGACGCCCTCGGCACACAGCTCGACGAGGTGCGGTGCACGGCGCAGTACGCGCAGACCACCGAGGATCTGACCCTGCCCGGCGACTGGACGATCGAGAAAGGTTGTGTCGCAGGGATCGACGTGTGTTGGCAGGGAATCGTCGGTGACAGGGACGTCATCGAGATCCGCGGTGTCTGGACCAAAGGTCAGAGCCTCGATCCCCACTGGGACACCACGTTCGGGTACACCGTCACCGTGGAGGGACGGCCGACGATCACCTCCACGCTGGCTTTCCAGCCGCCCCCGGACTTCACGGCCGAGACGATCGACGACTTCATCATGCTGGGCTTGACCATCACGGCCATGCCCGCGATCACCGCCATCCCCGCAGTCGTCGCGGCCGCACCGGGCATCGCGACCTACACCGACCTGCCGCTGCTGCTCCCGCGCGGCGTCCTGTCGACCGCAAGATGAGGAGTGGGTGTGCCACAGCGAACCTATCGCGTGATTCAGTGGATGACCGGCGACGTCGGCCAGGCCGGACTGCGCCACTTCATCGAGAACCCCGTCTACGAGCTCGCCGCGGTCCTCGTGCACAACCCCGAGAAAGTCGGCAAGGACGCCGGTGAGCTCGCCGGCACCGCGCCGGTCGGCGTGGCCGCGACCGATGACATCGAAGCAGTGATCGCAACCGACGCCGACTGTGTCTTCTACACGCCGGTGATCATGGACGTCGACACGGTGTGCCGCCTGCTGGAGTCGGGGAAGAACGTCGTCACCACGAGCGGCTTCTACTACCCCACCGCACAATTCCACGAACCCGGGGAACGGATCCGCGCGGCCTGCGTCGCCGGCGGAGCCTCATTCCATTCCGGGGGAATCCATCCCGGCTACGCCGGGGACATTCTGCCGCTCACCCTGGCGCGCGTGGCCAGCCGCATCGACAAGATCGAACTGTTCGAGGTCGTCAACGTGCTGACCGACGCCCCGCTCGACCACATCGACTGGATGGGCTTCGGCAAGGACAAGAACACCTTCGTGTCCGAACCCACCCTGCTCGGCCTCGGCGTGCCGTTCTTCGCGCAATCGATGCACATCATCGCCGACGGCCTCGGCGTGACCATCGACGAGGTCACCGCCGCCGACGTCCGCGCCGCCACCGCCGCCACCGACATCCCGCACCCGGAGGGTGTCCTGCCCCAGGGCACCGTCGCCGCCCAGCACCACGAATGGACGGCATGGGTCCAGGGTCGTCCACTGATCGTCTACCACGCCATCTACCTGATCGGCCGGGGCGAACAACTCGATCCGCCGTGGGACTGGGGCACCACGCGCTACCGGTTGATCATGCACGGCGACCCGAACACCGAGCTCACCCTCCAGGGCCTCGAACAACCCGACGGCACCATGGTCCACCCCGGGTACACCTGGACCGCGATGGGAGCGGTGAACACGATCCCCGACGTCTGCGACGCGCCGCCGGGCTGGCTGACCCACCTCGACCTCGGTCTCGTCCAACCGCGCGGGCTGGTCCGTCCATGACTGCCACGAGCCGGCATCACGTCGTGTTCGCGGTGGCACCGCAACGCCAGAGCGCGCTGCTGTCGTTGTTCACCGACCTCGGATTCACCTTCAACAGTGCCGATCTCGCCGAACTCGGCATCCACGTGGATCTCGACTGGGAGCACGGCATCGAGCTGATCAGCCCGATCGCGGGATCGACCGGGCAGGTGGCGGCCTCGGTCAACGAGTTCCTCGACCGACACGGCGACGGCGTCTACACCGTGGTGGTCCGCGTGGCGGAGGCGGCGGCCGCGGAGAGAGTCACCGAACGCTACGACGCGACCGTCCGCTTCCGGCAGAGCTTCGCCGGGGAGGGCCACCACCTCGACGAGATCGATCTGTCGGTGCTCGGTCTCCCGCTGACCCTGCTGGCCACCAACGTGCCATGACCGCCATCGACGCCCTGCCGATCGTCCGGTACGAAGATCTGCCGATGGCGCGCGACCGCGCCGCCGGCTGGGACCGACTACGGGAACTGGGCCCCGTCCTCTCCGGCGGGGACGGCTGGTACTACTTCACCCGCCGCGACGACATCCTGGCCGCGCTGCGGGATCCGGCCGTCTACTCCTCGCGGACGTCCTACGACGACATGATCAGCCCGGTGCCCCTGGTGCCGTTGGGTTTCGACCCGCCCGAACACACCCGCTACCGCAGGATCCTGCACCAGTACTTCAGCCCGCAGACCCTGTCGGCGCTGTTGCCGTCGCTGCAGGCCCAGGCGATCGACATCATCGACCCGATCGCCCGACGTAGCGAATGCGAGGTGATCGCCGACCTCGCCGTCCCCTACCCCTCCCAGGTCTTCCTCACGCTGTTCGGACTTCCTCTGGAGGACCGTGATCGGCTCGTCGCCTGGAAGGACGCGATCATCGCGGTCAGCCTGGCCACCGACCCCGAGAGCGTCGACCTCACACCGGCCGCAGAGCTGTTCGGATACCTGACCGAAGCCGTTGCGACACAACGGGACAACCCCGGTGCCGGAATCCTGTCCGATCTCCTGCACCGCGACGACCCGTTGACCGACGCCGAGGCCACCGGCCTGTCCCTGGTGTTCGTGCTCGCCGGCCTGGACACGGTGACCGCCACCATCGGCATGGCGCTCCTGGAACTGGCCCGGCGCCCTGACGTGCGGGCCCACCTTCGGGACAATCCGCCTGCGGTCGCCGGTTTCGTCGAGGAGATCGTCCGGCTCGAACCCGCCGCGCCCATTCTCGGGCGGGTCACCACTGCGCCCGTCACCGTCGCCGGTGTCCGACTGCCCGCAGGGACACAGGTGCGGCTGCCCGTCGGCGCAGTGAACCGCGATGGCGTCGACGCCGACTCGACCGACGACCTGATCCTCGACGGCCGCGTGCACAAGCACTGGGGTTTCGGCGCGGGACCGCACCGTTGCCTCGGAGCGCACCTGGCCCGCATGGAGCTGCGCCTCATCGTCTCCGAATGGCTGTCCCGGATACCGGATTTCGAGATCGCGCCGGGGTGGGTTCCCGAGATCTCCTGGCCGGCAGCCACATGCGGGCTGCCGAAGCTGCCGCTGACCATCGGCAGGGCCGCTCGGTGAGCACCACGACCCGCGGCACCGACATCTTCGCCGCCGGACTGCCCACGCTGGACTACGGGTTGACCGACACGCCGCAACGGATCTACCCACAGTTTCGCGCCGCGCAGCAGCAGGCCCCCGTCGCACTCGGACCGATCGGGCCGGAAGTGCTATCCTACGAATTGGCCCGCACGGTACTGCGCGACCCGAGGTTCGTGGTCCCGCAGGGCATCCACCTCTCAGCGCACGGCATCACGTCAGGTCCGCTGTGGGACCGGGTCACCCGCAGCATCCTGAACATGGAGGGCGACGAACACCGTCGGCTGCGCGGGCTGGTCTCGCGCGCCTTCACGCCCAGGGCCACAGCGCATCTGCACGGCACGATCCGTTCGGTGATCAACGAGCTCATCGACGCCGCCACAGCGTCGTCGCGCTGGGAGTTCGTCTCCGACATCGCCCGGCCCTACCCGATCCCGATCATCTGCGCGCTGCTGGGCGCACCGCGACAGGACTGGCAGCAGTTCTCGCGGTGGGCCGACGACATCTTCAAGATCGTCAGTTTCGACTGCGACCTGGCTGCGGAACAACCCACGATCCTTCGAGCCTGGGATGAGTTCGACGACTACATCGACGCGATGATCGCGCAGCGCAGACGACAGCTCACCGATGATCTGCTGTCGGAGCTGATCCGCATCGAGGACAGCGGTGACCGCCTCGACGCCGCGGAAGTCCGCATGCTCGCGTTCAGCATCCTCGTCGCGGGGACGGACACCACCCGCAGCCAACTGGCCGCATCCATGCAGGTGCTCTGCGAACATCCCGACCAGTGGGCGCTGCTGCGGGAGCGTCCGGAGCTGGCGATGCCCGCGGTCGAGGAGACGATGCGCCACTCGCCGTCGATGTGCAGCACCGTGCGCAGCGCGTCCCAGGACGTCACGATCGGTGAATATCTCTTCCCGGCAGGTTCTTTCATCGTCGTCAACACCTACGCCGCCAATCGCGACGCCACCGTGTACCAGGACCCGGAACGCTTCGACATCACCCGCGAGGCTCCACCGCCGATTCTGACGTTCGGTGGCGGCGTGCACTACTGCCTGGGCGCGAACCTGGCCCGACTCGAGCTCAGCGAAGCCCTGCAGGTGCTCGCCCACCGCATGTCCGATGCCCGCTGCGTCGGCGAGGTGCCCTGGAAGCCGCTGCTGGGCCTCAGCGGACCGATCCGCATGCCGATGGAGGTCTCCCGATGAGCTACCAGATCGACCCCGACGTCCTGCGCGGTGTCGCCGCACGCGTGGCCGGGTCGTCCACCGACACCGACGAGGTCGTGCGCACGGCAGTCGAGTTGCTCGCCGACGAGTACCCGCACCTCATCGATCCCGCCCCCGGCCGGTGGGTCGGCAGTAAGGCCGGCGGCATCCTGGGCAAGGTGCGGTTCCTGTACTTCAGCACCCGGGAGTACATCGTGATCTTCGGCTCGCCCACCGGTACGCAGGGGTTCTCCGGACGCTACAAGCACGTCGACGTGCACAAGTTCCTGTTGGCCGGCCGAATCGACTCCTACGACCTGGAATCCGACGACACCGGTGCGCTTCCGCCGCTGCTGCCCGGTGGACACACGTGCCTGCAGCGCGGGCACGCACGCGGCCTGACCATCCACCCCGGGTCCTGGCACATCGAGTACGGCCGCGGCGCCGTCGTCACCACGCTGCCGTTCGCGATGGTAGACACGTTGGTGGTATCGCTGGAACTCGAATCAGTGCGCCGATCGACAGCGGAGTTCACGAACCTGGTCCGCCGTCGGCTCCGCCGCTGACGAAGGGAAAGACCTCATGCGTGTCGTCATCGCCGGCGGACACGGCAAGATCGCGTTGCTGACCGAACGACTGCTGTCCGAGCGGGGTGATTCGGTGGCCGGGTTCATCCGCAATCCCGACCACGCGGCCGACCTGGGGGCAGCGGGCGCCGAGCCGATCGTCCTCGACCTCGAGAACTCCGACGTCGAGACGGTGGCGTCGCATCTGCGGGGTGCCGACGCGGTGATCTTCGCCGCCGGCGCCGGGCCCGGTAGCGGCGCGGCGCGCAAGCAGACCGTCGATCGAGACGCGGCGATCCTGCTCGCCGATGCCGCCGAAGCCGCCGGGGTGCGGCGCTATGTGATGATCTCGGCGATGGGCGCCGACGCGCAGGTGCCCGACGATGTCGCCGACGAGGTGTTCGTCGCCTACCTGCGCGCAAAGGGTGCCGCTGACGACGACATCCGTTCTCGTGCAGGGCTTTCCACCACCATCGTGCGGCCCGGCGCGCTGACCGACGACCCGGGCACCGGCAAGGTGCGCCTCGCCGCGCAGACTGGGCGCGGAAGCATCCCGCGCGCGGACGTCGCGGCGGTGCTGGTCGCGGTTCTGGACGCGCCGGACACCGGCGGTCAGACCTTCGAGCTCGTCGAAGGCGATACACCGATCCCTGAGGCGCTCACCGCGCTGGGATAGCCCGCAGCCTGATCGGGAGGCCGTCGGCGGGCGTCGGCCCGGTGCCCCAGACCATCCGCGGCCGGTAATCATCGGGAACGCTCCATTCGAACTGCCTCAGCAGTCGATGCATGATCGTCTTGACGCTCATGTCCGCGAACTGCTGACCGATGCACTTGTGGGCACCTCCGCCGAACGGCGCGAACGCATACCGATGGATGGCGGAGGCGTCGGCGCCGCCGTCGACGAATCGGCCGGGGTCGAACAGGTCCGGGTTCGGCCACCAGTCGGCCAGACGCATCGACGCGTACACGTTGACCGCCACCTGCGTCTTGCGTGGAATGAAATGCCCGGCGATCTCGGTGTCCTTGACCGTCTGCCGGAACAGCGTGCCTGCAGGGGCGTACATGCGCAGGGTTTCCTTGAACGCCGCGTCGAGGAGCGAATAGCGTTCCAGCCCACCCAACGTGGAATCCTCGAGCGGGGTACGTTGCGCTTCGTCGCGCAGCGCGTCCTGCCAGACGCTGTTGCGGCCCAGCTCGTAGACCATCATCGAGACGGCGATCGCACTCGTGTCGTGAGCGGCCATCAGCAAGAAGATCATGTGGTTGACGATGTCGTCGTTGCTGAAGACGGCGCCGTCGTCGCTGCGGCTGCGGCACAACATCGAGAACAGGTCGGTGCCGTCGCCCGCGCGCCGCGCCGGCAACTGGGCGGCGAAATACCGTTCCAGGCGTTCCCGGGCGCGCAGACCCCGCGCCCAGGTCCCGCCGGGGACATCGGCGCGGACGATGGCCTGTCCGCCGCACACGGTGTCGTGGAAATCCGCGGCGAGCTGATCGGCTTCGTCACCGAGGGTGGCGCCGACGAACACTTCCGCGGCCAGGTCCAGCAACAACTTCTTGACCGCCGTGTAGAACGGAAAGCCTTGCGCCGGAGCCCAATCGGAGACAGTGCGCTCGACTCCCGGGTGCATCAGATCGAGATAGCCCTCGAGCGCGCTGCGCGTGAAGGCGTGCTGCATGATGCGGCGGTGGTCGCGGTGCTCCTCGAAGTCGAGCAGCATGATGCCGCGGTGGAAGAACGGGCCGATGACCGGTGCCCACCCGCGTTCGCTGGAGAAGGCCTTGTCCCTGTTGATCCACACCGTCTCGAGCGCTTCCGGGCCCATCGCCGACACCACCCGGAAACCGACCCCACCCGCCCACCACACCGGGCCGTAGCGGTCATACCGCTCACGGGCGAACGCGAGCGGGTCGACGAGGGTGCTGACAACGTGGCCGAGCACCGGGAAGCCGTACGTGCCCATCACCGGTTCGAGACCTGAGCCGGCCGGCGGCCGCGCCAGGGGGCGTTCGGGGCTGGGATAGCGGGACGTCACGGCAGCCGCCACGCCCTGCAGGTGGGTCTTCGCCGCGGTGACGATCGACGTGTCCAGCCATTCGATGGTGGTCATCGCACCCCCTCCCGGGCCGTCTGGTACGAAACCGTGCCAGAATTCTGTGATGGGTGTCAAGAGGTGCGACGATGGTCCGATGTCCGCACCGTCGCCCCGCCCGTACGGCGGCCGCTCCGCCGAGCAGCGGCGTGTGGAGCGACGCGGCAAGCTGATCGACGCCGCCCTGGACGTCATGGCGGCCAACGAATGGCGCGCGATCACCGTCGACAAGATCTGTGCCACCGCAGGACTGAACAAGAGGTACTTCTACGAGAGCTTCCCCGATCTGGATGCCGTCGCCGCGGCCGCGGTCGACGACATCGCCGCCGGTGTCAGCGTCGTGACGCTGTCGGCAACCGCCGCGACGGCTGCCGAACCTCTCGAGCGGCAGGCGGCCGCTGCGGTCGGCGCCGTGGTGCGTCATCTGGTGACCGACCCGCGCCGCGCCCGCGTGCTGCTCGGCGGTGTGGCGGCGTCGCCCCCTCTGCACCGTCACCGGGCGACGGTGATGCGGGGGTTGACCTCGGTGCTCGTCGCCAATGCGCGCAGCGTGCACGGAGTCGAATTGGAGAGCGACCCGTTGGCGGAGGTCGCCCCCGCGTTCGTCATCGGGGGCACCGCCGAGGCGATCCTGGCCTACGTCGATGGTCGTGCGCGGGTGAGCCTTGAGGAACTCGTCGACAGCCTGACCACGTTGTGGCTGATCACGGGCAATGGGGCTGCCGATGTCGCGCGGTCGCGGCTGCAGCCGACGGTCAGGCCGGGGCGAAGACGGTCTTGAAGCGGTTCAGCGACTCCTGGATATCGCCCTTGAGTGCGCCGGCGACCACCATGCCGATGGGACCGAACAGCGCCGGGCCGCCCAGGTGGATGTCGAACGTCACCGTGGAGCCGGCACCCTGAGAAGCGGGCCTGATCTTGCCCATCAGTTTGACCTTGACCCCGCCCTTACCGTCACCGTTGAGCGTCATCGACTCCGGCGGACGGTAATGCACGACCTTCCAGTGGATCCGATTGGGCATGCCCTTGACCTCGACGATCGAGTCGAGTTCGGTGCCCTTCTCGATGACGTCGGGCAGGCGTGACCGCCACACCCGGTGAATCGACAGCCACTCCCGGTAGCGGGACAGATCCGAGGCGCACTCCCAGGCCTTCTCCGGCGGCAGGGGGACGTCGACGGAAACCGACAGTTTGGCCATCGCGTTACGAGACGGGTGGGTCGGCGGGCGGCTGCTGCCGAGGCGGCTGGGCCGGCGGTTGCTGCGCCGTGCCCGGAGCCGGGGGGTTGTTCTTGGTGACGTAGTTGCGGGCGGCGTCCTGCGCCTTGTCGACGTGTTGGGCGTACTTGCCCTGGGTCTTCTTGTCGAAGAAGTCGCCGGCCTTCTCGATCGCGTCGCCGGCCTTGTCGGGATTCTTCGCCACCCAGTTCTTCACTTTGTCCAGGAACGACATGTTCGCGAGCCTACCGCTCCCGCCACAGCCGACGACGCTCTCCCAGAACCGCGCCCTGCGCCCACCAGATCAGCTCGATCGCGAGGGCACCGGCAAGGCCGATCCCCAGTGCCGTGGAGGTCACCTGGACATTCGAGATGTCCAGGATGAACAGGTCGCGGGCCAACGGAATCGAGAAGATCACCACGTAGGCCAGCACCGACACCGTCACCAGCGCGACCCGCCACCACTCGTATGGCCGCGCCACGCACGCGAGGACCCACAACGCCGAGGTGAGCAGCGTGATCAGTGCCGCTGTCGAGGCCTGGGTCTGCTCCAGCTCCGAGGCGTTACGGCCCTGGTAAGCCAGGAGATAGGACGCGAAGGTGGCCGCGCCGACCACGACCCCGGACGGCAGTGCCGCGGTCATCACCCGCCGCACGAATCCCGGTTTGGCGCGCTCGTTGTTCGGGGCCAGCGACAGGATGAAGGCCGGTATCCCGATGGTGAACCACGCCGCGATGGTGACGTGGATGGGCTGGAACGGGAACAGCAACGGATCGGTGCCGAAGATCGCCGATGCCAGTCCCCCGAGGCCCACCAGCACCGCGAGCAGCACCGAGTACACCGTCTTGGTCAGGAACAGGTTGGAGACGCGTTCGATGTTCCCGATCACCCGCCGGCCTTCGCCGACCACATAGGGCAGGGTGGCGAACTTGTTGTCCAGCAGCACGATCTGGGCCACGGCACGCGAGGCGGAACTACCCGACCCCATCGCGACCCCGATGTCGGCGTCCTTGAGTGCGAGGACGTCGTTGACGCCGTCGCCGGTCATGGCGACGGTGTGGCCGCGCGACTGCAGCGCGTGCACCATCGCCCTCTTCTGGTCCGGGCGGACGCGGCCGAAGGTGGTGCACTCCTCCACCGTTTCGGCCAGGGCTTCGGGCTGTTCGGGAAGGTTCCGCGCGTCCATCACCTCGCCCTGCAACCCCAGCGAACCTGCCACCGCACCCACCGACACCGCGTTGTCGCCGGAGATGACCTTGACCGAAACCTTCTGCGAGGCAAAGTAGTCGAGGGTGTCCCGGGCGTCGGGTCGGATGCGTTGCTCGAGGACGACGAGAGCCTTCGGGGTGACCGTTCCGGGCGCGTCGGGGCGGTCGACCGCGGTGTCGGTGGACGCCAGCAGCAGCACCCGCATCCCGGTGGCGCCGATGCGCTCGGCCGACTCGGCCATCGGGGAGCCCGGATCCAGCAGTACGTCCGGCGCACCGATCACCCAGTTGCCGTGGCCCTCATAGGATGCGCCGCTCCACTTCGTGGCGGACTTGAACGGAGCGGTGGCGGTGCACACCCACCCCGGTGGTGTCGGGTACGCCTCGGCGATGGCGGCCATGCTGGCGTTGGGACGTGGATCGTCGGCGGCCAACTGAGCCAGGACGGCGACGACTTCGGGATCGTCTGCGGCTTCCGCCAGATCACAGACCCGCATACCGTTCTCGGTGAGCGTCCCGGTCTTGTCGGCACAGACCACGTCGACGCGG
The DNA here is from genome assembly GCF_041287115.1 of Mycobacterium sp. pV006. Classification (NCBI taxonomy): domain Bacteria; kingdom Bacillati; phylum Actinomycetota; class Actinomycetes; order Mycobacteriales; family Mycobacteriaceae; genus Mycobacterium; species Mycobacterium sp. pV006. The sequence continues at coordinate 72,085 of NZ_JBGGKT010000013.1, read as the reverse complement.
GCCAGTCCCTCGATGGCGGGCAGTTCGTTGACCAGACACTGGCGCCGACCCAGCCGGATCACCCCGACCGCGAACGCGATCGAGGTCATCAGCACCAGCCCCTCGGGCACCATCGGGACGAGCGCGCCGACCATCCGCAGGACCGAGGCCCGCCATCCGGCATCGGTGGTGAACAGCTGCGTGTAGATGATCAGCAATCCGGCCGGCACCAACAGATAGGTGATGAATTGCAGGATCTTGTTGATGCCGCTGCGCAACTCGGATTTGACCAGCGTGAACTTGCTGGCCTCCTCGGCGAGTTTGGCCGCGTACGCCTCACGGCCGACCTTGGTGGCCCGGTAGGCGCCGCTGCCGGCGATGACGAAGCTGCCCGACATCACCTGATCGCCGGCATCTTTCGCGATCGGGTCGGCCTCGCCGGTGAGCAACGACTCGTCGACCTCGAGGTTGGCTTCCTCGACGATCTGCCCGTCGACGACGATCTGGTCGCCGGGACCGAGTTCGATGATGTCGTCGAGGACGACCTCGCTGGGCAGCAGACGCCGCGATTCGGGCCCCGACGGACCCAGGCGGCGCACCAGCGGCTTGGCCTGCCCGACGATGGCCAGTTTGTCCAGCGTGTTCTTCGCCCGCAGCTCCTGGATGATGCCGATGGCGCTGTTGGCGATGATCAGCAGCCCGAACGCGCCGTTGATGATCGACCCGGTGGACAGCACGATCAGGAACAGCACACCGAGGATCGCGTTGATGCGCGTGAACACGTTGCCGCGCACGATCTCCGAGACGCTGCGCGCGGCGCGCGTGGGGACGTCGTTGGTCTTCCCGGCAGCGACGCGGTCGGCGACCTCGGCATCGGACAGGCCCGTGACGAGCGAGGTACTCATCGGGTGAACGTCCCTCGTCCGTCCCGGTCGAAGTATTCCAGTGTCAGCCAGTCGCCGTCGAAGGTCGCCTTGGACACGGTGCCCGGCGGAGCGTTCTCCGTGACGAACGAGAAGGTGAACACGTCACCGTCCCAGTGCTTCAGCGGGACCACGAATTTCGGGCCGATTGCCAACTCCAGTCTGTCGTCGGTCTCGCGCACCCGCGCCGGCCCCCAGAACGAGTTGCTGTACTGACCGACGTAGGTGGCCAACGGCGCGGGTGGGGTGGGCTGGGCGGGCGGAGCGGCCCCGACCAGCGACCCGACCGGCTTTTCCATGTCCACGAAGGCTTGATGGTAGAGCTCCCACCAGTCTTGGCGGATCTCGCCGAACTGGACCAGATCGGCGAACTGCGCGGTGAGGGTTTCCGGCACGCCCGACGGAGTGGCATTGGTCAATGCGACGATCGCGACATCCGCCGAAGGCAGGATCAGGAAGTTCGCGCCGGCCCCGAGTTCGAACGCGCCCGAGTGGCTGAACTGTTGGCGCGCCGCGGACGTGGTACCCACATTGAACCCGTAGCCGTAGAACCCCGACCGCGCGGCCGGATCCGACGCCCGATCCGAGACGCTCTGCGGGGTCAGGGCCGCGTGCAGTGCTGCGGGATCGACGATCTGCGCTCCCCGGTACTCGCCGTCGGCCAGCATCATCATCAGCCATCGGGCCAGGTCGTTCACCGAGCTGCTCACCCCGCCGGCCGGTGCTTCGGCCTGCGGGTCGCGCACCTGGTCGGGTCGGTAATCCCCGTCGACGTGCAGGTGCCCGACGGCACGGTTGGGGCGCACGACGAAGTCGTCGAACCGGGAACTGGTCGACGACATCCCCAGCGGCTCGTAGAGCACTTTCTGGCTGAGGTCCTCCCACCGAGCACCGGCAGCGGCGGCGACGGCTTCGGCGCCGGCGGTGAGCCCGAAGTTCGTGTAGGCGTACGACGTCCGGAACGGCTCGAGCGGATACTCGCGCAGCTTCTCCAATACCAGGCGCCGGTCGTAACCGAGGTCCTCCAGGAGGTCGCCGGCATGGTCGGGAAGTCCCGACCGGTGGGCGTACATGTCGCCGACGGTCACCATCTGGGTGACTGCTCGATCAGCGAGCGAGAACCAGGGCAGGTGGTCGACCAGCGGGGTGTCCCATCCGATCACCCCTTCGCCGACCTGATGAGCCACCACGGTTGCGCCCAGCGGCTTGGACAGCGACGCCACCTGGAACACGGTGTCGGGGTCGACACGGTTGCTCGCATCGTCACCGAGTTCGGTGTTCTTGACACCGAAACCCTTGCTGTAGACGGTTTCTCCGGCGTGCACGACGGCGACCGCCATCCCGGGCAGGCCGGACTTGGTCATCAGGTCGTCGATCATGCCGTCGAGCCGGGACACCGCGTCGGCGACCGCGTCGTCCGGCAGGGGCATCGCCGGCACCAGAGCCGGCGGCAGGGGCGGATCGGGGGCTGGGGCCGGGGCCGCCGACGGCGCGGCGTCGGTGTTGGGCGTGACGGTGTCGCGCGGGTCGGCGCAGCCGCCCAGCAGCAGGGCCAGCGAGATGAGTGTGGCCGCCCCGGCCGGCGTTCTCATGGTCAGCACCGTAGCGCGTCTTTCGCCGGCGTCAGCGCCACCACGGATCGAATGTCGAGGTCGGGACCACCCGCGCACCGGGCATCGGCACCACGATGCGGACGCGCTCGTCGTCGGCGGCGACGACCAGCCGATCGGCGGGCTCGGCCCACGGGTGCGGGGCCAGCCGGAACGTCGCCCAGTGGATCGGGACCATGAGGCCGCTGTCCCGGTCGGTGAGGTCGAGATGCGCGCGCACCGCTTCCTCCGGGTTCATGTGGATGTCGGCGAACGCAGGGTGGTAGGCGCCGATCGGCAGCAGCGTGAGGTCGAACGGGCCGTGCGCGGCCCCGATCTCGGCGAAGCTCTTCGTGTAGCCGGTGTCGCCGCCGAAATACGCGCGGTGCCGCGGACCGGCCACCACCCAGGACGACCACAGTGTGGCGTCGCGGCTGAACAACCGCCCCGAGAAGTGCCGGGCCGGGGTGCAGATCAGGGTCAGGTCGTCGATGCGGTGCGATTCGTTCCAATCGAGTTCGACGATCCGGCTCTCCGGGACGCCCCAAGTACGCAGATGGACCCCGATGCCCAGCGGCACCACGAACGGCGCGCGCTGGGTCCTGGCCAGGGCCAGGATCGTGTCGATGTCGAGATGGTCGTAGTGGTCGTGGCTGATCACCACGGCATCCAGCGCGGGCAGCGCTTCCAATTGCACCGGAACGTCGTGGAGACGCTGCGGACCGACCGTGCGCGACGGGGAACACCGCCTGCTCCACACGGGGTCGGCCAGCACGCGGTAGCCGTCGACGTCGATCAGGACGCTGGAGTGTCCGTACCAGCTGGCCGCGATGCCGTCGGGGTGGGACTCGATGGTCGACGGGCTGACCAGCGGGATCGGGCCGGACGGTTTTCCGGCCGACCCGGCGTTGGCCAGATCCCGCAGCAGCATGCGCTGCACCTCGCGGTCCATCGTGATGCCCGAGGGTGGTTCCAGGTTGTAGAACTTGCCGTGCCGATAGTGCGGTGAGCGGCGGGCCACCGGCGCGATCTCGGCGGGGGTGGCCCCCAGGGCGGCCGGGGTGCCCTGCAGCGCGCGCAGCACCCATCCCCCGGCCAGCGCCGAGGCGGTCCCGAAACCGAGTCGCAGCGCGGTGTTGATGTTCATCAGGCTCCCTGGAACTTCGGGGGTCGTTTCTCGATCCGCGCCACCTGAGCTTCGATGATGTCCTGGCTGGACCAGGCCCGGTCGAAGAGTTCCTGGTGGATCGGCCGGGGGTCTTCGTAGGCGCCGTCGTCGTTCAGGACGCGTTTGGCGTGCTGCAGGGCCAGCGGTGCGTAGCCGGCGATCTCCTGCGCCCACGCCTGCGCGTCGGCGAGGGTGCCGATGCGGTTGGCCATCCCGGTCTGCAGCGCGACCTCGGAGGTCAGGCGTTCGGCGGCCAGCAACATCCCGCGCGCACGCCCCGCACCCACCAGCGACGTCAGTCGCCGGATGCTCCAGTTGTCCAGGGCGATACCGTATTTCGCGACCGGAAACTGGAAGTACGCCTCCGGTGCGACCACCCGTAGATCGCAGATCATCGCCAGGATGACACCCGCGCCGATGGCCGGTCCGTTGATGGCGCCGATCACCGGGATCGGCGCCGAGTCGATCGCGAGGTTGAGCGCCTTGGCCTTCTCCGGCAACTCGTCGGCAACCCCCTGCCCACCCGACAGGTCGGCGCCGGAGCTGAAGACATGTCCCTGTCCGGTGAGCACGATGGCCCGGACGTCGTCGGCGGTGGCCTGCTCGATCGCCGCGCGCAGACCGTCGACGAGTTCACTGTTCAGCGCGTTGCGCCGCTCGGGACGTTGCAGTTCCAGGGTCAGCACATGGCCGTCTCGGGTCGCTCCGATCATGGGTCCACACTAGTTAGCCTTTTCCTGTGAGCCGGATCCGTGCCCTGGAGTTGCGCGACGCCGTCCTCGACGAGGACTCCTTCGTCTCCTGGGACGCTCCCCCGCTGCAGGTGGCGACGTCGGCGAGCTACCAGCGGGAACTGGCCGAGGCGACCGACGCCACCGACCTGGACGAGTCGGTCGTCACCGGGGAGGGCCGGGTGTTCGGCCGCCGGGTGGCGGTGGTGGTCTGCGAGTTCGACTTCCTGGCCGGCTCGATCGGGGTGGCCGCGGCCGAGCGCATCATCGCTGCGGTGCACCGCGCCACCGCCGAGAGGTTGCCGCTGCTGGCCTCACCGAGTTCGGGCGGGACCCGCATGCAGGAGGGCACGGTCGCCTTCCTGCAGATGGTCAAGATCGCCGCCGCGGTCGAGCTGCACAAGCGCTCCCACCTGCCGTACCTGGTGTACCTGCGGCACCCGACCACCGGCGGGGTGTTCGCGTCCTGGGGGTCGCTGGGCCACGTCACCGCCGCCGAGCCGGGGGCGCTGATCGGGTTTCTCGGCCCACGGGTCTACGAGCACCTCTACGGGGAGCCGTTCCCGTCCGGTGTGCAGACCGCGGAGAACCTGCAACGCCACGGCGTCGTCGATGCGGTGGTCCCGCTCGCGATGCTGCGCTCGACGCTCGACCGGGCGCTGAAGGTGGTGTGGGACCGGCCCGGAGCCGCGCCTGCCGAGCCGGTGTTCGGTCCGCTACCCGAGGTCGGCGCGTGGGAATCCGTGGAGATCTCGCGGCGGCCCGACCGGCCCGGAGTGCGTCATCTGCTGCAGCACGGGTCGACCGAGCGGGTGCTGCTGTCGGGCACCGGGCAGGGCGAGGCAGCGACGATGCTGCTGGCGCTGGCGCGCTTCGGCGGTCAGCCCGCCGTCGTCCTCGGCCAGCAACGGGTGGTCGGCGGGCTGGTCGGGCCGGCCGCGCTGCGGGAAGCGCGCCGCGGCATGGCGTTGGCGGCCAGCCTGCAGCTGCCCCTGGTGCTGGTGATCGACACCGCCGGTCCGGCGCTGTCCGCCGAGGCCGAGGAGGGCGGACTGGCCGCCGAGATCGCACGGTGTCTGGCCGAACTGGTCACGCTGGCGACCCCGACGGTGTCGGTGCTGTTGGGTCAGGGCAGTGGAGGACCGGCCCTGGCCATGGTCCCCGCCGACCGTGTCCTGGCCGCGCTGCACGGCTGGCTGGCTCCGCTGCCGCCGGAGGGCGCGAGCGCGATCGTCTACCGCGACGTCGACCACGCCGCGGAATTGGCTGCCGCTCAGGGCATTCGCTCGGTGGACCTGTTGCGCCACGGCATCGTCGACGTGGTGGTGCCCGAGGAGACCGACGCGGCCGACGAACCCCTGGCGTTCACCCGGCGGCTGGCCGACACCATCGCCGCGGAGTTGCATCGCCTGCGCGCCGCCCCCGCCGACGATCGGCTGGCCGCACGACTGGAGCGCTACCGCCGCATCGGCCTGCCCTAATTTCGCCGAAATTGCATTCCACGCGCGTCAAATGGCGATTTGACGCGCGTGGAACGCAATTTCGGCGGGGTCAGAGGAGTGCGATACCGCCGAGGACCAACTGCGCCCCGGCGCCTCCGAGCGCGATCAGCGCCGCCGGCTTCTTGGTGGCCACCCGCCAGATCGACACCACGATCGTCGCGAACAGCAGCACCAGGCCGGCATAGATCAGCGCTCGGTCCGATGCTGCGGAAAGAAACAGCGTGGCCCGCCACAGGAACCCCTGCAGGAGCAGGAAGAACACCGTGCCGCCGAAGTCCTTGAGCCGTCGGGTGTCGTTGTCGTCGGTCATCGTCAGACCTCGATCGGGGGGTGGAGTCGGTCCATCGTGTACTGGCGGTTGCGTCGGGCTGCCCACGCACTGGCCGCCAACGATGCCAGCGCCACGGCAGTCAACACCGTGATCGCGGTCCACAGTCTCGCGTCGATCCCGCCGACGATGACCTGCCGGAGACCGTTGACCGCGTATGTCATCGGGTCGAACGGATGGATGATCTGGAACGGTTTCGCGGTGGTTTCGACGGGATAGATCCCGCCCGCCGAAACCAGCTGAAGCATCAGGAATGCCAGGGTCACCACCCGGCCGACCGCCTCACCGAACAGCGCGTTGAAGGCCTGGATCAATGCGAGGGATGCCGCCGCGACCAGGATCAGGAATCCGACGGTGGCCAGCGGGTACTTGGCTTGCAGTCCGACACCGAAGTGGACGACGACATACATGACCACCACCTGGCAGACCGCGATCAACATCGCCGGCCAGTAGGACGCCAGCACGACCCGGACCGCGCCGAGTCCGTTGGCGATCGGACGCGCACGCAGAGGCGTCAGCAACATCCAGATGATCAACGTGCCGATGAACAGCGCCAGCGGCAGAAAGAACGGGGCGAAACCGGTGCCGAACGTGGCGGCCGGGTTCTCGGTGACCAGGTCCAGACCGACGGGCGCCGCCAGCGTCCGCGCGACCTCCGTGCGTTGCTGGGGCGACCAGGCCGGGATCATCGTGGCACCTTCGCGCAGCTTGGTGGCCAACTCCTGGCCGCCCGCCTCCAATTTCTGGGTGCCGTCGGCGAGTTCTCCTGCGCCCTCGGCGATCCGGTCGCCACCGGTGGCGAGCTGTCGCAGCCCGTCGTCGAGTTGGTTTGCGCCGGAGTTGAGCTCGTCGACGCCGTCGCGCAACTTCGCCACGTCGGCGCGCAGGCCGCCATTGACCGCTGACGTGAGGAACGTGCGCAGCTGACTGTTCGGATCGCCGAGGTCGCTCTCGAGGCGGGCTGCGCTGTCGCGCAGCCGGATCAGGCCGTCGTCGGTGGCGGGATCGATGCCTTCGGCTCGTAGCAGGCGCTGTGCGCCGGCGAGCGCATGACCGGCATCCCGGATCGCCGGGTCCGGATTGTGCTGCAGGAACGCAACGGTCTGGTCGATGACTGCGGCCGCATGTGCACTGTTGACGTTCAGCGCGGCGATGCGCTCGGTGGTCGAACGCACGGCGCCACTGAGGTGCTGCGCGGCGACCGCGACGTCGTCGGGGTTGAGGCTCAGGTCGCCGAGGCGGTCCAACACCTCGAGCAACGGAGTCGTGGCTTCGTCGACGGCACCGGCCAACTGCTGCGTACCCGCGGCCAGCTGCGCCGCACCCGCCTGGGCGGTGTGCAATCCGGTGGCCAGTGCGGTTGCGCCGGTGGACAGTTGGTGGGCTCCGTCATTGGCGGCGGTGAGTCCGGCGGCCAGTTGCCCGGCGCCGTCGGCCGCCTGACCCAGCCCCTGACCGGCGTCGGTGAGACCGGAGACGACGGTGCCGATGGTCCGTTCACCGACGTTCGCGTTGACCTGGTTGACGACTTCGCGGGCGGCGTTCTGGCCGATGACCGAGGCCAGGTAGTTGTTGGCGTCGTTGAAGGTGAAGCGGAGCTGCGCCTGTTCCGGGTCTTGACTCGACGGCGAAGCGATGCGCTCCGAAAAGTCCTGCGGCACAGTGATCGAGAAGTAGTACCGGCCGCTTGCGACACCATCGGCGGCGTCCTCGGCGGACGTCTCGGTGAGATTGAGTTGGCCCGACTCCAGCAGGGCCGCGGCGACCTCGTCCCCGGCACGCACCTGTTGGCCCTGCGACTGTGCGCCGCGGTCGTCATTGACCAGAGCCACCGGGATCTTGTTGATCTCGGCGAACGGATTCCAGAACGCCCACAGATACATGGCCCCGTACAGCAACGGCATCAAGATGATGGTGACCAGTGCGACGCGGGGCATGACGCCACGGGCGTAACGTTTCAGATCGGTGCCCACAGGCAGTCCGGCGAACACGGTCAGACACCTGCCTTCGCGCCGAGCTGACAGTGCTGCACAGGTTGTCCCGGCACTCCGTTGACACTGGCGGCCACGACGGTCTGCGCGCTGCCCAAGTCGACGAGTCGTTCGACCAGCAGGTCCCGCTGTTCGTTGTCGGTGACCTGCTCGAGGGTGCCGACCACCAGCAGCGGCGGGCGGGCGGTGTTGGCCAGTGCCACGCGCAGCAGCAGGCCGTCGAGCTCGGGCAGTTCATCGATGTACCGGTCCAGGGCGGGTAGCGGGAGGTCCCCGAACACCGGGCCACATACCCGGGTCAGGTCGGTCTCGTCGGCCTGGCGAATCCTTCTGTACCACGGCGAATTCCAGCGCAGCTGTTCGGTGAGCACATCACCGACGGTGACGTCGCCGGCGATCTCGTCCACGCCATCGATTCCGGCAACCGCAGCGGCGGCGAAGATGTCGGTGGTCCGCGTCTGCCCGCAAACCGTCAACTCACCGGACGTCGGCCTCATCCGGCCGGCGAGGGTGAGTAACAACGCGGTGCCGGCGAGACCGGGCGGTCCTATCAAGACCGTGACGCCCGAGCGGTCGATATCGAGATCGAGGGGCCCGTAGACCCGGCCATGGGGTCCGTGCAGGGTGAGCGCACGGGCGGCGATGGCAGGTTCAGCAACTGTCGAGTCAGCCACGAGGCCATCTCATCACATCAGCCACGCCCGGACCCGGCACGCGCACCCGGATGTCAGGATGGGACATGGCCCAAATCCAGCCGTTCAGAATCTCCGTCCCCGATGCCGACCTGACCGACCTCAGAGACCGGCTCAACCGCACCCGATGGCCCGAGGCCGAAGCCGTCGACGACTGGAGCCAAGGCATCCCGCTGACCTACACCCGCGAGCTCGCCGACTATTGGGCCGGCGAATACGACTGGCGCACAAGAGAAGAAGCCCTCAACTCCTTCGACCAGTACACCACCGAGATCGACGGACTGAACATCCACTTCATCCACCAGCGCTCGCAGCGCGAGGACGCCTTCCCACTGTTGATCACCCACGGCTGGCCGGGTTCGGTGGTCGAGTTCACCAAGGTGATCACGCCGCTGACCGAGGCGGGCTTCGACGTGGTGTGCCCGTCGCTGCCGGGGTACGGCTTCTCCGGGAAACCCGCCGCCACCGGCTGGGGTGTCGAGCGCATCGCCTCGGCGTGGGACGAGCTGATGGTGCGGTTGGGCTATGAGCGCTACGGCGCCCAGGGCGGTGACTGGGGTGCGGCGGTGACCACGCAGATCGGCCGCAACCGCGGCCATTGCGTGGCGATCCACACCAACATGCCGCTGGGGCGGCCGCCCAAGGACATGGGCGAGCCCACCGAGGAGGAGAAGCAGGCGCTGGAGCGTCTCGCCTACTACCAGCGTTGGGATTCCGGCTATTCCAAGCAGCAGGCGACCCGACCGCAGACGCTCGGCTACGCGCTCACCGATTCCCCTGTGGGCCAGCTGGCGTGGATCGTCGAGAAGTTCTGGTCGTGGACCGACTGCGACGGGCACCCGGAGAACGTCCTGAGCAAGGACGAGCTGCTCGACAACGTGATGCTGTACTGGATCACCGCGTCCGGCGCATCTTCGGCCCGGCTGTACTGGGAGAGCTTCGGCAGTTTCGGCGGCGGCGAACCGGTGACACTGCCCACCGGCGTCGCCGCATTCCCCCGCGAGATCCTGCGCGCCCCACGACACTGGTGCGAAGCCAACTACAACATCACGCGGTGGACGTCGATGCCGCGCGGCGGCCACTTCGCCGCGTTCGAACAACCCGACCTGTTCGTCGGCGAGGTGACGCAGTTCTTCGACGAGTTCCGGTGATCAGCCGACGAGATCTTCGTAGCGGTACTCCGTGGGAATCTTCGTGCCGGCCTCGTGGGCTTCGTCCTCGCGTCGGCGGAGGTCGACGCGCCGGATCTTGCCCGAGATCGTCTTGGGCAGGTCGAAGAACTCCAGGCGCCGCACCTTGAGGTACGGCGCCAGGTGATCGCGGCTGTACTCCAGGATCGAGCGCGCGGTGTCCGCGTCGGCCGGCCACCCCTGTGCCAGGGACACATACGCTTTCGGGACCGCGAGACGGGTGTCGTCGGGTTGCGGCACCACGGCGGCCTCGACCACGGCGGGATGCTCGATGAGCACGCTCTCCAGTTCGAACGGTGACACCTTGTAGTCCGACGACTTGAACACGTCGTCGGTGCGCCCGATGTAGGTGATGTAGCCGTCTGCGTCCCGGGTCGCGACGTCGCCGGTGTGGTAGTAGCCGTCGCGCATCACCATCGCGTTGCGCGCGCCGTCGTCGAGGTATCCGCTCATCAGGTTCACCGGTCCGGCGCTCAGATCGAGGCAGATCTCGCCCTCGTCGCCCACCTGACCGGTGACCGGATCGATCAGCACCACCGGCACCCCGGGCATCGGCCGTCCCATCGAACCCGCCTTGACCGGCTGACCCGGGGTGTTGCCCACCTGCAGCGTGGTCTCCGTCTGGCCGAATCCGTCGCGGATGGTCAGCCCCCACGCCCGCTCGACCTGGGTGATGACGTCCGGGTTCAACGGCTCACCCGCACCGAGGATCTCGCGCAGCCCGGATGGGCGCTCGCCGAGGTCGGCCTGAATGAGCATGCGCCACACCGTCGGTGGCGCACAGAAGGTGTTGACCTCGGCGCGCCGCAACTGGTCGAGCAGCGCTGCGGCGTCGAAGCGGCTGTAGTTGTAGACGAAGATCGTCGCCTCGGCGATCCATGGTGCGAAGAAGCAACTCCACGCGTGCTTGGCCCATCCCGGAGAGCTGATCGCGAGGTGGACGTCGCCAGGTCGCACCCCGATCCACGCCATCGTGGTCAGGTGCCCGACCGGATAGCTGATCTGTGAGTGTTCGACGAGCTTGGGTCTGCTGGTGGTCCCCGACGTGAAGTAGATCAGCAGCGGGTCCGACGTGCTGGTGCCCGGGTCGAACGGGCCCTCCGATTCGACGGCGGCGGCATCGTCGTACGACGACCAGCCGGGTACCGGGTCTCCCACCGCGATGCCGGTGAACGTCTCGGTGATCCCCTCGAATTTCCTCGCGTCGGCGGAGTTGGCGATGACGAACCCGGCCCGGCCCCGCCGGATGCGGTCGGCCACGTCGGCCGAGCCCAACGCGCAGGTGGTGGGCATGATCACCGCGCCCAGTTTCGCGATCGCCAGCATCGACTCCCACAGCTCGATCTGGTTGCCCAGCATCAGGATGACGCGGTCGCCGGCCCGGACGCCGATGCTGCGCAACCACGTGGCCAGCTGATCGGAGCGACGTGCGAGGTCGGCGAACGAGGCTTTGGTGTCGGTGCCGTCTTCTTCGACGATCCACAGGGCGGTGCGCTCGTTGAGATACTGCACGGCGCCGTCGATGCGCCGCTGACCGGCGACGACGTCGAACCAGTCGGTGGCCCAGTTGAACGTTCCGGCCAGCTTCGGCCACTCGAAGGTGGCGACCGCCGCGTCGTAGTCGGCGATCAGGTCGACCAGATGATCTCGCGCGGCGCGATACTTCTCGGCATTCGTCGTCACGGTCTCTAGGATCGAGGTCACACTCGCCTGTCCACTACCCCCGAAAGAGGGTACGCACGATGCCGTTGACGTCGGCGCTGCTGCGCCCACGCGATTCCGACGCCGTCCGGGCGACGCTACGCGAGATCGCAGCTCTCGGGGAGATGCCGATCCTGTTCGGCGGACAGGTACTCGACGACACGCTGCTGTTGACCGAGTTCGTCGGAACCCGCACCGGAAATCTGCGCGGGTTGGCGGTGCGGCCGAGTTCCGGCCTCGGTGGCGCCACCATGGTCGCGGGCCGGCCGATGTCGGTGGCCGACTACCGCAACGCGGTGTCGATCACTCACGACTACGACCGGCCGGTGCTCTCCGAGGGCATCCGCGCGGTCCTCGCGGTGCCGGTGCTCGTCGAGGGACAGACCCGTGCGGTGCTCTACGGCGCGTACCGGACGAGTTCACCGATCGGTGGACGCGCCGCCGAGCGCATGGTGGCCGCGGCGCAGTCCCTCGGCGACGAGTTGCGCATCCGCGACGAGGTCGACCGGCGGGTCCGGCTGCGTGCGGTTGCCGGGCATGTCGGCTCAGACGATCGGGGCCTGGCCTCCGAGCAGGTCCGGCAGGTCTACGCCGAACTGCGGCATCTGGCCGCGCAGTCACCGTCGCCGCTGCAGCGGCAGCTGCGTTCGATGGCCGGCCGACTGGCCGAGGCGCTCAACGGCGTCGCCGAGGACCGGCCCGCACTGACCGCCCGCGAGATCGACGTGCTCGCGCAGGTGGCGCTGGGATGCACCAACAACGAGGCAGCACAACGACTTTCATTGAAGCCGGAAACCGTGAAGGCGTATCTGCGCAGCGCGTCGAGCAAGCTCGGGACATCCACGAGGTTCGAGTCGGTGGCCAGGGCACGCGGTGCCGGCCTGATCCCCTGACTCAGGCCAGCGAGTCCACCCACGAGCGGTGCAACGCGGCGTAGTGCCCGCCGTCGCGCTCGACCAGCTCGTCCGGCGAACCGTCCTCGACGACGCGGCCGTGCTCGAGGACCAAGACCCGGTCGGCGATGCGCACCGTCGACAGTCGGTGGGCGATCACCAGTGCGGTGCGGTCGGCGAGCACCGTCTCCAGTGCGCGCTGGACCAACCGTTCGCTGGGGATGTCCAGCGACGAGGTCGCCTCGTCGAGGATCAGCACCGCGGGATCGGCGAGGAATGCGCGTGCGAAGGCGATGAGCTGCCGCTGACCGGCCGAGAGCCGTCCGCCGCGCTTGGCGACGTCGGTGTCGTAGCCCTCGGGCAGCGCCTCGATGAAGGTCTGCGCCCCGACCGCCTCGGCCGCGGCGCGGACCTCGTCGTCGGTGGCGCCGGGGCGTCCGAAACGGATGTTGTCGGCGACGGTACCGCCGAACATGAAGTTCTCCTGCGTGACCATGACGACGTGGCGGCGCAGGTCGGCTTGCGCGATGTCGCGCAGGTCGACCCCGTCGAGGGTGATCGCGCCCTCGACCGGATCGTAGAACCGGGTGACCAGCTTGGCGATCGTCGTCTTGCCGGCGCCGGTGGTGCCGACCAGCGCCACCGTCTGCCCCGCCGGCACCACGAGATCCAGCTCGGGCAGCACCGGCCGGCCGGGGACATAGTCGAAACGCACGCTGCGGAAGGCGATCTCGTCGTCGACCCGATCCAGTTCGACCGGCTGCGCGGGGTCGGCGATGGCAGGTGTGCGGGCCAACACACCGGCGAGTTTCTCCAGCGCCGAGGCCGCCGACTGGAAGGTGTTGAAGAACTGCGAGATCTCCTGCATGGGCTCGAAGAACATCCGCAGATACAGCAGAAAGGCGGTCAGCGTGCCGATGGTCATCTCGCCGTGCAGCACCCGGTAACCGCCGTAGAGCAGCACCACGCCGGTGGTCAGGTTCCCGACGAGCTTGACGCCGGGCATGAAGACCGCGAGCAGCTGGAACGTCCGCTCGTTGATGGCGCGGTAGCGGTCGGCGAGGTCTTCGAAGATCTCCTGATTGCGTGGCTCGCGCCGGTACGCCTGGACGGCTTTGATGCCCGTCATCGTCTCGACGAACTGCACGATCACCAGCGCCGCGCTCTCGCGCACCTGCCGGTAGGTCTTCGACGACTCCCGGTGGAACCACGCCACCAACAGCACCAACACGGGGAACGCACCCAGACACATCAACCCGAGGCGCACGTCGAGGAACACCAGCAACGCGGCGGTGCCGAAGAGCGTCAGCACCGCGGTGATCAGGCTGTCGAAGCCGGTTTCGAGCATGTCCTGGATCGCCTCGACGTCGTTGGTGGAACGACTCACCACCCGCCCGGACGTGTAGCGGTCGTGGAACGCGATGTCGAGGCGGGAGAAGTGCCGGAACACCCGCCGGCGCAACTCGCGCAGCACTGTCTGACCGATCCGGCCCGACCGCCGCAGGAAGAACATCCGGCTGGTCGCCTGGACGAGCACCACCGCCCCCAGCGCCGCCACGATCGTCAGCAACGTCTGCGCCGACCCACCGTCGACCAGGGGCGGGATCCCCAGGTCGATGCCGCGCTGGACCAGGAGCGGAACCGACAGCCGCGCAGCGTTTTCCACCACCACGACCACCGCCAGCACGACCAGACTCCAGCGGTACGGCCGCAGCAGGGAACCCAGCAGCGCCCGTGCCTCGCGGCGCCGCGGCTGGGTCTCGTCGATCGGCAGGTCGGCGTGCTCGTCGAACCGGCCCCGCCAGTCGGTCATCGGGGTCGCTCCGCGGTCTGCAGCGGGCGCGCATCGTCGACGTCCTCGTCCGCGGCGAGCAGGTACCGGTATTCGGGGACCTCGGCGAGCAACTGCGCATGCGTCCCGACGTGGGTGATGGTTCCGTTCTGCAGCAACGCCACCCGGTCGGCGAGCAGGACGGTGGAGGCCCGGTGGGCCACCACGACGCCCGTCACGTCGTCGAGGACGCGGCGCAACGCCTCCTCGACGACCGCTTCGGTGTGCACGTCCAGGGCGGACAGCGTGTCGTCGAGCACCAGGATCTTCGGTTGGGCGAGAACCGCACGGGCCAGCGAAAGTCGTTGGCGCTGACCGCCGGACAGGCTCATGCCCTGCTCACCGATGCGCGTGTCCAAGCCGAACGGCAGCTCGTAGACGAAGTCCGCGGCGGCCACCTCGACGGCGCGTCGCAGGTCGGCGTCGGAAGCCTCCGGCCGGCCCAGCCGGAGATTCTCCGCCACCGACATCGAGAACAGGGTCGGGTCCTCGAACGCGGTGGCCACGGTGCGCCGCAATGCCTCGACGGGCAGCTCCCGGATGTCCTGCGCGTCGATGCGGATCTCACCCTCGGTGACGTCGTAGAGCCGCGACAGCAGACCCACCAGGACCGACTTGCCCGACCCGGTGGCACCGACCAGCGCCAGCGTCTCACCCGGTTCGACGGTGATGTCGACGTGGCGCAGGACCCAGTCGTCTGCCGGTTTGTCCGGCCCGCCGGACGCCGAGTCCGGGAACCGGAAGCCCACGTCCACGAGCTCGAGGCGGCCGCGGCGCGGCGCCTGATCGCGGGGCCCGTCGGTGATGTCGCGCGGGGCGTCGAAGATCTCGGCGATGCGGTTGGCCGCGGTGAACGATTCCTGGGTCATCGACAGCAGGAAGCCCAGGGACGCGATCGGCCACACCAGCGACAACATCATGGTGATGAACGCGACCAGCGTGCCCATGGTGACGTGGCCCTGCCCGGCCGCATACGCACCGAACCCGAGCACGACGATCAGCGTCAGGTTCGGGATGACCTCGAGCAGCGTCCAGAACTTCGCCGACACCCCGACCCTGCGGATCTGGGTGTCGTAGAGCGCGGTCAGCTGCTCGTCGAAGCGACCGTAGATGTGCTCCTCGCGGCCGAACGACTTGACCACCCGCAGACCGTGAGCCGCCTCTTCGACGTGGGTGGCGACGTGGCCGGCCTGATCCTGCGCCAGGCGCGACAACCGGGTGTACTCGCGCTGGAAGTGCAGCACCGTCAGCGTGATCGGCACGATCGAGACGCACACCACCACTCCGAGCGGCCAGTACATCACCAGCAGGATCGCGGTGACCACCGTGATCTGCAGCATGTTGAGCAACAAGAACAGCATCCCGAACGACATGAACCGCCGGATGGTGCCCAGGTCGTTCATGATCCGCGACAGCAGCTGCCCGGAGTCCCAGCGCCCGTGGAACGACATCGGCAGGATCTGCAGCCGCGCGTACAGATCCTTGCGGATGTCGGCCTCGACACCCATCGTGGCGCGGGCAACCAGCCAGCGGCGGATGAACCACAGCACCGCCTCGGTGACACCGATGCCCAGCGCGGCCGTACCCAACAGCCACAGACCCCGCTGGTCCTGATCGGTCACCGGTCCGTCGATGACAGCCTTGGTCATCAGCGGGATCGTGATCGTCGCGGCCAGGCTCGCGAGGGCGACGACGACCATCGCGATCCACCGCACGCGGTAGGGCATGAGGTAGGGCAGCAGACGCCACAGGTCCGAGCTGGGTCGCACCCGGTCGCGGCGCGGCGCGATCGCCGGGCCAGCGCGCAGCGCGTCGGGCCGGGAGTCACTCACTCAGAGAATCTTCCCAGTGTGCGCAATCGGATAACCCGTCGCCGGTGCGGCCATGGACGCAGCGGATCTGCGCCGGCGGGCTCGAGGGGACGCACGCCCGCCGATCGGTGGGGCCGAACTGGGTGCGGTACAGCTGGGCGTACCGGCCCCCGCGGGCCAACAGTTCGGTGTGCGTGCCGCGCTCGACGATCCGGCCGTCCTCGACGACCAGGATGACGTCGGCGGCGCGGACCGTGGACAGCCGGTGCGCGATGACCAGCGAGGTCCGTCCGGCCAACGCCTCGGCGAGCGCCTGCTGAACCGCAGCCTCGGATTCCGAGTCCAGCGACGCCGTCGCCTCGTCGAGGACGACCACCCGGGGCGCAGCAAGCAGCAGACGCGCGATGGTGAGGCGTTGGCGCTGCCCACCCGAGAGTCGGTAGCCGCGCTCGCCGACGATGGTGTCCAGTCCCTCGGGCATCGCGGCGACGACGTCGTCGAGCCGCGCCCGGCGCAGCGCCTCCCAGAGGTCGTCGTCGGTCGCGTCCGGAGCGGCCAGGGTGAGATTGGACCGGATCGACTCGTGGAAGAGGTGGCCGTCCTGGGTGACCATCCCGACGGTCGCCTTCAGCGACGCGAACGTCGCGTCGCGCACGTCGAGTCCGTTGAGCCGGACCGCGCCGTCGTCGCGGCCGGATGTCGGCGCCGTCGCGCCTCCGACGTCGTAGAGACGCGCCAACAGCGCGGCGATCGTCGACTTCCCGGCTCCCGATGAACCCACAAGCGCGACCATCTGGCCCGGCTCTGCGGTGAACGAGATGCCGTGTAGCACCTCCTCGCCGCCGCGCAGGTCGGCGTCGGACAGTTCGGCGACCTCTTCCAGCGACGCCAGCGAGACTTTGTCCGCCGACGGGTAGGCGAACCGCACGTCGTCGAACTCGACGCGCACCGCTCCGGCGGGGATGTCCACCGCGTCGGGACTCTCCCGGATCAACGGCACCAGGTCGAGCACCTCGAAGACCCGCTCGAAACTCACCAGGGCGCTAGCGATCTCGACCCGCGCGTTGGCCAGCGCGGTCAGCGGCGCGTAGAGCCGGGTCAGCAGCAGCGCGAGCGACACGATCGCGCCGGCCTGGAGATGCCCGCCGAGCGCGAGCGCCCCGCCCAGCCCGTAGACCAGCGCCAACGCGAGCGCAGACATCAGCGTCAACGAGTTCATGAACGTCGACTGCAGCATCGAGGTGCGCACGCCGATGTCGCGGACGCGCGCCGCCCTGGCCCGGAACTCGCGGGACTCGGCGGCGGGGTCCCCGAACAGTTTGACCAGGGTGGCGCCCGGCGCGGAGAAGCGCTCGGTCATCTGGATGTTCATCGTCGCGTTGTGTACCGACGCCTCGCGCGCCAGCGACGCCATCGCGGTGCCGATCCGGCGCGCGGGGATCAGGAACAGAGGCATCAACGCCAGCGACAACAACGTGATCTGCCAGGACAGACTCAGCATGACCGCGAGCGTCAGCGTCAGCGTCACGAGGTTGGACACGACACCGGACAAGGTGTCGGAGAACGCGCGCTGCGCGCCCAGCACGTCGTTGCCCAGCCGGCTGACCAGCGCACCGGTGCGGGTGCGGGTGAAGAAGGCCACCGGCATCCGCTGGACATGGTCGAACACCGCGGCGCGCAGGTCGAGGATCAGACCCTCGCCGATGGTCGAGGACAACCAGCGCGTGGTCAGCGACAGCGCGGCCTCGGCCAGCGCCACCACGGCGATGACCACCGCCAGGGCCACCACGACACCGGCGCGGCCCGCGCCGGTGATCTCGTCGATGACGCGTCCCGCCAGCAACGGCGTGGTGACCGTCAGCACGGCGCCGATCACGCTGACCGCCAGGAACACCGCCAACCGGCGATGATGGCGTGCCGCGAAACGCCAGATGCGACCCATCAGTTCGCGGTCGAAGACCGCATGCAGGTCTGTGCCGCGCGCGCGGGTCTGGCGGTACAGGGTCTGCCGCGCCACGGTTTCCAAGCTCATGAAATCACCGTAGAACCTCAACAAAGGATCAGGTCAAAGCCTTCCGCGGCGCGCCCGCGTCCCGCCGACCGGCCCGGTGCCCACCCAACCGGCACGGCATCCCGCGGGCGGACGGCATCTTCAGGCAAGATTGCGGGCATGGACAGTGGTGTGGGTTCACCCCGGGTGCTCGTGGTCGACGACGACCCCGACGTCCTGGCCTCGCTCGAACGTGGTCTGCGGTTGTCCGGATTCGAGGTCTCCACCGCCGTCGACGGCGCCGAAGCGCTGCGCAGCGCCACCGAGACCAAACCCGACGCCATCGTGCTCGACATCAACATGCCGGTCCTCGACGGCGTGTCCGTGGTCACCGCGCTGCGCGCGATGGACAACGACGTGCCGGTCTGTGTGCTCTCGGCGCGATCCTCGGTCGACGACCGGGTGTCCGGCCTGGAAGCCGGCGCCGACGACTACCTCGTCAAGCCGTTCGTGCTGGCCGAGCTGGTGGCACGGGTCAAGGCGCTGCTGCGCCGGCGCGGATCCACCGCGACGTTCTCCTCGGAGACCATCACCGTCGGCCCCCTGGAGGTCGACATCCCGGGCCGGCGGGCACGGGTCGACGGCGTCGACGTCGACCTCACCAAACGCGAGTTCGACCTGCTCGCGGTGCTGGCCGAACACAAGACCGCGGTGTTGTCGCGCGCCCAGCTGCTGGAGTTGGTGTGGGGTTACGACTTCGCCGCCGACACCAACGTCGTCGACGTGTTCATCGGCTACCTGCGCCGCAAGCTCGAGGCCAACGGCGCTCCTCGGCTGCTGCACACGGTGCGTGGTGTGGGCTTCGTGCTCAGGCAGCAGTAGGTCGCGGCGATGTTGACCCGCATCTTCCGGCGCACCCCGTCGCTGCGCACCCGCGTCGCCTTCGCCACCGCGATCGCCGCCGCGATCGTCGTCGGCATCGTCGGAACCGTGGTGTGGGTCGGGATCACCCAGGACCGCAAGGAACGGTTGGACCGTCGACTCGACGAGGCCGCCGGGTTCGCGATCCCGTTCCTGCCGCGTGGACTCGACGAGATCCCGAAGTCCCCGAACGACCAGGACGCGGTGATCACCGTGCGGCGCGGCGGCGCGGTCACGTCGAACTCGAACGTGGTGTTGCCCGCACTCGAACCGGGCTACGCCGACACCTACGTCGACGGGGTGCGGTACCGGGTCCGCACGGTCGACCTGGCGGGCCCGGAACCCATGTCGGTGGCTGTCGGCGCCACCTACGACGCGACCATCGCCGACACCAACAACCTGCACCGGCGGGTGCTGGTGATCTGCACGCTGGCGGTCGGGGCGGCGACGTTCGGCGGCTGGCTGCTGGCGGCGTTCGCGGTGCGACCGTTCAAACGCCTGGCCCAGCAGACGCGGTCGATCGACGCCGGTGACGAGCGGCCCGACGTCGAGGTCCGGGGCGCCACCGAGGCGGTCGAGATCGCCGACGCTGTCAACGGTCTGCTGCAGCGAATATGGAAGGAACAGGACCGCACCAAGGCTGCGCTCGCATCGGCGCGCGACTTCGCGTCGGTCTCGGCGCACGAGTTGCGCACCCCGTTGACCGCGATGCGCACCAACCTCGAGGTGTTGTCCACACTCGACCTGGCCGAGGAGCAGCGCAAAGAGGTCGTCAACGACGTCATCCGGACGCAGACCAGGATCGAGGCCACCCTGGGCGCGCTGGAGCGCCTGGCCCAGGGCGAACTCTCCACCGCCGACGACCACGTGCCCGTCGACATCACCGAACTGCTCGACCGGGCGGCCCATGACGCCATGCGCGTCTACCCGGATCTGGAGGTGTCGCTGGTGCCCGCGCCGACGGTCATCATCGTCGGATTGCCGACCGGTCTGCGCCTGGCGGTGGACAACGCGATCGCCAACGCGGTCAAGCACGGCGGCGCGACCCGGGTACAGCTGTCGGCGGTCAGCTCGCGTGCGGGTGTCGAGATCGCGATCGACGACGACGGCGTGGGCGTACCCGAAGAGGAACGCAAGGTCGTGTTCGACCGGTTCTCGCGGGGATCCACGGCGTCACATT
This sequence comes from Mycobacterium sp. pV006, assembly GCF_041287115.1. NCBI lineage: Bacteria > Bacillati > Actinomycetota > Actinomycetes > Mycobacteriales > Mycobacteriaceae > Mycobacterium > Mycobacterium sp. pV006. Next base: position 51,665 of record NZ_JBGGKT010000013.1, on the reverse strand, counting down.
CCGGGTCCGGTCTGGGTCTGGCGCTGGTCGCGCAGCAGGCCGAACTGCACGGCGGGACCGCATCGCTGGAGGCGAGTCCGCTGGGCGGCGCCCGGTTGCTGCTGCGGCTCCCGGGCCACCGCTGAGGGGCTAGCGGGTGGCCAGCAGGTCGATGACGAAGATGACGGTCATCGGGTGGCCAGCAGGTCGATGACAAAGATCAATGTCTTGCCCGACAGGCGGTGCCCACCGCCGGCAGGTCCGTAGGCCAGCGCGGGCGGGACCACCAGCTGACGACGACCGCCGACCTTCATTCCGGGGATGCCGTCCTGCCAACCCTGGATCAGCCCACGCAGGGGGAACTCGATGGATTCGCCCCGGTTCCACGAGCTGTCGAACTCTTCGCCGGTGTCGTATTCGACGCCGACATAGTGCACCTCGACGTTGGCGCCGGGAACGGCTTCGGGTCCGTCGCCGACCACGAGGTCGGTGATCACGAGCTCGCTGGGCGCCGGACCGTTGGGGAATTCGATCTCGGGCTTCTGCCCGGAAGAAGACGTCATCAACTCACCCTACGCAGGTGTCGAGCGGCCGGTACGCGGGCAGACTATCGGCGTGGTGAAAGACGAGGACATCCTGGCCCAGGTGAACAAGCTGGTGGCCGAAGAGCAGGATCTTCGGTCCAAGCTGCAGCACGGCGAGATCGACGAGTCCGAGGAACAGCAGCGACTGCACGCCGTCGAGGTGCAACTCGACCAGTGCTGGGATCTGTTGCGGCAGCGCCGCGCGCTGCGTGATGCCGGCGCCGATCCGCGCGAGGCGCAGGTGCGGCCCCCGGACGAGGTCGAGGGCTACCTCAACTAGAGGGCTACTGCGATCCGTCCGGCGGGCAGTTGATCGACACGTACGCCGCCGGTGGCGCCGAGGTGTCGATGCTGGTGACGGTGCACTGCGACAACGGGATGTTCGACGGCGTGCCGGCGACCCAGTTGACGTGCACCGTGAACCCCTGATCGGTCAACTCCTGCATGGTGTCGGCCGGCGACTGCGATCCCGCTGCCGGCGTCGCGGTGGCCACCGGTGTTGTCCACGCGCCGACGGCCACCGCCGCCGCAGCAACCGCTCGCGCCACCATGGTCATGACCTCATCATGCTCCCGGCACGGGCGGCGCCGCAGGCGGTTCGACCGGAAGCGGCTTGTTGAGGTCCTGCACCGGCCGCTGCCCGAGCAACCCGCCCTCGAGTCCACCGGCCTGGTACATCTCCCACAGCCGGCGCAGATAGTCGATGCTGCGGATGTCGGCGTTCTCCTGGCCCGGTTCCACGCCGAAGACCGTGCCCTCCCCGGGCGCGGCCGGAGCGACGTTCTGCGGCAGCAGATACTGGTTGTTGAACGCGTTGAGGTGCGGTGGCGCGGCCGGCCCGGTCCCGGGCAGCGACGGCACCGCATGTTGACCGAGCATCAGCTCCCCCGGACCGGCGATCTGCGGTGGCAGCCCGGCGATCCCCGTCGCCGATCCGCTCTGCGCCAGCGGAGCCAACAGCTGCGAAGGCGGTGGGACGGGAGCCGGCAGGACCGGCGCCGGTCCGGGCGGTGCAGGCGGTGCGGGCGGCTGGGCCAGCGCCGGCGGCGTCAGGAAGAGGGCCGCACACCAGAGCGCCGGGATCACCGAACGCGCCACCTCACACCGCCTTCGCGACGCCGTAGTACGCGACGATGTCGTCGGCGGTGTCGGTCGAACTCGTCAGGACCGCGTAGGAGCGCAGGAACGACTGTCCGACACAGCCGTCGATCTTGATGCGGGCGTCCTTCACGGTGACCCTGGGGTCGGTGCCGGTGAAGGACTTCTGGGTCAGTTGCACCGTGATGACCTCCCCGGGCTGTGGGAACACCTCGATCTGTGCGGTCACGGGGAACCGCACGTTGTCCAGGATGGGCAGCAACAGGTTCGTCGACGGCGTCACGCCCACCGACCCGTTCAGCTTCACTACGTTCAGACTGATCCCGCACCCGATCTGGTAGCCGACCTCGAGGGTTCCTCCGCTCAATTCGCTACTGCCGGAGCCCTTTACGCTGCCGGTGAAGGTGCCAGCGACGAGAAACTCCCGCGACGACAGCGCCGTCGTCAACGGCGCCACCGCGACCTGGACCTCGTCACGTCCGGCCACCGTGAGCTCCCAGCCGTCGGGCGTGACGACGGTGCCCGGCGGACCGGACGGCACCGCACCGTCGGGCGGTAGCACGTCGGCGGCCGCCGAGACGGTGTTGTCGGGTCCCGTCACGGGGTCCGGTTGGGCTGAGGCGGGAGGCGTCGTCGCTGCCAGGATGCACAGCGCGCTCACGATGCTCGTTGTCCAGGCCCTCATCTCAGACCACCGTGACCTGACCGGCGTAGGTGACGATGTCCGAGGTGTCGGCGGTGGAGCTGGTGAACGTCGCGTACGACTGCAGGAAGGACTGCCCGACACAGCCGTCCACGCGCACCCGGAAACCGGTCACCGTGACTCGGGCTTCGTCGGACTTGAAGTTCTTCTGCCCGACGGGAACCAGGGTGACGGTGCCCGGTCGCAGGTTCACCTTGATCTGGCCGTTCAGCGGGAACTCGATGTTGGGGTCCACCCCGATGCGGGGCGACACCCCCGCAGATCCCAGCAATTCGACCGGACCGCCGATGATCCCGCAGCCGATCCGATAGCCCACGACCAGCGAACCACCCGTCAACGATGTGCTCCCGCTCCCGGTGACCGTCCCGGTGAACGTGCCGCCGACCAGGTATTCGCGGGAGCTCAGCGCCGTGGTCAGCGGCGCGACCGGTTGATGGGTCTCGTCCTTGGCAGCCACGGTCAGCTCCCAGCCCTCGGGCGTCTTCAGGTACCCGGGCGGCGACGAGGGCACCGCCGACGTGGGCGGCGGCGGGGCCTCCGCGGCCACCGGTTCGGTCTCCGGGGCAGGCTGGGCCGACCCGTGCGGCATCGTCGCGGCGGTAGCCAGTACACCGGCCGCAACCACGACGGCCGTCCGTTTCCACATGTACCAGCGCCCTCCGACCCGCCAATTCCTTTGAGGTACTAAGGGTACGGGTTGCGCGGCCAGCGCGTTCGGCGAACTGCCACCTGGACTCGTGTGAGCACAAATCCCTTCGCCGGACCCGCCGGTGTGATCTGCTGTCTGCGTCCTGGTGGATCGGCGCGGAAGGCACGGATGAGACGTACCCGGGTGCTCGTCGCGGCGTTCGCCGTGTCGGCCGCCGCGTGGTCGCCGGGCTGTCCCGCGTCGGCGCAGCCCGCCGATCCCGCCCCGGAAGCCGTGGCCGCCTGCAGCGAGTTCGCCCGGGCCCTGGATCTCGCGGCGCTGAGCTACTCCGACTTCGCCAACGCGCTCGCACTCGGCGAGGCCCGACCGGACTACGCCGACCCGATCGTGTCCTCGAGTAACACCTACGGCCGGACCGGGCTGCGGGAGGCGGTCGGAGTCGCGATGAGCGCGGCAGGGACTCCGGGGCTCGCACCCCAGATCGCGGCGCCGATGCGGGCCTGGGCGTTGGGTGCCACCAAGCTGATCGTGCTCATGGGTCTGCGCGTCGGCGTCGACCGCTTCAACGCCAACGCCACCGCGATCAACGAGCACACCGAAGCCGTGCAGCAGGCGTGCGCGGACGCCGGAACGCGGGCCTGACGGAAAACTGATGCGGCACAGACAGTTCGACGCCCTCATCATCGGCGGCGGGCACAACGGCCTGGTCGCTGCGGCCTACCTGGCCCGCGCCGGCCGTCGGGTTCGCATTCTCGAACGCGCCGATCACGTCGGCGGGGCAGCGGTGTCGGCCCATGCGTTCGACGGCGTCGACGCGCGGTTGTCCCGCTACTCCTACCTGGTAAGCCTGTTGCCGCGCCGGATCGTCGAGGACCTGGATGCGCACGTACGCCTGGTGCGCCGGCGCTACTCGTCCTATACCCCGGACCCGTCGAGCGGCGGTCGGACCGGACTGCTGGTCGGACCCACGTCGACGTTCGCGGCCATCGGCGCCGAACCCGACGAGGCGACGGTTGCCGAGTTCTACGGCCGCTGTGGCGCCGTCGCGCAAGGCTTGTGGCCGACACTGTTGGCTCCGCTTCCCACCCGCTCCCAAGCCCGCATCCTGGTCGACGACTCCGACGCGTGGCAGACCATGACCGGTGAGCCGATCGGGCACGCGATCACCCGTGCGGCACAGCATGATCTGGTGCGCGGGGTCATGGCCACCGACGCACTGATCGGGACCTTCGCCCGCCTGGACGATCCGTCGCTGGTGCAGAACATCTGCTTCCTCTACCACGTGCTGGGTGGCGGTACCGGAGACTGGGATGTGCCCGTGGGCGGGATGGGTGCGGTCACCGGTGCACTCGAAGCCGCAGCCCTGCGGTTCGGCGCCGAGATCGTCACGGGCGCCGACGTCTTCGCCGTGGACCCCGACGGCGAGGTCCGCTACCGGTTCGACGGCGCCGAGCACCGGGCGGATGCCGAGTGGATCCTGTCCAACGTGACGCCGTCGGTGCTGGCCCGGTTGGTCGGTGCTGCCCGGCCACGACAAGCGGTCGGCTCCCAGGTCAAGGTCAACCTGCTGCTGCGGCGCCTCCCCCGCCTGCGTGACCAGACGGTCACCGTCGAACAGGCCTTCGGCGGCACCTTCCACGTCAACGAGACATTCAGTCAGCTCGATGCGGCCTACGATCAGGCCAGCGAAGGGCTTGTCCCCCAACCGCTCCCGTGCGAGATCTACTGCCATTCCCTGGCTGATCCGACGATTCTCTCCGAGGACCTGCGCGCAACCGGCGCGCACACACTCACCGTCTTCGGGCTGCACACCCCGCACACACTTCACGACCGACGCGACCCCGACGACCTGCGCGACACTCTCACCGCCGCGGTGTTGGCTTCGTTGAATTCCGTTCTGGCCGAGCCGATCGAGGACGTGATCCTCACCGGACCCGACGGCCGGGCCTGCATCGAGACCAAGACCACCGCGGATCTGGAGTCGACGTTGGGGATGACCGACGGGCACATTTTCCACGGCGCGTTGCAGTGGCCCTTCGCCGAGGATGACGAACCTCTCGAGACCCCGGCGCAACGCTGGGGCGTCGACACCTCTCATGAGCGAATCCTGTTGTGCGGCTCGGGTGCACGCCGCGGCGGCGGCGTCTCGGGCATCGGCGGCCACAACGCCGCGATGGCCGTCCTCGGCTAGCGGTCGGCGAGCTTCCCCAGGATCCGACGCAGCGCAGCCAGGTCGTCGGCGTCGAGAACCGAGAACACCTGCGGTGCGGGGTCGTGGACCTCGTCGATGACCCGCAGGAGGTCGCGGCCCGCGTCGGTCAACGACACCTGTTTACACCGCCGATTGTCCGGATCGACCTGTCGCACCACCAGACCGCGCTCCTCCAGCGCGTTGACCGCCACGGTTGCCGCCGATGCGTCGATGGTGGCCGCCGACGCGATCTGCTTGACCGTCATCGGCGTCCGGGCCAACCGTTTCAACACCCGGATCCGACTGAACGGCAGCCCCGCTTTCTCGATCACGGCCCGCTTCCAGGTGTCGCGGTGCTCGATGACCAGCGCGACCAGATCGCGCCACACCTCGTCGGCGAGTTCCTCACCGGACATGTGCGTCTCCTCGGGTCGTCACATCGCCGGAGATGAGCGGCGCCAACCGTTCCGCCGAGCGCAGCGCCCGTTTCGAGGTCGAGAACAACGCCAGCGCCGTGATCACCAGACCCACGCCGACGCAGACGAACCAGAGCGGGCGGGCCGCGGCCGCGAAATCCGTCGTGGTGCCCGCAAGTGCTCCGCCGGCCACCGAACCACACAGCGCCACACCGATACTCACACCGATCTGCCTGCTGGTCGACGTCACCGCCGACGCCGCGCCGGCGCGTTCCAACGGCATGCCGCTGACGGCGGCGTTGGTGATCGGCGCGTTGACCATCGAGAACCCGATGCCGAAAACCGCGAACACCACGAGCAGCAGCTCCACCGGGGTGGTCGCGGTGAGGAACGTCAGCATCCCGGCCGCGATGGTGATCATGACACCGGCGGTCAGCAGTGATGGGCGCGCACCGAAGCGGCCCACCATCCGGCCCGACAGCGGGGAGAACAACAACGCGCCGATCGCGATGGGCAGGTAGATCAACCCGGTCTCCATCGCCGAGAAGCCCCGCTCCCCCTGCAGGTACAGCGACATCATGAACAGGAACGCACCCCAGCCCGCGAACGCCGAGATCGCGGTCACCGTCGCCGAACTGAACGGGATGCTCCGGAAGAACCGCAGATCGATGAACGGGTCACGCCGACGCGACTCGTAGCGCAGGAAGACGACGAACGCCACGGCCGCGACGACGCCGGCGGTCGCCGTGCGAGGGTTGGTCCAGCCCAGCACCGGACCCTCGATCAGCGCGTAGACCACACCGAAGAGGAACAGCACCGCAAGCACCTGCCCGATCGGGTCGATGTCACGCATCGTCGGCGACTTGGACTCGGGGACGAACACGGCGGTGAGGACGATCGCGGCCGCGCAGATCGGCAGGTTGATCCAGAACACCGAGCGCCAACCGACGAGGTCGATCAGCAGACCACCGACGATCGGGCCCGCCGCCATCGAAATACCCACCACCGAACCCCAGATCCCCAGCGCCCGTGCCCGTTCCACCGGGCCGGTGAACACCTGAGAGACGATGGACAGTGCGACCGGATTCATCATCGAACCGCCCACGGCTTGGAGAAGGCGCGCCGCGATCAACGTATTCATGTCCGGCGCCAAGCTGCACAGCAGCGATCCCAGCGCAAAGGTCGTCAGACCGATCTGGAACACCCGGCGTCGCCCGAACCGGTCACCCGTGGCGCCGGCGAGGATCAACAGGGAGGCGAGCACCAGGGTGTAGATGTCGATCACCCATTGCAGCTGCGACGGTGTCGCGTGCAGATCGGCGCGGATCGCCGGGATCGCGACGTTGACGATCGTCGCGTCCATCGACACGATCAGCAGGCTCAGACAGCAGGACGCCAGGATGATGGCCTTGCGTTGCGCTGTCATCGCGTCGGCGGGTGCGGTCACCCAACGATTGTGAAACTACAACTGTTATCGGGCAAGCGGCAGAACTGTGACATTCAGCGCGATCGAACGCGCGCAAAATGCCGGCCCGCCGCGGCGCGTCGAGGCGCAGACGCGCGCGCTCGCGGGAAGAGGGAGGGCCCGCCTCGCGGGATGAATCAGCGGGAGGTGATGTCGGCGTAGTCGCGTTCGGTGTAGCCGGTGTAGATCTGGCGCGGGCGGCCGATCTTGTTGGGCTCGCCGTGCATCTCGCGCCAGTGGGCGATCCAGCCCGGTAGCCGTCCGAGGGCGAACAACACGGTGAACATCCGGGTCGGGAAGCCCATCGCGCGGTAGATCACGCCCGTGTAGTAATCGACGTTCGGGTAGAGCTTGCGCTCGATGAAGAAGTCGTCGGTCAGCGCGATCTCTTCGAGTTCCTTGGCGATGTCCAGCAATTCGTCCTTGACGCCGATCTTGCCGAGGATCTTGTCGGCCTGCTCCTTGACGATGCGCGCCCGCGGGTCGTAGTTCTTGTAGACGCGGTGGCCGAAGCCCATCAGCTTGACGTTGTCCTCGCGGTTCTTGACCTTCTTGACGAACGTCGCGACGTCGTCGTCGCCCTCGCGGATCTTCTCCAGCATCTCCAGCACGGCCTGGTTCGCGCCGCCGTGCAGCGGACCCCACAACGCGTTGATGCCGCCGGACACCGAGGTGAATAGGTTGGCCTGCGACGAGCCGACCAGCCGCACGGTCGAGGTCGAGCAGTTCTGCTCGTGGTCGGCGTGCAGGATGAACAGCATGTCCAGCGCCCGCACGATCTCGGGGTCGACTTCGTAGGGCTCGGCCGGCAGGCCGAAGGTCATCCGGAGGAAGTTCTCCACCAGGGTGAACGAGTTGTCCGGGTACAGGAACGGCTGCCCCTCGGACTTCTTGTACGCATACGCCGCGATGGTCGGCAGCTTGGCCAACAGGCGGATGGTCGACAGCTCGACCTGCTGGGGATCGAAGGGATCCAGCGAGTCCTGGTAGTAGGCGCTCAACGCGTTGACCGCGCTGGAGAGCACCGGCATCGGGTGCGCGTTGCGCGGGAAGCCGTCGAAGAACCGCTTGAGGTCCTCGTGCAGCAGCGTGTGGCGCTGGATCCGTGTGGTGAAGTCCTCGAGCTGGTCGGCGGTGGGCAGTTCGCCGTAGATCAGCAGGTAGCTGACCTCGATGAACGTCGACTTCTCGGCCAGCTGCTCGATGGGGTAGCCGCGGTAGCGCAGGATGCCGGCGTCGCCGTCGATGTAGGTGATGGCGCTCTTGGTCGATGCGGTGTTGACGAAGCCACCGTCGAAAGTCGTGTAGCCGGTCTTCGCCAGCATGGACCCGAGCGCGATGCCGTCCGCGCCTTCGGTCGCTTTGACGATGTCGAGTTCGAGCTCTCCACCGGGGTACTTCAGGGTGGCGTGCTCCTGCCCGGCTTCGGCGTTTTCGGCCACTGCGATCCCTTCAGTTCGTCTGTAGGTCCAACGCGAATTCACAGAGTCTGACTACAGAAGGTAGTCCCATTCCTGCCGGCCCGCCCGCGGGGGTACGGCCGGACGGTCAGACGGGTTGCCCGATGCCCGCGATTTCACTCGTGAATTCGGCGAATGTGGCCTCGTAGGCGTCGATGACGTCGTCGACCGTCATCGCATCCAGACTGGTCAGATTGTCGGCCAGGCTCTCCAGCGCCGTCATCATCAAAGCCCCGGTCACCCCGGCCGCCAGTTTGACCCGGCGGTCGTCCACGCCCACGCCGAGTCGCTGGGCCACCACCATGTCCACGGCGTTGACCCGAAACTCCACCGCCGCGGTCCGCAACACCGGCGAGGTCATCAGGATGCGCAGGAGCTGCAGCAGACGAGGGGCCGGTAGCGCGTCCCTGCGGCCCTCGCGACAGGCGATTGCGGTGGCGACGTACGCGCGTCGAATCGCGTCGTAGAGACACATGTCCAGAGGTTGCCGGGCGAGCTCGGCGGCCGTGATCGCGAGGACGTCGTCGATCAGGGCGAGAGCGATGGCTTCCTTGGTGGGGAAGTAACGGCTGAACGTTCGGGGCGAGACGTTGGCGATCGCGGCGATCTGGTCGACGGTGGTGCGTTCGAAACCCTGCTCTTCGCACAGTTCCACCGCCGCACTCAGCAGAGTCGCCCGGGTCTGCCGTTTCTTGCGCTCTCGCAAACCGATCGTGCGGCCCCCCCGTAGATCAACCACGTTCCGGATGCTATCTCCCCAAGCTTGGAAAATTGTGAGAAACGGACCGGGCGTCCGCACCGGCCCGCCGGCCCGCGGCAGCTACGGCTGCAGACGTTCGACGATGTCGCTGTGCAGCCGGATCCGGTTGTGGACCCGATTCTCGCGACCCTGCCAGAACTCCACCACGTCGGCGGCGATCACGTATCCGCCCCAGGTGGGCGGGACGGGGATCTCGTCGAGATCGGCGAAGCGGGCGGTGACCTCGGCCAGCTTGTCGAGCAACGCGGCACGCGATGCGATGGGGGCGCTCTGCGCCGAGGCCCAGGCACCCAGCTGGGAGCCGCGCGGACGCTTCGCCCAATAGGCCGCCGTCGCCTCGGATGCCACCTTGGTGACCGAGCCGCGCACGTGCACCTGCCGTCCCAGACCGAACCACGGGAACGTCGCCGACGCGAACGGCGTCGCGGCGAGCTGCCGCCCCTTGTCGGAGTCGTAGTTGGTGTAGAACGAGATTCCCGACTCGTCGACGCTCTTGCACAGCACCGTGCGGGTGACGGGGCGACCGGTGGCATCGACGGTGCCCACCACCATCGCGTTGGGCTCGGCCAGCCCCGCGGCCGCGGCGTCACCGATCCAGCGGTTCAGCAATGCGGCCCAGCCGTCGGCCAGCCAGTCGGCATCGAGGTCGGCGCTGCCGTCCTTCTCGACCGATCCGTACTCCACCCGCATCCGCGCCAGGTCATCTGAGGTGTCCACGCGACAACGCTACGCCCGACGTTGGGCGGTCCGGGTCCGGTGACCCCGAGCCGGTGCGACAATCTGGCCCATGACTGCGGTGCCGGAGGATTTCGCGGCCGGTTTGTCCGGCGTGGTGGCGTTCGAGACCGAGATCGCCGAACCCGACAAGGACGGCGGGGCGCTGCGTTATCGCGGCGTCGACATCGAGGACCTGGTGGCCCGGCAGGTGACGTTCGGCGACGTCTGGGGCCTCCTCGTCGACGGCCGGTTCGGCGACGGGTTGCCGCCGGCCGAGCCGTTCCCGCTGCCGATCCACAGCGGTGACGTCCGCGTCGACGTGCAGGCCGGTCTGGCGATGCTCGCACCGATCTGGGGTTACCGGCCGCTCCTCGACATCGACGACCAGACGGCCCGCGACCAGTTGGCGCGCGCGTCGGTGATGGCGCTGTCCTATGTCGCGCAGTCGGCGCGCGGCATCTATCAACCCGCGGTGCCGCAGCGCACCGTGGATGAGTGCGACACCGTCACGGCACGGTTTATGACGCGGTGGCAGGGCCAACCGGATCCCCGCCATGTCGAGGCCATCGACGCCTATTGGGTCAGCGCGGCCGAGCACGGCATGAACGCGTCCACGTTCACGGCCCGCGTCATCGCGTCCACCGGCGCCGATGTGGCCGCCGCGCTGTCCGGGGCGATCGGCGCGATGAGCGGTCCGCTGCACGGGGGAGCGCCCGCGCGCGTCATCCCGATGCTCGAGGAGGTCGAGCGCACCGGCGACGCCCGCGCGGTGGTCACCGGCATCCTCGACCGCAACGAGAAACTGATGGGCTTCGGCCACCGCGTGTACCGGGCCGAGGACCCGCGCGCACGGGTGCTGCGCGCGACCGCCGAGCGACTCGGCGCCCCGCGCTACGAAGTCGCCGCGGCGCTCGAGCAGGCGGCGCTGGCCGAACTCCGGGAACGTCGGCCGGACCGCGCGATCGAGACCAACGTGGAGTTCTGGGCGGCGGTGATCCTCGACTTCGCGCAGGTGCCGCCGACGATGATGCCGGCGATGTTCACCTGTGGACGCACCGCCGGTTGGTGCGCCCACATCCTCGAGCAGAAACGGCTCGGCAAGCTCGTGCGGCCGTCGGCGGTCTACATCGGTCCGGCGCCCCGCAGGCCCGAGGCGGTCGAGGGCTGGGATCTGATCTCCCGGTCATGACCGATGCGCGCGCGGTGTTCTCCCTGGCCGCCGACCATTTCGTCACCCTGGTAGGCAGAATCCCGGCCGACCGTTGGGACGACCCCGGGTTGGGCGAGTGGAGCGTGCGCGACCTGGTCGGGCACACCTCGCGCTCGCTGCGCACCATCAGTACCTATCTGAAGACGTCGGCGCCACGCGAAGATCTGGCCGACGCCGTGGACTACTACGTGGAAGCGCAGTCCCTGATGTCCGGCCTGGGGGCCGCGGCCATCGTCGAACGCGGCCGGCAGGCCGGCCGCGACCTCGGGCAGAACCCGACCGGCGCCGTGGCGGACCTGGCGAGGCAGGCCCTGGCCGACGTCGCCGCCGCCGGCGACCCGCTGATCGAGGTGATCGGCGGCCACGGCATCAGGCTGGGCAAATACCTACCGACCCGGACTTTCGAGCTGACAGTGCACAGCATCGACATCGCGCGCGCCACCGGCGTGGAGACGACCGTGCCGGTCGACGTGCTCGCCGACGCGGCCGCCCTCGCCGCGCGGATCGGTGTCGCTCTCGGCCACGGACCGGCGCTGTTGCTCGCGCTCACCGGACGCGCGGACCTGCCCGACGGATTCTCCGTGGTGTGACCGTCTGCGGGCGATGAGTTTCCGGTCGGGTGGCGGTCTGTACGGCGACTGCACCCGACTCCCGAGGAGACATCATGGCCATCGACAACACCCCCATGCTGGTACCGCATCTCGTCGTCGACGACGCAGCGGCCGCGCTGGACTTCTACACCCGGGCCTTCGGCGCCGAGGAGATGGTGCGCATGCCCGGTCCCGGCGGCAAGCTCATCCACGCCTGCATGCGGGTCAACGGAGCGCTGGTGTTCCTCAACGACGACTTCCCCGAGTTCAACGACGGTAAGTCCACCACCCCGACCGCACTGGGTGGGTCGTCGGTGACCATCCATCTGCACGGACCCGACGTCGAGGGACGGTTCCAACGGGCCCTCGACGCCGGCGCCACCGTGGTGAACCCGCTCGAAGACCAGTTCTGGGGCGATCGTTACGGCGTCGTTCGCGACCCGTTCGGCCATCAGTGGTCGCTCGCGGAATCGGTTCGCGAGGTCGACATGAACGAGGTGATCACCCAGATGGCCGAGGGCTCCTAGCGCGGGAGATAGGCCTGCAGCAGGGACACCGGCAGTCCGTTGGCGAAGGTGATGCCGCCCAGCGCGGCGATGCTCGCGGCCTTCGGGACGCGCTCGAGCTCCGGGGTGGCAGGATCCGAACCGTAGAGGCCGAACTGCAGGTCGTACCCTTCCGACCATTCCAGGTTGTCGACGAACGACCAGTATGTGTAGCCGCGGATGTCGGTGCCGTGGGCGACCAGATCCTGCAGCACCGCAAGGTGATTGACGATGTAGGAGGGCCGTTTGGTGTCCTCGTCGTCGGCGATGCCGTTCTCGGTCACCCACAGCGGCTTGCCGTAAGACGCCGCGAGTTCGAGCACCTCCCGGAATCCACCCGGGTCGGTCGGCTGGTTGAAGTCGCTGCACGTCGGTTCGTCGGCTGAGCACCGGACGGGGAGGCCGCGCAGGAACGGGAAACCCGGCACCGGGGCGACACCGAACCCGATCATCGGCTGGGATCCGTAGTACTGCACGCCGAGGAAGTCGACCTTGCCCGCCATGTCGGGACGGACCTCGTCGGCGGTCTTGATGCCGTCGAAGTTCGCGTCGACCCAGCCGTCGATGACCGCATTGGGGAACCACGTGTTGTAGTAGTGATTCCAGGCGTCGGCGGCCTGCACGTCGAGCGGATTGACGGGGTTGGCGGGCCGTGCCGGGATCATGTTGTGGGTGAACCCGACGAACGCCGCGGGCCCACCCTCGGTGGCCGCAGTGGTGTCCCAGGTGTGGATGGCGTCGTAGGCGGCAACATGTCCGACGGCCTGGTTGACCAGGAAAGTTGACGCCAGGTCGGGTCGGAGCACCCCCGGCGGCCAGTTCGGTACCACCCACGGGATGGCCAGAAACTCGGTGAGCACCGGCGGGAACGGCTCGTTGAGGGTGGCCCAGTTGTCCACCTGGTCACCGAATTTCCACGCGAGGTAGGCGGCGTACTTCTCGAACTCGACCGCGGTGGTCGGTGACAACCAGCCCGCCGCCGGGGCCGGGAGGCCGAGCTGGAGCAGGGGGCGCGCCACGATGGGGTCGTGGATCCACACCGGCAGGGTGAAGTGGTTGACGGTGACGAACGGGTCGAGGTCGTACTGCCGCAGCGTGGCGAAGACGTCGCGATAGTGCGCAACCTCGTCCTGGTCGGCCAGCGCGTCGAGCGCTTCGAGGTCGGCCCGGGTGAGCTTCCCGCCCTCGTCGGAGATGTCGACCGCGGCGGTGGAGTCCGGGAAGATCCGGCTCCACTCCACACTCATGCGGAAGGTGTTCATGCCGAGCTCGTCGCGCGCGAGCGCGGCGTCTCCGGCGTAGGACACATAGGCCCCGGGCCCGTTCTCTGGGATGCCGCGGACGAGGCGCAGCAGCCGGTTGATCGGGTCGTGCACCCAGCGGTACCAGTCCGAGCGGGTGTCCACCGGCGAGCCGGGTCCACCTTCGGCCTGAAAACCGGAATGTGCGACACCCCAACGGAATCCGTCTGGCATTGACAGGTCGATGCCGTCGACGCGTTCCACGTCTACGGTGACGGTCACGGTGCGGCCGTGGCCGCCGCCGGGATGCAGCAGGTTGCCCAGGATGGGCACGAACTGCAGCAGCCCGGCGAGGCCGTGGACGTGCAAGCCGTCGTGCTCGTCGCTGACGGCGACGGTGAAGGTGTCGCGTCCGCCGACCGCGGCCAGCGCGTTCATCGGCCGGTAGACGAAGTTGCCGGCGGCGTCGACGGAGACGGTGCCACCGTTGTGTGGCCGGCCGATCACGGTGTAGGTCAACCGGTCCCCGTCGGCGTCGGTGACCCCGAGGTTGCCGGTGATCCGCACTGCGCCGTCGTCGGTGCGGCTCTGGGTGTGCGGTGGCGGGGTGTCGGGCAGCTGGGGTGTCGAGTTGAACAACTCCCGGCGCACCCAGGCCAGCAAAGCCCATCCCGACGGGTCGCTGGGCGGTCGCGGCGGGCCCGCGGCAAACGGGCTCAACAGTGCGCGGACGAAACTCGTGGCCAGATCGACGACATAGGTGACCCCGGTGCGCACGTCGTGCGCCATCGGCCACGGCCGCCAGGAGGGCACCCTCGGCGGATCGAAGGTGGCTGTGGTCGTGGGGACGGCCGTGGCCTCTCGGCGCCGTACCGGTGCGGAGACAGTCCGGGTTTCGGCGGTGGCGGTCTCCTGCGGCGGCGCCACGGTGCGGGCGGCCGCCGGCCACGCCTCGCGGACGGTCGTCGCGTCGCCGGCGGGGGCGCCACGTTCCTCGACGATTCTTGTTGTGTGTCTTGCCTTTCGCTCGATCACGACGGCCTCGTCGTCCGCGTCGCGTGCGTCCGCGCCGTCGCCACCGGCGGTGCGGCCGCGGCGGCGGTCGGCCTCCGGGCCGGGATCCGGGTCGGGGTCGGCCTCCGCTACGGGGTCGCTCTCGGTAAAGGTGTTGTCCGTGTCGTCGGTCGGGGTCGAGACGCTGTCACGATCGGCGCGGTTGGTGACCGACTCGGACTCGGAAGAACTCGCTACGGCACCGTCTTCGCCAGCCCACGCCACCCCCGTGCCGGTGAACACCGCGGCTCCGACGCCCAACGTGACGGCCAGCGCGCCGACGCGGCCCACGAATTGCCCAGCATCCATCTCCACTGCATACCTCCGCGCGCGACGCGGCGACGGTGATTTGGCGAAACTGCAACCGTTCCCATGGCGGCGGCGTGTTGCTGCGCCGCGGCGATCCGGCGCATGGATACTTGCCCAATTGCGCCGGCGCCAATCGAGGTGATTCGTGATCGCGTTCACCCGGGTGTTGAGCGAGTGGGCGACCTGAGTTCAGCGCCGCAGCCCGGCGAGCACCCGACGATGCAGCGGTGGCTCCTGCTCGGCGGCGGCGCCGAGCAGCTCGGCCACCGAGGTGAACTTGCCGCGCGGCCGCCGGCCGTCCCCACGGGCGACCTCCGCGGCGTCGATGGCCCGCCAGCCGCGCCGGTCGACGAGACGCGGCTGACGTTCTCGCACCAGACGGTCCAGCGCGGACGGCTTGTGCGCCGGCGTGGCCAGAAGGCCGCCGTTGTAGTCGGCGACCAGGTTGCGCACGGTCTCGGCGGCACACGACTTGTTGGTGCCGATGAAACCGGTGGGCCCGCGTTTGATCCAGCCGGCGACGTATGTTCCGGGCACCGGTTCACCGGTTCCGGGGTCGACGACCCGCCCACCGGTGTTGGGAACCACGGCCTCGGTCTCGTCGAACGGCAGACCGCGAATCGCCTTGCCGCGGTAGCCGATCGAGGTCAGCACCAGCCCCGCCGGGACGTCGCGGATCTGATCGGTGCCGGTGCCGGTGAAGCGGACCCCGGCAGCGCGGGAGGTGCCGAGGACCTGCTGCGGGGTCAGGTGGTAGGCCAGCCTGATCCGCGGCCGGGTGATCGGCGACGAGGCGTCGCCGAGCTTCGACAGGATCTCGAGCTTGTTACGGGTCAGCTGGTCGGTCGTCTCGGCCAGCGCGGCGAGCACGCGTTCGTGGTCGGCGGAGTCGAGCACCACGTCCACCGACGTGGTCAGTCCGATCAGTTCGGGCAGGGTGAAGGCCGACGCCTCGGGTCCGCGCCGCGCGGCGATCACCACCTCTTCCACGCGGGACTTCCGCAGCGCCGCAAGGGCATGGTCGGCGATGTCGGTGCCGGCCAGATCGTCCGGATCGGTGGTCAGGATCCGGGCGACATCGAGTGCCACGTTCCCGTTGCCGACGATGACGACGCGGTCACCGCTGAGATCGACTGTCAGATCGGAGAATTCGGGGTGACCGTTGTACCAGGCCACCACCTCCGTGGCCGTTGCGGTGCCGGGCAGGTCCATCCCGGCGATCTCGAGGCGCCGGTCGTTGGGAGCGCCGACGGCGTAGAGCACCGCGTGATGGTGAGCCAGCAGCTCGTCGTGGGTGATGTGGGTACCCACCTCGACGTTGAGATAGAAGGTGAAACCCGGCTGTTGGGCGATGCGGTCGAACAGCCCGGTGACGCGCTTCGTGTCCTGGTGGTCCGGCGCCACCCCGGCACGCACCAATCCATAAGGCGTGGGCAACTTCTCGAACACGTTGACCTCGACCCCGGACTGGGTGAGCAGTTCGTCGGCGGCATACATCGCGGCCGGGCCCGAACCCACCACGGCGACCCTCAGCGGGGCGTCCGGACGCCGGTGCACCACCGGCGCTTCCAGCACCGGCGCGAGCTTCGACGTGGGCGGGAGCTTGCCCTCCCGTTTCGGGTAGAAGGCCGCGTTGAGTTCGATGAACGGCAGCTGCTCGGGTGTCAGCTTGGTGTCGGGTGCGATCGCGCCGACCGGGCACGCCGAGACGCACGCCCCGCAGTCGACACACGCATCGGGGTCGATGTAGAGCATCTCGGCGGTGGCGAACCCCGGCTCGTCCGGGGTGGGGTGGATGCAGTTGACGGGGCACGCGTAGACACACGACCCGTCGCTGCAACACGACTGGGTAACCACATGGGGCACTGGGGAACTCCTGGGTCGTTATGCGGCGCTGACCACGTGCTGCCGCGCAGGCTCACTCCGGTAGCGGCTGGGCGGTCCGTCGATCTTGCAGATCCGCCACATCAGCTTGGCGACCGGGTTCATCAGACCGGTGTCGTGACACAACATGCGGACGTCGCCGAACATGTCGCGCAGGAACTGGCGAGCTTCCGGGGTACCGAAGAAGATCTCCTTCTTCACCGAGCGCGGGATGTCGAACTCCTGCCAGAACGACTTCGGCGGCACGATGATGGCCTGACAGAGCACGCGCATGATGATCGGCACGTTCAACGACAGCAGGAACTTCTGCGAACGCTTCAGATTCGGCACGCGCTTGCGCAGGTATTCGTGAGCGAACGAGATGTGCCGGGCTTCCTCGGCGACATGGATCGCCATCACCCGCTCCATGATCGGGTGCAGGGCCTTGCCTTCGCGCAGCACGTTCTTCTGGGTGTGGTCGATGGGTTCCTCGCCGGCGAGCACGCCGAAGAAGAACGGGATCGGCAGCGGACCGGCGACCAGCGGGATGAACGGCGAGAGCCACTTGAGCATGCGGGGCATGCCCGGCACGTCGGCGCCGATGCGGTTGACCATCTCCTGGAACATCATGGTGTGATTGCACTCTTCGACCGATTCGTGCAGGCAGTAGCGGTATTCCGGGGAACCGTTGGGCACCCAGAACGCGTAGTTCATCAGGCCGCGGATCAGGATCGACTCGAAGTGCAGGCCGACCTTGGCGACGTTGGCCTGGCGCCACATCCCGATCCGGATCTGCTTGTCCTTGGGCTGCGACTGGTACCACTCGTGCTTGCCGAACGGGTCCGTCGCGGGCAGGATCCAGCGTTCGTCGTCGGGGGTGACGGCGAACTCCGGCGAGTCCCACTCGATGTCGGTGTACGGGTTGAAGTTGCGCCGCACCGAACCCTCGGACAGGGTCTGCAACATCTCGGCGTATGCACGGTCCTCCGGACTGTCGCCGATCTCCATGTTCTTGCGCCAGCGGCGCACGAGGCGCGTGCGTGCGGTTTTGACTGCCATCCTGGCCTCCTAAGCCTCGGGGCTGAGGTTTACATTCGTCGGCTCGATGTCTAAAGACAGTACCCACGGTCCCAGGAATTAACCAGGGGTTTCTCGCAGCTGTGCGCGAACCCGGTTACCCACGTCACATGTGACGCAGCTCACCGAAGCTCGACGGCCGGTCGGCCGCGCAACCGCGATTGGCCTGCATCTGACCGTCGGTTTTAGGCTGACCGTCATGGCCGAGAACCTGACGATCCCCGCCGACCTCAAACCGCGTGACGGCCGCTTCGGCTGCGGACCGTCGAAGGTCCGTCCCGAACAACTGCAGGCCCTGGCGGCCGCAGGCGACCTGTTCGGCACGTCGCACCGACAGGCCCCGGTCAAGAACCTCGTCGGCCGGGTCCGCGACGGACTGCGTCAGCTGTTCTCCCTGCCCGACGACTACGAGGTGATCCTCGGCAACGGCGGTTCGACGGCCTTCTGGGACGCCGCCGCTTTCGGCCTGATCGACCAACGTTCGCTGCACCTGACCTACGGCGAGTTCAGCTCCAAATTCGCCTCCGCGGTGGCCAAGAACCCGTTCGTCGGCGACCCCATCGTGATCAAGGCCGACCCGGGCAGCGCGCCGGCCCCGCAGTCCGACCCATCGGTCGACCTGATCGCGTGGGCCCACAACGAGACCTCCACCGGCGTGGCGGTACCGGTGTCACGCCCGGACGGCGACGCACTCGTCGCGATCGATGCCACCTCGGCCGCCGGCGGGTTGCCCGTGGACATCACCCAGGCCGACGCGTACTACTTCGCCCCGCAGAAGAACTTCGCCGGCGACGGCGGACTCTGGATCGCGATCCTGTCCCCCGCCGCGCTCGCGCGGGTCGACGCGATCGCGGGATCCGGCCGGTGGGTTCCGGAGTTCCTGTCCCTGCCCATCGCCGTCGAGAACAGCTTGAAGAACCAGACCTACAACACCCCTGCGATCGCGACGCTGGTGCTGCTGGCCGACCAGATCGACTGGCTGCTCGGCCACGGTGGCCTGGCCTGGGCGACCCGGCGTACCGCCGACTCGTCGTCACGGCTGTACTCCTGGGCCGAGGCATCGTCGTTCGCGACCCCGTTCGTCAAGGATCCGGCGCTGCGGTCGGCGGTGGTGGGCACCGTCGACTTCAGCGACGACGTCGACGCGGCGGCGGTCGCCAAGACCCTTCGCGCCAACGGCATCGTCGACACCGAGCCGTACCGCAAGCTGGGCCGCAACCAGCTGCGGGTCGGCATGTTCCCGGCCGTCGAGCCCGACGACGTCAGCGCGCTGACCGCATGCGTCGACTGGGTCGCCGAACGACTCTGAAGGACTCCCCCGGACCACCGCCGCGTGTCACCCCGGTTACGGATCGATAACACAGTAGGGTGACGTCCGTATCGGGCTCGGCCGGCCCGGAGGAGGTCGTAATGAGGGAACTCAGAGTCGTCGGACTCGATATCGACGACGGGCGTGGCGCGCGCATCATCTGCGAGACCGACGACTCCGCGGAGAGGTTCGTGTTGCGCTCCGACGAGCGGCTGCGGGCGGCTGTGCGGGGCGACAAGGTCGCATCGAATCAAACCACGATCAATGTCGAGGTCCCGAACATGCTGCGACCCAGGGAAATTCAGTCACGCATCCGTGCCGGCGCGTCGGTCGAGCAGATC
This sequence comes from Mycobacterium sp. pV006, assembly GCF_041287115.1. Classification (NCBI taxonomy): domain Bacteria; kingdom Bacillati; phylum Actinomycetota; class Actinomycetes; order Mycobacteriales; family Mycobacteriaceae; genus Mycobacterium; species Mycobacterium sp. pV006. Next base: position 32,105 of record NZ_JBGGKT010000013.1, on the reverse strand, counting down.
GCGTCCGCCGCCGGTGTCGACCCGGCCCGCGTCGAGCGCTTCGCCCACCCGGTGCTGCTCGAGCGCGCCCGCGCCGCGGAGCTGGCCACCGCGGCCCACCCGGTGCTCTCCGACGGCCCCTCGGTGCTGACCCTGCTGGAGACGGTCACCGCGGCGATGGTGGCCCGGGGCCTGGACCCCGACGCGACCGCGTGGGATGCGTGGCGCAACGAGGACGGTCGGTGGACCGTGCAACTGGCCTGGACCGCCGGACGTTCGGATCTGCAGGCACACTTCCGCTATGCGCCCGGCGCGCACGGCGGCACGGTGACGGCGTTCGACGAGAATGCCGCTGAACTGATCGACCCGAACTTCAGCCGCACGCTGCGGCCCTTGGCGCCGGTGGCCCAACTCGCGCTGGGTGAGCCCGAGGAGCCCATCGTCGAGACGCCGGCCGAGACGCCTGCACCCGAGCGGCCCGAACCCGCGGCAGTGTCGGAGACGGAGTCGGAGCCCGCACCGGCACCCGCACCCAAGACCGCACGCGCGCGCAAGTCCCGGCCCGCGGTCCCGGCCTGGGAGGACGTCCTGCTAGGCGTTCGCTCCAGCGGCGGCGAGCGCTGACAGCGCGATCCACGCACCGGCCACCCCGACGGCCGACCCGAGCACGAACCACCGCCACACCGGACGTCGTCGCCATCCCCAGAGCGTCGGGGCCAGCCCGCCGACCGCGACCAGGTTGAGCCCCACGGCCAACAACGGATGCACCCGGGCCATGCCGATGCTCAGCACGACGATCGCCGCGGCGATGACCGCGGCGACGAAAGCCGCGACCGTCAGTCCGGTCCCCCAGGGAGTGCCGTCCTCGGTCACGGAGCCACCTCGACGCGCAGGCGGTCGCGCTCGTAGAACGCCAGCGCCGCTGCCGTGGCGACGTTGAGGGAGTCGGTGCCGCGCGACATCGGGATGCGCACCCGCACATCGCTGGCCCGCATGGTGCGTTCCTGCAGACCGGGCCCCTCGGCGCCGACGAGGATCGCCACGGGCTCGTCGACCCGCGCGGACATCACCTCGGCGAGGGTGGCCGCCTCGGGGTCGGGGGTCATGGCCAGCAGGGCGAATCCTCTGTCCCGCAGGATGTCGAGGTCCTGTGGCCAGTTCACCGACCGGGCGAACGGCACCAGCAGCGCGTGTCCCATCGAGACCCGCACCGCGCGCCGGTACAGCGGGTCGGCGCATCCGCTGCCGAACACGACCGCGTCGACGCCGAGGCCGGCGGCGTTGCGGAAGATCGAACCTAGGTTCTCGTGGTCGTTGACGCCCTCGAGGACCACGACGGTGCGGGCGCCGTCGAGCACCTGCGGTACCGCCAGCTCCGCCGCCCGGGACGCCGAGGCGAGCACGCCGCGGTTGAGGTGGAACCCGACCACCTCGGCCATCACCTCGGCGTCAACCCGGTAGAACGGCACGGTGAGGCCGTCGAGGTCGGAACCGAGTTCGACGAGCCGCCGGTCGGTGCCCAACAGTGCGCGCGGGGTGAACCGGGACGCCAGCAGGCGCTGCACCACCAGGACCCCTTCGGCGATCACCAGACCCTTACCGCTCGGCAGATCGGGGCGACGGTCGACGCTGTTGAGGTCGCGGAAGTCGTCGAGACGGGGGTCGGCCGGGTCGGCGATGTCAATGACCTCGATCGATGTGCCGCTCATGCCGTTTCGCAGTCCACCGGCATGCTCCACGGGTCGAGACTACCCAGACGCCGGGAGACGTCGGTTACCTTGGTGCGCGATGGACGAACCCGTGGCGCCTCCGCCCCTGCCGCCTCGCCTGCTGTCACCGTGGCCGATGATCCTGGTGATCAGTTCGATGTGGTTGGTGGCCGCGGTCCTGGCGTTCACCGTCGACGCGCTGCACAGCTGGCGCCCGGTCACCCTGGCCGGGCTCGGCGTGGCAGTGGTTGGCACGTCCATTTTTCTGTGGCAACGTCACGCAGTGCGGCGCGGCTCCCGCGGCGCACAGAGCGGCTTGACCTGATCCGGTGACGGTGAGCAAAGGAGACAGCGCGATGGCAGCGCCCATACTGCAGGCCCAGATCGACATCAACGCGCCGGTGTCGCGGGTCTGGGACCTGGTGTCCGACGTGAGCAACATGCCGCAGTGGAGTCCGCAGTGCCGTTACATGAAGGCCCTCGGCGGTGTCCGGCCCGGCGCTCGCACCATCAACTTCAACCGGCGGGGAATGATGTTCTGGCCCACCACCTGCCGGATCATCGAGGTCGTGCCGCAGAAGAAGCTCTCGTTCCGGGTCAACGAGAACACCACCGTCTGGAGCTACGAACTCGAGCCCACGGACGCGGGCACCCGGCTGATCGAGACCCGCAACGCGGAGAACGGCACCTCGGCGGTGTCGAACTTCCTGGTGAGCAAATTCATGGGCGGGGTGCCCAGCTTCGAGGACGAGCTGGTCGAGGGGATGAACGCGACGCTGTCGCGGATCAAAGCCGCCGCCGAACGCTAGCTAACCCTCGTCGGACTTCTCGTCGGGGTTGTCGTCGGGCTTCTCGACCAGATCGAGGACGCCGTCGTCGAACGGGTCGTACAGCGGCGAGCCCGCGCCCTGCGGCGCCGGGGTGTCGGAGTGCGCGCCGCACCCGTACTCGGCGTCGACGACGTGGCCGTCGGCGGCGAGTTCGTTCGCGCAGACCCCGAACATCACGCCGAGCGCGCCGCCCAGCCGCACGTAGAACCCGCAGTCGCGGCACACGCGGCGCGTGGACCGGGCCATCGCCGAGTTCGGTCCGTACTCCCCGTCGTGCCATCGCTGCGCAGCATCGATGCGGCCCCAGAGGCTGAGCACCTGGCGGCGACCCAGACCGAGCTCCACGGCGACGTCGTCGACCTGCGGATCGCCGGTCGCGGTGTGTCCCGGCACCAGGCGGGGGTCGTCGGCCGGGGGCGCCAGCAGATCACCCGGGCCGAGGTCACCGGGTCGGACCCGGTCCTCCCACGGCACCCACTTCGGCGCCAGCAGCGCGGTCGGGCCGGGCACGAGCACCACTTCACTGATGGTGGCCCGCTCGGCCCCGGGGACCGCGGCCACCACCACGGCCCACTGCCAGCCCCGGTAGCCCGGCATCTCGGCCAGGAAACGATGTGTCGCCGACGACGGATCCTCGAACTCGGCGCCGAGATATTCCCCGACCGTCTCCGCGCCGCTGTGTTCGGCGATGGCCCCGCGCGCGTCGTCGACGGCCCCCTGGAGCACAGCCGCCAGTTCCGGCGGCACTTCCGGGGCCGACGCCACGTCGGGTTGAGACTCGGTCACGCTGTCCATTGCCCCCAATACTGCCCGAAGCCAACGCACGTTAGCCACACCGGTCGGCCGTGCGACGACTGTCGGCCGGATAGGGGAGAATCGAGCGCGTGAGCGAGCGACGTGACCATCACGACCCCGAGAGTCGCCACGGTGCCCGCTACTATCCGCCGCGACCACCCGCAGGCGAGCACCCGGGGATGGCGAACTACCCGAGCGATCCGGTGCCCGGTCCCGGGCCGGGTCGGCCGCGCACACCCCGTCCACCGAGCGGAAACCGATGGCTACCGCCGCTGGACGAGCACGGTGAACACCGCAGTTACCGACGCACCGACACCGGCCCCGGCCGGCCGCGTGCCGACGGCGGTGAGCGGGTCACGGTCACCCGGGCCGCGGCGCAGCGCAGTCGCGAGATGGGTTCGAAGATGTACGGCCTGGTCCATCGGGCCGCGACCGCCGACGGTGCCGACAAGTCGGGTCTGACCGCGCTGACGTGGCCGGTGGTCGCGAACTTCGCCGTCGACGCCGCCATGGCGGTGGCGTTGGCCAACACGTTGTTCTTCGCAGCGGCCACCGGCGAGAGCAAGAGCAGGGTGGCGCTGTACCTCCTGATCACCATCGCGCCGTTCGCGATCATCGCGCCGCTGATCGGCCCGGCGCTGGACCGGCTGCAGCACGGCCGCAGGGTCGCGCTGGCCACCTCGTTCGCGTTGCGCACCGTGCTGGCGCTGGTGCTGATCGCCAACTTCGACAGCGCCACCGGCAGCTTCCCGTCCTGGGTGCTCTATCCGTGTGCGCTCGGGATGATGGTGTTGTCCAAGTCGTTCTCGGTGCTGCGCAGCGCGGTCACGCCCCGTGTGCTGCCTCCGACCATTGACCTGGTGCGCGTCAACTCCCGCCTGACCATGTTCGGTTTGCTGGGGGGAACGATGGTCGGTGGCGGTATCGCGGCTGCCGCCGAATGGGGCTTCCAGCTTTTCGCGATGCCCGGCGCGCTCTACATCGTGGTCGCGGTGTCGGTGGCCGGCGCGGCGCTGGCCATGCGGATCCCGAAGTGGGTGGAGGTCACCGAGGGCGAGGTGCCCGCGACGTTGAGCTATCACGGCCGCTCCGGCGACCTACGTCGCGACAGCCCGCCGCCGACGACCGACAAGGCCCGGCAACCCTTGGGCCGCAATGTCATCACCGCGTTGTGGGGCAACTGCACGGTCAAGGTGATGGTCGGCTTCCTGTTCCTCTACCCGGCGTTCGTGGCCAAGGCACACGACGCCACCGGCTGGGAGCAGCTGCGCATCCTGGGACTCATCGGCGCCGCCGCAGCCGTCGGCAACTTCATCGGGAACTTCACCGCAGCCCGGCTCGAGTTGGGTCACCCCGCGCAGCTCGTGGTGCGCTGCGCGATCGCGGTGACGGGGATGGCGCTGGCCGCCGCGGTCACCGGCAACCTCCTGGTGGCTGCCGCGGCCACCCTGGTCACGTCGGGGGCCAGTGCGATCGCCAAGGCCTCGCTCGACGCGTCGCTGCAAGACGATCTGCCCGAGGAATCGCGGGCCTCGGCGTTCGGCCGGTCGGAGTCGCTGCTGCAGTTGGCGTGGGTGGCCGGCGGCGCGACCGGGGTGTTGATCTACACCGAACTCTGGGCGGGTTTCACCACCATCACCGCGATCCTGATCCTCGGCCTGGCCCAGACCGTGCTGAGTTATCGCGGTGAGTCCCTGGTGCCCGGCCTGGGCGGCAACCGTCCGGTGCACGCCGAACAAGAAGGCGGACCGGTCGACGCGACGACGATGAGGTATCCATGAAACGCGTTCTGGGCGTACTGGTCGCGATCGCGGTCGTCGCGACGGTGGCCACCGGCGTCCTGGTGTGGCAGCTGTCGCGCGACCACGGACCGGATCTGCCGGAGATCTCGGCGTACTCCCACGGCAACCTCACCCGCGTGGGCCCGTACCGGTTCTGCGAGGTGCTCAACCCGACGGACTGCGTCGTCCCCGCCGAGCAGGGTGAACTGCCGGTGAACGGCCGTGACCCCGTACAGCTTTCGTTGCCTGCGGCCATCTCCGATGCGCCGTGGGTGCTGTTGAGCGCCTACGAGGACGACGACGTCATCGAGGAGTTCCGGCCCGGCGCCCGCCTGGCGGTGACCATCCCGACGCTCGACCCGTTCCGTGGACGGTTGACCGGCATCGCGGTGCAGCTGCCGACCCTGGTCCGCGATCAGGACGGCAACGAGTTCCCGGTGCCGCACGCGGAATGGTCGGTGCGGACGGTCTGGTCCTAACCCGCCGAGTGTTCGGCGGGGACACGCTCGCCCGCGCGCACCGGCCCCGGCGGGGTGCCCTCACCGAAAGGCTTGCCGCCCAGCGCTTCCCGGCCGTGCGGGGTCAGCCAGGCCGACAGGTCGGGCCCCTTGGGTACGACACCGGTGGGGTTGATGTCCGAATGCACGATGTAGTAGTGCTGCTTGATCTGCACGAAGTCGACGGTGTCGCCGAACCCGGGCGTCTGGAACAGGTCGCGGGCGTAGGCCCACAACACCGGCATCTCGGACAGTTTCGCGCGGTTGGTCTTGAAGTGACCGTGATAGACGGGGTCGAAGCGCACCAGCGTGGTGAACAGCCGCACGTCGGCCTCGGTGATCGTGTCGCCGACCAGGTAGCGGCGATCGGCCAGGCGCTCCGACAACCAGTCCAGCGCGGCGAACAACCGGTCGTAGGCCTTCTCGTAGGCGGACTGCGAACCGGCGAAGCCGCAGCGGTAGACACCGTTGTTGACCTCGGTATAGATCCGTTGGGCGACCTCGTCGATCTCGTCGCGCAGCGGCTCGGGGTACAGCTGCGGCGCGCCGTCCCGATGGTAGGCCGTCCACTCCGTCGACAGATCGAGAGTGATCTGGGCGAAGTCGTTGGTCACCACCGCTCCGCCGGGGATGTCGACGATCGCCGGGACGGTGACCCCCTTCGGGTAGTCCGGTATGCGCTTGTTGTAGGCATCGCGCAGAAAGCGGATGCCGAGAACGGGGTCACGCCCGTCGGGGTCGAGGTCGAACGTCCAGCTGCGCTCGTCGTGGGTCGGCCCGCAGAATCCGATGGACAGGACATCTTCGAGTCCCAGGAGCCGTCGGACGATGATCGCCCGGTTGGCCCAGGGGCAAGCGCGGGCCACGATCAGCCGGTAGCGGCCCGGCTCGACCGCATAGCCGTCACGGCCGTCGGCGGTCACCCGCGTGTCGATGTAGTCGGTGTCCCGGTTGAACTCTCCGTCGGAGGTGTCGGCGGCCACGTAACTCATGGCCTCAGTGTTACCCCACGGGCGTCGCGTCGACCCGCGAAAGTGCTGTCAGCGTTGTGACGACCGGCGCGTGGCGACGTTCAGCGCACTCTCGCGACCACAGGACTCAGCTGTCGAGTTCGCGCGCGACGGCGCGGACGACCTCCGAGACCCGGCGGGCGACCTTGCGATCGGGGTAGCGACCCTTACGCAGCTCCGGTTGCACCGCGCTTTCCAGCAGGGTGATCATGTCCTCGACCATGCCGTGCAGCTCGTCGGGAGTGTGCTTCTTCTCCGCGGCGGCCGCTTCGCGCCGCGTGCGGCTGAGGCTGGGCGGGGGGTCGATGAGTTTGAGGCTCAGCGCCTGCGGTCCGCGCCGGCCGGCGGCGACACCGAACTCGACGCGCTGACCGGCTTTGAGGCCCTCGACACCGGCGGGCAACGCCGAGGACCGCACGTAGACGTCCTCGCCGTCCTCCTGCGAGAGGAACCCGAAGCCCTTCTCCGCGTCGTACCACTTCACCCGGCCGGTCGGCACTGGTCTCACCTGCTGTCTGTCTGTTGCCAACACTTTCGTACCTGATGGGTACATAAAGTAAGCGTCCCGCATTCCCGGGACGCGTCGTGCAAGATCCTACTCGGACGCTCGCACGGCGAGCACCCCCTTGTGTCGGTAGGCTGGTCGACACCGCCGGAGGAAGATTATGCGCCTGATACTGAACGTGATCTGGTTGATCTTCGGTGGGCTGTGGTTGGCTCTGGGTTATCTGCTGGCCGCGCTGATCTGCTTCGTCCTGATCATCACGATCCCGTTCGGGTTCGCCTCGCTGCGCATCGCGGTCTACGCGCTGTGGCCGTTCGGCCGGACGATCGTCGACAAGCCCGGGCCCCGTCCCGGCGCACTGGTCGGCAATGTCATCTGGGTCATCGTCGCGGGTGTGTGGCTGGCGATCGGGCACATCATCAGCGCCGTGGCGATGGCCGTCACCATCATCGGGATCCCGCTGGCGCTGGCCAATCTGAAGATGATCCCGGTGTCGCTGATGCCGCTCGGCAAGGAGATCGTGCCCGTCGACGCCCCGCACATCGGCTATGTCGGAGCCGCCCGGTGACCGTCGTCTCCCTCGGACTGCCGGCGGTGCACCGCGCCGTCGGGCCGGCCCCCGCCGAGGGCCCCCTCATCGACACGTTCGGTCGCATCGCCACCGATCTGCGGGTGTCGCTGACCGACCTGTGCAATCTGCGCTGCACCTACTGCATGCCCGCCGAGGGGCTCGAGTGGATGCCGGCTGAGCAGAAGTTGCACCGCGACGAGTTGGCCCGGCTGCTGCACATCGCCGTGACCCGGCTGGGCATCACGAGCGTCCGCTTCACCGGCGGTGAACCGCTCGTGGTGCCTCACCTGGAGGAGTTGGTGGCGGCGACGGCCGCGCTGCGTCCCCGACCGGAGATCACCCTGACCACCAACGGCGTCGGCCTGGCCAAACGCGCTGCGGCGCTCAAGCAGGCCGGGCTGGACCGCATCAACGTCTCGCTGGACACCGTCGACCCGGCGCGGTTCGCCGCGACCACCCGCCGGGACCGACTCTCCGACGTGGTGGCCGGGCTGCGCGCGGCCAAGGACGCCGGCTTGAGCCCGGTGAAGGTCAACGCGGTGCTCGACCCGGTGACCGGTCTCGAGGACGCGGTGGCCCTGCTGCGGTTCTGCCTGGCCAACGGCTACCAGTTGCGCATCATCGAACAGATGCCGCTCGACGCCGGTCACGCGTGGGAGCGGGACCGCGTCCTGGGCGCCGACGAGATCCTGGGCGCGCTGCGCCGGCATTTCGCGCTGGCGCCCGACCCGGCGCCTCGCGGATCGGCTCCGGCGCAGCTGTGGCAGGTCTTCGAGGGCACGACGGTCATCGGGCGGGTCGGGATCATCGCGTCGGTGTCGCAGGCGTTCTGCGCGGCGTGCGACCGCAGCCGCCTGACAGCCGACGGGCAGGTCCGCAACTGTCTGTTCGCCCAGGACGAGACCGATTTGAAAACACTGCTGCGCTCGGGAGCTGACGACGCAGCGCTGGAAGCCGCATGGCGACAAGCCATGTGGAGTAAGGCCGCAGGGCACGGCATCAACGATCCGGATTTCGTCCAGCCCGCGCGGCCGATGAGTGCGATTGGCGGTTAGGGAATGCGTTCAGAGGTTTCGGTACTCGTCACGGTCCGCTTCTTTGCGGCGGCACGCGCGGCCGCAGGGACGGATTCGGAGCGGGTCGAGGTGCACGACGGCGCCACGATCGCCGAATTGGTCGATCTGCTGTCGGCGCGTAACGAGGACCTGGCGAAGGTTCTGCGCCGGTGCTCGTTCCTGTGCGACGGCATCGCGGTGCGAGAGCTGTCACGCCGACTGGGCGCGGGCCAGACCGTCGACGTCCTCCCGCCGTTCGCCGGCGGTTAGCAGTCCACCGATTCGCAGAACCAATCCGTGATATGCGTCACATGACATAACGATCGCGGGATGGCTACATTCGCATCACCGCACCCCGCACCTGCAGTAACGACGGTTTGTCCTGGGTGTTTAGAGTTTTTTTAGGATTTGCCGACCGGTTCGACACGGCGCCGAGCAAAAGATGACGGGCTCCAAAGGAGCCGTTACCGTCTTGAACGGGCCATCGACCCCACACGATGAGCCTCCCGCGCACCGGCCGCGCCGAACTCCATCCGTCGGCGCGCGGGACACAAGACACACCTGGATGGAGGCGGGGGACCCACCGGTCCACCGAGACAGGACCTGGAGTCGCATGCGACTCCTTGGGGTGAAGCCGACGTCCGACGTCGGCCGGGCTACCTCTCCGGCCCGAACCCGACAGCTGACCTCGCGGGCGCTCGACGAGAGGACCACACGCACTTATGAGTGGACGGCATCGCAAGCCCGCCCCTTCTGCTGTGAACGTCGCCAAGATCGCCGTCGGCGGCGCCGTACTGTCCGGAGGTGCGCTGGCCATGTCCGGCCAGGCCGCCGCCGCGACCGATGCGGAATGGGATCAGGTAGCCCGCTGCGAGTCCGGCGGGAACTGGGCCATCAACACCGGCAACGGCTACCACGGTGGTCTGCAGTTCGCGCCGGGCACCTGGTCCGGCCACGGCGGTGGCGAGTTCGCCCCGGCTGCCCACATGGCCACCAAGGAAGAACAGATCGCGGTCGCCGAGCGTGTCCTGGCATCCCAGGGCAAGGGTGCTTGGCCGTCGTGCGGCGGGCCGCTCTCCGCCGCAACACCGCGCAACGTGGTCGCCGAGGAGCCCGCACCGGCTCACCCGCTCGGCGTGGATGTCGCCCCGCCGCCGCTCGACCCGATGGCTCCCCCGCCACCGCCGCCGGCCGCTCCGGTCGACATGTTGGCCGCCCCGGTCGATCCGTTCGCCCCGCCACCGCCTCCTGCGCCGGCTCCTGCCCCCGAGGTGGCGCCGCCGCCTGCCGCGCCGCTCGATGCGCCGCTGCCGCCGCCGCCGGGCGATCCCCTTCTTCCGCCGCCGGCACCGCTGGACGCGCCGCCGGCTCCGCTGGACGCGCCGCTGCCTCCGCCGCCGGCCCAACCGGCGGTGACTGTCGCCGACTGGGACGTCGTGCCGGCTCCCGCGCCGGCCGATCAGCCGCAGCTCTTCTCCCTGCAGTCCGGTGACGTGCCGCTGCAGCCGGTTCCTGTTGATCCCGCGATGCCGCCGGCGCCTCCGGCGCCCCCCGCGCCCGTGGCCGATCCGTTGGCACCATTGGCTGCCGTCGACGTGCCGCCCGCGGCTTTCGACCTGGCCAACCAGGCGATCACCGAGGGTGCGCCGCTGCCCACAGAGGTGCCGCACCTGGCCAGCCCGGACAACCTGCCGCCGGGAACGACGATCAGTCCCGCCGACATCCCCAACGAGAGCCCCAACGTCACCTATCTGCGGGAGATCTGGCACGCCATTCAGACGCAGGAGATCTCCGGGCGCGACGCATTGCTGGCTCTGACGCAGCGCCCGCTGACGACCCCGGATCCGGGTGGAGTGGCACCGAATGCTCCGGCTCCCCCGGCTTCGGCAGTTCCTCCGGCGCCGATCCTTCCGCCCGCCTGACGCTCACGCGGCACGAAGTCGCCTCAGGCGGAGTTGACCCACTCGTCGCTGCCGTCGGCGAAGAACTGGTGTTTCCACACCGGTAACCGTTCCTTGACGGCGTCGACCAGGCGAGCGCAGGTGGCGAACGCGGCACCACGGTGATCAGCGGCCACCGACGCCACCAATGCGGCGTCCCCGATCTGTAACTCGCCGATGCGGTGACTGACCGCGATCGCGCGCACCCCGGTGGCCTCGGCTGCCACCGCCTCGGCCACCTCCGCGAGCGTCTGTTCGGCAGACGGATGCGCCGAGTACTCGAGCCGCGTGACGGTGCGACCCCCGTCGTGGTTGCGGACCACGCCGGAGAACGTCACCACCGCGCCGGCGGCATCATGGCCGACCAACGCCTCGTGTTCGGCGGGGTCGATGGGCTGTTCGGTCAGCGCGCTGCGCACGACGACGGTCATCGCGAGTGGTCCCTACCCTGGAGTTGATCGAGTGCATGGTCGATGACGTCGCTGAGCACCGACAGGCCGTCGCGGACCCCGCCCCGGGAGCCGGGCAGGTTCACGATCAGCGTGCGACCGGCGACTCCGCAGACGCCGCGCGACAACACCGCGGTCGGCACGTGCGGCAGACCGGCCCGGCGGATCGCGTCGGCCAGCCCGGGTAGCTCGTAGTCCAGCAGCGCGGCGGTGACCTGCGGGGTGGCGTCGGTCGGCGAGATGCCGGTGCCCCCGGAGGTCACGATCACGTCGGGCTTCCCGGCTAAGGCGTCGCGCAAAGCCTGCGCGACGGCATCACCGTCTGCGACGACGACCGGGGCCGAGGCGGCGATGCCGCGTTGGGTGAGCCAGTCGACGATGAGCGGTCCGCACAGGTCTTCGTAGACGCCGGCCGAGGCGCGGGTGGAGGCGATGACGACTGCGCCGGACCTGGTCACGGGCGGCGGTCCCAGGTTCCGGTCTTGCCGCCCTCTTTGTGCACGACCTGGATGGCATCGATGCGGGCGGCCCGGTCGACGGCCTTGATCATGTCGTAAAGGGTCAGAGCCGCGACGCTCACGGCGGTCAGTGCCTCCATCTCGACGCCGGTGCGGTCGGCGGTGCGCACGGCGGCGGTGATGCCGACCGCTCCGGGGTCGTCGTCCACCCCGATGGTGAAGTCGACGTCGACGCCGGTGATGGCCAACGGATGACACAGCGGCACCAACTCACTGGTGCGTTTGGCCGCCATGATGCCGGCGATGCGGGCGGTGGCCAGCGCGTCGCCCTTCGGCAATCCGTTGGCGGTGATCAGGTCGACGACGTCGGCGCGGGTGCGCACGACACCGGACGCCACCGCCACCCGCTTGGTGACGTCTTTGGCGCTCACGTCGACCATGTGGGCTGCACCGGTCTCGTCGAGATGGGAGAGGCGGTCACCCACGATCGGACGCGCTATCGATTGACGACGGTTGCTGACTGAAGAAACGGCAACTCGTCGGCCGGCAGCGGGAACGTCAGGTCGCCGTAGGGCGACAGGGCGCCGGCACGATCGGCGGCCAGTTCGCTGACCGCGTGATCGTCGGGATCCACCGTGGGCCAGCCTGGGTCGACATAACGGTTCTTCTTGTCATCAGCCACGCAGCCATTGTGGCAAACGCCTCACGGGCAAGCCAGGTGGGGCGGCTGCTTTACGCTGGTCAGCAATGAGTGCGAACACTCCAGGCGTGCCGTTGGGCGTCTGGTTGGCCGATCTTGACGACGAGCGGCTGATCCGGTTGCTGCGACTTCGGCCCGACCTCACCCAGCCCCCACCGGGGACGATCGCTGCCCTGGCCGCCCGTGCTGCGGCCCGGCAGTCGGTCAAAGCCGCAACCGACGACTTGAACTACCTGCAGCTGACGGTGCTCGATGCGCTCCTGACGCTGGGCGCCGACACCCTCGCGGTGCCGATCGCCGCCGTGACCGAGCGCCTCGGCATCGACGAGGCCACCGTCACCGGCGCGGTGGACAGCCTGACCGAGCGTGCCCTGGTCTGGGGTACCGATGGCCTGCTGCGGGTCGTCGCCGAAGCAGCCGGGTGTCTGCCGTGGTATCCCGGCCAGGCCACGCTGGAGAACGGAGCTCTGTCGGACAGCGACATCCGCGCGACGCTGGAGAGCACCGACGACGCTTCCCGCGATCTGCTCGACAAGCTGCTGGAGGGCTCACCGGTCGGACGTACCCGCGACGCCCTACCCGACGCGCCCCCCGACCGACCGGTCCAGCGGCTCCTGGCCGCCGGGCTGCTGCGCCGCCTCGACGCCGATACGGTGATCCTGCCGCGCCTGGTGGGTCAGGTCCTGCGCGACGAGATGCCGGGTCCGGCGACGTTGACCCGACCGGATCCGATCCGTTCGCAGACCTCCGGGTCCGACGTGGACGCAGTCGCCGCGGGGGCCGCGCTGGATCTGCTTCGCGAAGTCGAGATGCTGATCGAGATCCTCGGTGCGACACCGGTTCCCGAGCTACGCAGCGGCGGTCTCGGGGTGCGCGAGGTCAAACGGCTGACCAAGCTCACCGGTATCGAGGAACGCCGGCTGGGCTTGCTGCTCGAGGTCAGCGCCGGTGCCGGGCTCATCGCATCCGGAGTGCCCGAACCCGACCCTGCCGACGGAACCGGCAGTTTCTGGGCGCCGACGGTGGCAGCCGATCGCTTCCTCGAATCCTCGACCGCCGCTCAATGGCATCTGCTGGCCACCTCCTGGCTGGCGCTGCCCAGCCGGCCCAGCCTGGTCGGCACCCGCAGCCCTGAGGACAAACCCTATGCGGCGCTGTCGGATTCCCTGTTCTCCACCGCTGCGCCGTTGGATCGACAATTGCTGCTCGACGTTCTCGCCGAGCTGCCGGTGGGAGCCGGCGTCGATGCGGCCTCCGCGGCCGAGGCGATGGTCTGGCAGCGGCCACGGTGGTCGGCTCGCCTGCAACCGGGGCCGGTGGCCGACCTCCTGACTGAAGCCCACGCCGTCGGCGTGGTCGGTCGCGGGGCGCTGGCCGGCCCGGTCCGGGTATTGCGCGACGGCGGCGATGACGATGCGGTGATCGCCGCGATGGCCAAGGTGCTGCCCGCTCCGCTGGACCACTTCCTGGTGCAGGCCGACCTCACCGTGGTCGTCCCCGGCCCGTTGCAACGCGACCTCGCCGAACAATTGGCCGCCGTGGCGAATGTCGAATCCGCGGGTGCCGCAATGGTTTACCGCATCGAGGAGGCTTCGGTACGACGCGCGCTGGACACCGGCAAGACCGCCGGGGAGTTGCATGCACTGTTCGCCAAGCACTCGAAAACCCCTGTGCCGCAGGCGCTGACGTACATGATCGACGACGTCGCGCGCCGGCACGGTCAGCTGCGGGTGGGGATGGCGACGTCCTTCGTGCGCTGCGAGGACACCGCCCTGCTGGCCCAGGCGGTCGCCGCACCGGCCACCGAGACGGTGGAGTTGCGCCTGCTCGCGCCGACGGTGGCGGTCTCGCAGGCCGGCATCGGTGAGGTGCTCAACGCGTTGCGCAGCGCCGGATTCGCTCCTGCTGCAGAGGATTCCACCGGCGCGATCGTGGACCTGCGCACCCGCGGGACGCGGGTCGCCGCACCGGTTCGGCGACGTGGCTACCGCCAGCACACCCCGCCCACCGACCAGACTCTGGCGGCGATCGTCGCCGTCCTGCGGAAGGTGGCCGCGGCCCCGTCGTCGGGTCTACGGCTCGATCCGGCGGTGGCGATCTCGGAGCTGCAACAGGCCGCGCACCACGGAGACTCGGTGGTGATCGGTTACGTCGACCCCGCAGGTGTCGCGACGCAACGGGTGGTCGCCCCGATCAACGTGCGCGGTGGACAGCTCACCGCGTACGACCCGGCGTCCGGGCGCGTCCGCGAGTTCGCCATCCACCGCGTCACGTCGGTGGTGTCGGCCGACTCCGGCTGACTACCGGTAGATCGTCACCAGGACGGTGCCCGGCAGTGCGGCCTCGAGGTTGGAGTCGTCTTTCACCTGAATGGTCAGGGTGCGGGTGTGGCTGATGGAGAATGTTCCGCCCCCGTAGCTGTTCGCTTTGAACGTGACGTTCTGCAGGGCCTGCTTGTACTGGGCAAGTGTGGCCGTGCCGGACAGCGTGAGTTCGCGCGTCGCGGAGTTGAACGTCGCCGTGACCGGGTTACCGGCAATGGTTGCGAAAGCCAGCGTGTCGCCGTTGACGTAGTTGTTGGTGATCTTGACCGACGCACCGTACAGCACGGTCGAGTCGGGGTCGATGATCGTCGCCGAGGTGATCGGCTTGACCGTCTCACCGACGTTGGGGAGTACCAGCCCCGACAGTCCGAGCGTCACGATGGACGGTCTATCCGGGTTCTTGACCATGACTTCACCGCTGGCGTGAACCAACGAGCGCACGTTGGAGTCATCCCAGACGTGGATCTCCACCATCCGAGTGTTCAACAGTCCGGCACCCTCGGTGGTCTCGAACGTCACCGACTCCAGAGCCGCACGGTACTGGTCGATGGTGGCGGTGCCCTGCAAGGTCAGGGTGGTCCCATCCCACGACGCGGTGATGGGATTGCCGTCAATTCTGGTGTAGGAGAGCTTGTCACCGGCCTCCTTGTTGACCGTGATCTTCATCGTGGCCTTGGTCAGGTGCGTCGAGTCGAGATCACCGATCAGCACGGTCGGCGCCAGGACGACACCCCGCTTGCCGATGGTGTACACCGGTATGCCCAGCGACGGGGCGACCACGGTCGGCGCCACGGCCGGCAGGACGGTCACGACCAGCGGGGCGGGCACCGGGGTGTCGTCGCCGTCGGACTCGACAGCAGTGAACGTCACCGTCCGGGGGAGACCCAATTCTGTTGCACTGAAGGCGATCTGCTTGAACGCCTGCTCGTACTCGGCGACCGAACCCACACCCGACAGCTTCAGCGTGTAGTCGTTGGTCTGGGTGACCTGGATGTTGCCCACCTGGGCGCCTGTGAAGACGAGTTTGTCACCGCTCAACCGCGCGATCGCGATGGTGACGGTCGCACCTGTGAGGGTGTCGTCGTCGGCGTTGTGGATGCTGACCGAGGACAGCAGCCGGACCGCGGGCTTGCCGATCGTGTAGGTGGGCAGGCCCACTCCCGGCACGATGGCCAACGGGAGCTCCGGAGCGGCGAAGACCCCGAGGATCACCGGGGTGTCTAGCAGGCCTTCTGTTCCATCCTCGTCGACCAGCTTGATCGTGATCGTTCGGGACAACGGACCGAGCTCGGTCGCCTTGAAGGTCACCGCCTTGAGCGCGGCCTCGTAGGCGGCGATCGACGCCACGCCTTCCAGAGTCAGTGTGCCGGCGTCTGCATCCCAGGTCGGCTTGATGTTCGAATCCTCGGGTTGGATGTAACCGAGGACGTCGCCGGCGCGAAGTCCACCGATGATCTCCAGAACGACCCGCTTGAGGTTAGCCGAATCGGGGTCGACGATCTCGGCGACTGACAGCACCCGGCCCGGCGCATCCCCGATCCGGTACGGCAGCCCCGGCAGGGCGACGAGCCCGGGTGCCTTGAGCACCGCAGGTATGACCGTCACCGTGACGGGGAACGGCAGCGACTTGTTGTCGTGTTCATCAACCAGGGTGATGGCGACAATTCGGCCCACCAACCCGACCGAGGTCGCGCTGAAGGTCACCGATTTCAGCGCGGCTTCGTACGCGGCCGGCGACGCGTCACCGGAGAGTGTCAGCGTCTTGCTTTCCGGATTCCACGACCCCTTGATGTCTTCGGTGTCGACGAAGTGCAGGGCGTCTCCGGCGACATCGCCCGCCGCGAACTTCACCTCCACCCGCTTGAGCGTGTCGGAGTCGAGGTCCTCGATTGTTGCGCCTGTGAGGAGTGCGATCGGATCCGAACCGAGTTGGTAGGGCAATATGTTGCCGACCGCGATCAAGCCGGGAGGCAAGTCCAACAGCGGCTTCATCTCGAAGGACACCGTCTGCGTGACATTGTCGGTCTCGGCGAGGCCGAAGTATCGGGCCACATCGTGCAGCAGAGTTTGGATGGCGCCGAGAGCACCGGTGAGGTGCTCCGAGTCGTCACGAACGACGATCTGGAACTCGACGGTTTTCGGGTCGCCCATGACAGGCAGGCCCGGCGTGTAGATGAACTTCGACGTGAACGGCACCTGCACGACGATGCCGCCCTCGGGCTGGATGATGTCGTAGGTCAGCGGGTCGCCGTTGGGATCGTAGGCGTCGATGTCGATGACGACCGTGTTGAGGACCTGGGTCGTGGTCACGTCGCGCACGACCGGGGCCTTGTTGAAGAACGTGTGATTGATCAGCCGTCGCACGTAGGCGAAGATCGCGTCGTTGATCGGGTTCGACACCGGGGCGTCGGTGTCGAGGACGCCACCGAGAGCGGTGCTCATCACCGCACCGAAGACGTTGGTCTCGGTGAGTTCCTGTGTCTGGGTCTCCGGTTCGACCGTCTTGGAGACGGCTGCTCGGGCAGCGGCGCGACCGGACATCGTCGTCGTCACGGTCGTGGTCGCGGCGCTCGTGGTCGTGGTGGTCGTGGTGGTGCCGTCATCGGTGGCCGACGGGTCGGCGGTGTCGACGTCGATCACCGGTGCGGTGTCGTCGTTCTGGTCGTCGGCCGGAGTGGGGTCGACGTCGGCAACGTCGGTGCCGGCGCTGGTGCTCTTGCCACTCGTCGTGGGCTCGACGCTGTCGTCGACCGACGACGTCAGGTCCTCGCTGTCGTCGACCTCGACCTCATCGGCCTCGTCGACGTCGCTGGAGCCGAGCGCGCCCTGTGAACGGGCTTCGGCGCGTTCGGCGCGGGTCCCGGTGCGAACGGAGGGCCTCGAGGACGTCGAGGATTCCGTCGAGGCGGATTCGGAGGTCGACACAGACGATTCGGAGGTCGACGCAGACGACGAGGACGAAGACGATGCCGACGAGGTGCCGGAATCAGTATCGGTTTCCGCATACGCGGGGGTCGCCGAGTTGACGACCGCGATGCCGATGCCGAGGGACACCGCCAAGGCACCAACCCGCCCGACGTGGGTGGCGTACTTGGAAGTCACCTTGCGCGCGTGCCTGGGTCGGCCACCCGGCGCAGCGTCGGCCAGGAGTTCCCGGGCCGCCCAGAAGGTCGACGCCTCCGCGGACGCGTCGGTGCGATGGCGAGCTGGTCGTGCGGTCATGCGGTCGGCCTCCGTCGGTCGCGCTGAGCCCCCTCAGCTGTCCCCCGTGCTGTTCTGCGCCGAACGTCAGCAGGTGCTTCTGTTCGCCAGGATGAGATTAGAGCAAAAAATTGACGGAGGTCACAAAAAAGATGAAATTGGTTGTCCACGCAACTATCTAGCACATGCTGCTAGCGCCCTTAACTGGGCTTTAATCGTACCTAGCAACATTAATGATAACGCAACATTTCGTAGCGTATGACCGGTAAACGAACACCGGTTCCGGCGTGTCGCAATGTTTCACACCAGCGCGCCGACATCGGGACGCCGCACGTGACCCGCCCACCCAACGCCGCTCTGGATAATGGACAAACGTGACCGAAAACCGACATCAGCGACGAGGCGCCGCATGACCGAGGGCCCGCTGATCGTCCAATCCGACAAGACCGTCCTGCTGGAAGTCGACCACGAGCAGGCGCAGGCCGCGCGTGCGGCGATCGCGCCGTTCGCCGAGCTGGAGCGCGCACCCGAGCACATCCACACCTACCGCATCACGCCCCTTGCGCTGTGGAACGCGCGCGCCGCCGGCCACGACGCCGAGCAAGTCGTCGACGCGCTGGTGACATACTCGCGGTACGCGGTGCCGCAGCCCCTGCTGGTGGACATCGTCGACACCATGGCCCGATACGGCCGGCTACAGCTGGTCAAGCATCCGGCACACGGCCTGACGTTGGTCAGTCTGGACCGCGCGGTGCTCGAAGAGGTGTTGCGCAACAAGAAGATCGCTCCGATGCTGGGTGCGCGTATCGACGACGACACCGTGATCGTGCACAACAGCGAGCGGGGACGCGTCAAGCAGATGCTCCTCAAGATCGGTTGGCCCGCCGAGGATCTGGCGGGCTACGTCGACGGTGAAGCGCACCCCATCGATCTGGCCCAGGACGGGTGGCAGCTGCGCGACTACCAGCAGATGGCCGCAGACTCGTTCTGGGAGGGCGGCTCCGGCGTGGTGGTGTTGCCGTGCGGCGCCGGTAAGACTCTGGTGGGTGCGGCCGCGATGGCCAAAGCCGGCGCCACCACGCTGATCCTGGTGACCAACACCGTGGCCGGACGGCAGTGGAAGCGGGAGCTGGTCGCGCGTACGTCCCTGACCGAAGACGAGATCGGAGAATACTCCGGCGAACGCAAGGAGATCCGGCCCGTCACCATCGCGACCTACCAGGTGATCACCCGCCGCACCAAGGGCGAATACAAGCATCTGGAGTTGTTCGACAGTCGCGACTGGGGCTTGATCATCTACGACGAGGTGCACCTGTTGCCGGCACCGGTGTTTCGCATGACCGCCGACCTGCAGTCTCGACGACGCCTCGGCCTGACCGCGACGTTGATCCGGGAGGACGGCCGCGAAGGCGACGTGTTCTCGTTGATCGGCCCGAAGCGGTACGACGCGCCGTGGAAGGACATCGAGGCCCAGGGCTGGATCGCCCCGGCCGAGTGCATCGAGGTCCGCGTGACGATGACCGACAACGAGCGGATGCTCTACGCCACTGCCGAACCGGACGAACGCTACAAGCTGTGCGCCACAGCGCACACCAAGATCGCGGTGGTGAAGTCGATCCTGGCCCGCCACCCCGACGAGCCGACCCTGGTGATTGGTGCGTACCTCGACCAACTCGACGAGCTGGGCGCCGAACTCGACGCACCGGTCATCCAGGGGTCGACGAAAACCGCAGAGCGCGAGGCGTTGTTCGACGGCTTCCGGCGCGGCGAGATCCGCACCCTGGTCGTCTCCAAGGTCGCCAATTTCTCCATCGACCTGCCGGAAGCCAGTGTGGCCGTGCAGGTTTCGGGCACCTTCGGGTCACGTCAGGAGGAAGCGCAGCGACTCGGCCGGCTGCTGCGCCCGAAGGCCGACGGCGGCGGAGCGGTGTTCTACTCCGTGGTGTCGCGCGACAGCCTCGACGCCGAGTACGCCGCGCACCGCCAGCGCTTCCTGGCCGAGCAGGGCTACGGCTACGTCATCAAAGACGCCGACGACCTACTGGGACCGGCGATCTGACGTCGCTACACAATGACAGTGAGCGCCAACCCCGATGCGTTGCTCGAGAGACCCTGCATATCAACCACTCGGAACGTGACCGTGCGAAGTCCCACTGACGTCACACCACTGGTGCTGAATCGGACCGAACTGAGTACCTGTGCGTACTCGGCCGGTGTGCCCCATCCAGTCAGCGTCAAGACGCCGTCTTGGTAGGCGCCGACGACGTCACCCACCGGCGTGAACGACAAGTTGTCGTTGTTGTGCACGCCGCCGATGGTGACGGTCGCACTCTGCAGGTACGACGACTCGTCGACGATCGTGGTCGCTGGACTTAGCGTCAGCAAAGACCCCAAAGTGAGACTGTAGGTACTGACCGGCAGCACCGCGGTGATCAGCGGCGGAGTGTTGGCCACCACGGTCAGCGTCACCAACCCGGGCGGACTCGTCGCTCCGCGCGCGTCGGTCACGGTGAACGAGACCACCTTGACCGACGCCAACAGCGTCCCGCTCGAAGCGAATTGAACCGACCTCAGCGCCTGCTGGTACTGGTCGGCCGTACCCGGTCCGGACAGCGTCAATGTCCCTGTATCCGGGTCGAATCCACCGGAGATATTGCTTCCTTCCGGCTTGGTGAAGGTCAAGACATCGTTCTCGGAGAACCCGGCGGATATTTTGATTACCGCACCGGTCAAGTCGTCCTGATCGAGATCACCGACCGTCAGCAGCGGGTTCACCGCGACGGGGGTGTTGCCGGCGGTGTATATCGGCCCAACCGGGATGGTGGCGACCAGTGGGGGAACATTGGGCGAGAGCGCGAGCACGGCCACAGCGACCGAACCCGGAAGGCTCTGCGCCCCGTTCACGTCGGTGACCCGGAACGTCACCGTCTTGAGCGCAGCCGGCGCCGATGAATCGCTGGATATCTGTACCGTGCGCAACAATCGCTGGTAATCGTCCATCGACGCGGCGTTGGTGAACGTCAACACCCCGTTCGCGTATGACCCGTCCACGCCGAGTTCACCGGCCAGCACCTCGTCATAGGTCAGGAAGTCCTTTCCGGCCGCATAGCCGATGGAGATCCTGACCGTGGCGCTCGCGATGTCGAGGGGATTGAGGTCCAACAACGTCAGGTTGTCATCGACCGACAACGGGTCGTCGCCGGCCGTGTAGCCGAGATTCACTCCGGAGGTGACAACCAAAGGTGCGACGCCGACCGGCGCCTTGACCACCGTCACCGCGACCAAACCCGGTGCGCTGGTGTTGTTCTGGTCGTCGGTGACGACGAACGAGATGGTCTTGATGGTGGCCAGCGCCCCCTCCGGGGCGGTGAACGTCACCGACCGCAGCAGCTCCTGGTACACCTCCTTCGATGCCGCCTCGGTGAAGGTCAGCACTCCCCCGCCGTAGGTGTAGTCCAGGTCGAAACCTGCCGGCATGGTGAATCCCAGGCTCTCGCCGTTGGCGGCGCCGCCGACGATCCGTACCACGGCTCCCGCGATCACATCCGAATCGAAGTCCAGCAGAAGCAGATTGGAGTCGACCACCACCGCCGAGCTCCCTGCCGTGTAGTCGACGTTGGCCAACGACGTGACGATGACGGGGGTGGCCGTCACCGGCAGCGACACGACCGCGACCGCGACCGACGTCGGGAGACTGGCCCGTTGGTCGACATCGGTGACGGTGAACTCGATCATCCTGATGTCCGCGAGCGCCGACGATCCCGACGAGAACGTCACCGTCCGGAGCAGCTCCTGATACTCCGCAGCCGAGGCGGTACCAACGAACGTCAGCACTCCGTCTTCGTAAACCCCTTGCACATCCCGAGGTGTGGCACCGAAGTTCAGGACGTCGCCGGGATCGGCGTCGTGGATCCGCACGACCGCACCCGAGATCTCGCTCATATCAGGATCGAGCACCACCAGCCCGGGATCGACCGCCACCGCGCCCGCTCCCGCGGTGTACTTCACGCTGATCAACGAGCTCAGCACAATCGGGGCGGCCAGTGCAGGCAGACCCAGCACGGTGACCAGCGTGGCCGCCGCCATCCGGCTCTGGTTGCCGTCGACATCGGCGACGGTGAAGGTGACCGTGCGCAGACCTGCGTCCGTCGAGGTCAGCGTCACCGAGGAAAGCAGCTCCTGATACTCCTCGGCGGTCGCGGGTCCATCGAAGACCAGCCCGCCGTCGACATACTCGACAGTGACCTCCGAGGGCAACACACCGGTGAAGTCGAGTGTGTCGCCCGCTCGCGGCTCCGCGAGTTCGACTCGGGCAGAGTCGATCAGGCTGAAATCCACGTCGGCGATCGCCAGGATGGGACTGACCCTGATGGGTTGGCCCGCCACGCCCGCGGCCACCGGCGCCACCACGACCACCGGCGCGATCGGCGCCGAGACAGCCGGTACGACCGTGACCAGGGTGACTGCCGCGCCCACGCTCGGCTTGCCCGTGGAGTCGACCAGCGCGAAGGTCACCGTCTTCACCCCGCCCGTGGACGAGGTCAGCGTGACAGATTCCAACAACTCGCGATACTCGTCGACGGAGGCCGCGCCACTGAAGGTCAGTACACCACCGGTGTTCTGCACCACCATGTCCGCCGGCAGGGTAGCGGTGTAGCCCAACACGACTCCGGCGCTGTCGCCCTCGACCGTCACGATGGCCGACTGCAGCCCCACGGAACTGGGATCCGCGAGAGCCACGAAGCGGCTGACGGTGATGGGTGACCCCACCGTGCCCGCGGCCACCGGGGTCGCCACCACCACCGGAGGGATCGACACATCGGGGATGCCGACAACGGTGACCGTGGTGATGGCGGCAACGGTGCTGGGATGCCCCTCCAGGTCGGTGACGCTGAACGTGACGGTCTTGAGTCCCTCCGCCTGCGCCGTCAGCGTCACCTCCGAGAGCAGCCGCTCGTAGTCGGCGACCGAAGCCCCTCCGGTGAACGTGATCTCGCCGGCCGTGATGTCGATCCCGACCCCGGTCGGCAACTCTCCGCCGAAGTCCAGGACATCGCCGGCGGCCCCGTTGAGCAGCCGCACGGTGGCCGACAAGATGCGGTCGGAGTCCAGGTCGGCGATCGCCACCACCGAACTGATCTCGATCGGACTGCCGACGGTACCGACGGACACCGGTGCCACCAGGACCAACGGCGCCCGCGCTGCCTCCGGTGCGTCGATCACCGTCACCACGGCACCCGCGGGCACCTTGCTGGTGTTGAGATCCTCGTCGGTGACGGTGAAGGTGAGCGTGCGCAGTCCGGCAGACGCGGATGTCAGCGTCACTCCCGACAACATCTGCGCATACTCCTCGACGGTTGCGAGACCACTGATAGTCAGGACCCCCCGGTCGAAGTCGACGCTGACGCCGTTCGGCCTCGATCCGGTGTAACTGAGAACATCGCCTTCTGCGTAGTTCTCGAGCTCGACGCGCGCCGATTCGATCCGGTCAGAGTCGAGGTCGCTGATCACCACGACCCGACTCACCTCGGCGGGTCGTCCGACCACGCCCACCGCGACCGGCGCGGCCACCACCACCGGGTCCAACGACGCTGCGGGAGTGGCCAGGACGACCGTCGTCGTGGTGGCCGGCACCACGCTGCGTTTCCCGCCGCTGTCGGTGACTGCGAACCCGATCGTCTTCGCGCCGTCAGCGGTCGATGTCAACGTCACGGTTTCCAGCCATGCCTGGTACTGCACCAACGTTGCGGGACCGTAGAAGGTCAGTACCCCGTCGGAGTAGGTGACTTCCACATCGTCCGGCAGAACGGCGTTGTGCGCGAGGACATCTCCGTCGGTGAAGTTCTCGATCCAGACCTCCGCCGAGGTCAGTCCGGTGGAATCCAGGTCGGTGATCACGACGATCGGACTGACGGTGACGGCACGGCCCACCACGCCGACCGCGGCCGGAGCCGCGACGACCAACGGAGCCAGTGCCGCGCTCGGCAGCCCGATGATGGTCACGGCGGTGCCCGTCGTCAGCGCGCTGGGTGCACCCCCGATGTCGGTGACCTCGAAGGTCACCAGCTTCGTACCGGCCTGCGCCGAGGTCAGCGTCAACGACCGCAAGACTTCCTGATACTCGGCGACCGTGGCGGGACCGGTAAGGGTCAGAATTCCGTCGGAGTAATCGACACCCACATCGGTGGACAGGTCTGCGGTCACCTCGAGCAGATCGCCCTCGACGAAGCCGGAAAGGATCACTCGCGCGCCACGCAGTTGCGTCGAGTCGACGTCGGCGATCAGTAATACGGGACTCACGGCCACGCTGGAACCGACCAGGCCGGCCGCCACCGGCGAGGCCACGACCACCGGTGGGATCGACGTGCCGGTGATCCCGACAACCGTCACCGCTGTGCGCGCACTGATCAGGTTGGATTTGTCTGAGGGGTCGGTGATCTCGAACTCGACCCACCGGATGCCACCGTCGGTGGCGGTCAGAGTGACCGAGCGCAACAGTGCCTGGTACTGCGCGGGGGTGGCGTCGGCGGTGAAGGTCAGCACACCGTCGGTGTTGTCGACGGAGAACCCGTTGGCCAGGTCCGCGTCGAAGCCCAGGACGTCACCACTGCGATACCCGTCGACAGTGACGGTCGCCGAACGCAGCAGAGCGGAATCGACGTCCGCGACGACGAGCACAGGACTGACGACAATCGGGGAACCGGTCCTGCCGGCGGCCACGGGGGACACGACGACCAACGGCGGAAGCGACACGTCCGGCACAGCGATCACCGTCACCGTGACCGCCGCGCGCACGACGTTGGTCTTGCCCGTGTCGTCCTCCACCTCGAAGACCACCGTGCGGATTCCCGGCGTCGTCGCGGTCAGCGTCACCGACCGCAGCACCGTCTGGTAGTCCGCAACTGATGCGGTGCTGCTGAAGGTCAGCAGCCCGTCGGCGTAAAGTCCGTCGATCAATGCGTCGTCGAAGCCGAGCACGTCTCCCGGCGCGCCGCCTTCGATCCGCACTGTCGCGGAACGGATCTGCGAGGCATCGAGATCGGTGATCAGCAGAAGCGGGCTGACGGTGATGTCCGATCCGGCAAGTCCCGCCGCGAGGGGCGAGACCACCACCACGGGGGCCAACGCGACCTGCGGTACTCCGACGACGGTCACCAGCGTCGGTACGGGGATGGCGCTGGTGGCGCCACCGATGTCGGTCACCTCGAAGGTGACGGTCTTGATCGAAGCGGTCGCCGACGTCAGCATGACCGAACTCAGCAGGGTTTGATACACCTCGAGGGTGGCCTCACCGTTGATGGTCAGCACTCCGCCGGCGTAGCCGGCAGTGAAACCGGTGGGTAGCGCGGCGGTGACCGCGAGCACGTCGTCCGCGTCGGCGCCGACGAGAGTCACCTTCGCAGAACGCAAGTGCGTCGAATCCAGGTCCTCGATCACCACCAGTGGGCTGACCCGGATGGGTTTGTCCACCACGCCGGCAGCGACCGGGGACACCACGACCAGCGGACGGAACTCGATGTCCGGCAACCCCAGGACGGTCACCGCGGTCGTCGCGGCGAGCGCGTTGTCGAGGCCCAGCGCATTGGTGACGGCGAACTTCAGTGTTTTCAGCCCGGCCGTCTCCGAGGTCAAAGTCACCGATGCCAACAGGGCCGCGTACTCGTCGGCGGTGGCGGGACCGGTGAAGGTGAGCACGCCATCGCTGAACTCGGCATTCACGCGCTGCGGCAACGGGGCCGTGTATTCGAGACGATCACCGGCGTCGGCGTTCTCGATCGACACGGTTGCCGATTCCATGAGCGCGAGGCTGAGGTCGGTGATGACGACCACGGGGCTGACCCGGATGGCGTCGCCCACCGTTCCGGCAGCCAGAGGCGAGACCACCACCACCGGATCCACGGCGAGATCCAACAAGCCGACCACCGTCACGATGGTTCCCGCGGGGACCACACTCGGCTGCCCCTCGGCATCGGTCAGGGTGAACGACACGTGTTTGATCCCGCCGTTCGGGGTCGTCAACGTGACCCGCGACAGGATGTCCTGGTACTGCGCGGTGGTGGCATCCCACGAAATGGTCAGCGTGCCTTGGTTGTACACCGCGGTCGCCCCGGTCGGCAGCGGACCGGTGACCGCCAGCACATCGTCGTCGCCGGGGTCGGAGATCCGTATCACCGCAGACTTCAGCAGATCCGAATCAGGGTCGGTGACAACCACGATCGGGCTGAGGCGGATCGCCGACCGTGCGAGGCCGACGGCGGCCGGCGCCACCAGGACCAGCGGCGGGACTTCGGTCTGCAGACCGACGATAGTGACCAGGGTGCCTGCCACCAGGCTCTCGGCACCGTCGCTGTCGATGACCTCGAAGCCGACCGCCCTCACACCCGGCGTGTCCGTGGTCAACGTCACCGAGCGCAGTATGTCCTCGTATTGCTCCACGGTGGCGGTCCCGACGATCGTCAGGACGCCACCGGCGTAGTTCGCCTGCACACCCTCGGGGAGATCGGCGGTGACCGTCAGCTCGTCACCGGTCCCGGGATCGGCGAGAGTGACTGTGGCCGAACGGATGCGGTCGGAATCCAGATCGGTGATCAGCATGATCGGGCTGACCTGGATGGGCTCTCCGGTGGTTCCGGCCGCCACCGGCGACACCACCACGACCGGGGCGATCGACAGCCCGCCGGGCAGACCGACGACTGTCACCAGGGTCGCGGCCGGGATCACGCTGACGTTGTCTTCGTCGTCGGTGACCGAGAAACTCACGGCCTTCACCGCGCCGGTGGTCGAGGTCAACGTGACCGACTGCAACAGTTCGCGATAGGCCGCTACCGTCGCACCGCCGGAGAAGGTGATACTGCCCGCAGCGTAGCTGACATCCACGCCGGTCGGCAGGCTCGCAGTGAAGCCCAGGACGTCGCTATCACGCGCGTCCAGCACCGTGACGGTGGCCGACTTCAGGCGCGTGGAATCCGGATCTGTCAGCACGACAATGGGGCTGACCACGATCGGTGAATCGGTGAGTCCGGCTGCCACCGGTGCCACCACCACCAGGGGCGGTACATCCGCGGTCAGTTCGACCACAGTGACCAGCGTTGCGGCCTCCAGCAGGCTCGGGGCGCCCTCTAAGTCGGTGACCGAGAAGCTGACCGTCCGGATTCCGGCCGACGCCGAGGTCAACGTCACCGACTGCAGAAGTTGGCGGTACTGGTCGACGGTGGCCTTCCCGGTCAGGGTGAGGATGCCGTCCGTGTAGTCGGCATCCACCCCCGTCGGCAGCGCGATGCCGACGGCCAGCCGGTCGCCTTCTTCCGCATCGCCGAGTGTGATTGTGGCAGAGCCGATGTAGTCGGAGTCGAGGTCGGTGATCACGACGACCGGGCTGACCCTGATGGGTTTGTCGACGGTGCCGGCTGCCAGCGGGGTCGCGACGATCACCGGCGGCATGGAGACATCCGGGAGACCGATGACCGTCACCAGGGTGACGGCCGGGACCTTACTGGTGTTGCCCTCGACGTCGGTGACCGAGAAGGTGACCGTCTTCACGCCCGCGTCAGCGGTGCTCAGTGTGACCGCCGCGAGCATCCGCTGGTAGTCGGCCAGCGACGCCGGCCCGTCGAAGGTGAGTGCTCCGGCGGAGTAACCGACCCGGACACCGGTGGGTAGATCGCCGGTGTAGGACAGGACATCGCCGTCTGCCGGATCAGTGATCTTCACTGTCGCCGTTTGCAATTGCTCGGAGTCCACATCGGTGAGCAGCAGTATCGGGCTCACCGTGATGGGCGAACCGGCCCGGCCCGCAGCCACCGGTGACACGAGGACCAACGGCGGTAGTTCCGCGGACACTCCGACGACGGTCACGAGAGTGCCGGCCGGGAGGCTGCTGGGGTGCCCTTCCTCGTCGGTCACGGCGAAGCTGATCGCCTTGATTCCCGCCGTCGTCGACGTCAACGTGACCGAGGCGAGCAGCGCACGGTACTGCTCGACCGATGCGACGCCGCTGAATGTCAGGACACCATCGGCGAAGTCGGCGCCGACCCCGGTCGGCAGTGCCGCCGTGAAGCCGAGGACATCTCCGTCGTCGGGGTCGTCGAGAGTGACGGTGGCCGAACGCAACCGTGGCGAGTCCAGATCGGTGATCGCCACGATGGGCGTCACCTTGATCCGTGCGCCGACCACGCCCGCGGCCACCGGGGTCACCACGACCACGGGAGCCGTCACGACATCGGGGACGCCGAGCACCGTGACGACGGTGCCTGCGGGCGCGACGCTCTTGTTGCCTTCGATGTCCGTGACGGCGAAGCTGACCGCCTTCAAGCCGGCGCCGGCGGAGGTCAGGGTGACCGACTCCAGGATCGCCCGGTAAGCGGCGATCGAGGCTTCTCCGGTGAAGGTCAGCACCCCGCCGGCGTAGGTCGCCTTGACCCCGGTGGGCAAGGTCGCGGTGAAGTCGAGCAGATCGCCCGCCTCGGGTTCGCCGAGAGTGACGGTGGCCGAACGCAATCGCTCGGAGTCGAGGTCGGTGATCATCACGACCGGACTGAGCTTGATCGGCGTGCCCGCGGCACCGACGGCGACCGGGGACACCACGATCAAGGGCGGTACGTCGACCGGCAGGCCCAGCACGGTGACCGCGGTGAGCGCCCGAACGACGCTGGGATTGCCATCGCCGTCGACCACGGAGAACGACACCGACTTCAGAGACGGCGCGTCGGACGTCAGTCTCACCGACTGCAACAACTGCTGATACACATCGGCCGAGAAGTCCCCGGTGAAGGTCACCCAGCCGTGTCCCGAGTCGACGCTCACCCCTTCGGGCAGTGCGCCCCAACTCAGCGTGTCGCCCTCAGCCGGATCGGTGATCCGTACCGTCGCCGAGGCCAGGATGTCCGAATCGATATCCGTGATCACCACGATGGGACTCACCTGGATCGGCGAGTCGGTACGGCCGGCGGCCACGGGGGCAACCAGCACCAACGGCGGCACTTCGACCGGCAGCCCCACGATCGTGACCACCGTCGCCGCCGGTGCCAGATTCGCCTTGCCCTGGTCGTCGACCACGGCGAACGTCACGGTCTTGATGCCGATGTCGTCGGATCGCAGGGTCACCGTCTGCAGCAGTTGCTGATAGGCCGTCACGGTCGCCGGGCCGGTGAAGGTGACCGTCCCGTCTCCGACGGACACCGTGACACCTTCGGGCAGCTCGCCCCAATCCAGCACGTCTCCGGGTTCGGGATCACGGATCGTGACCGTGGCCGAGACAAGCTTGTCGGAGTCGAGATCGGTGACCACGACGACGGGACTGATCTTCACCTCGGTGCCGACCAGGCCGGTCGCGACCGGGGTCACCACGACGACGGGCGGAATCTCCACGATGGGGTTGGCCGTCACCGACACGGCCAGGGTGACCTCGTCGGGTTGGGCGAGTCCGATCATCCGGGCCAGCGAGTGGAAGATTCCCTGGATCATCCCACCGATGCCCTTGAGGTGTTCCGAGGAGTCGCTGATCGTGACGTAGAACTTGTCCTGCAGCGGTTGACCGGTGACCGGCACGAGCGGTGTGTAGACGAACTTGTCCGTCAACGGATTTCGGGTGACCAGGCCGTGTTCGGGCTGGCTGATCTTGTAGGTCAGCGGGTCATCGTTGGGGTCCCAGGCGTTGAGGTCGAATTCGACCTGCCCGGTGAGCAACTGCTGGCTCTCGACCGGTCCCCACACCGGGGTCCGGTTGAAGAAGGTGTGGGTGATCTGCCGGCGCACCCAGGCCAGCAATGCATCGAACCAGGGTGCGCGCGCGGGCGCGGACGGATCCGCGAACGGGGACACGAGGTTCGACACGAGTGTCGTCATCACGCCGACGGTCTCGACGTTCTGCTCGGTGCTCTCGGCGGGCTCGACGGGCACGGTCGTCTCGTCGGCCGGTGTGGCATCGGGCGTGCCGACCGTCAGGTCGACGGTGGCGGTTCGCTCCTCGACGGCGTCGACGGCGTCGTCGGCTTCGTCGGCTTCGTCGATGCCAGTTTGGTCGGTCTGCAGTGTGGCGTCCACCGGCGCGTCGATGTCGGCGTCGTCCCGCGTCTGTTCGGTCGCCGCGGCAGTTTCGTCCGGTGTCGAGGTCTGCTGGGCCTGCCGGGCCGACGCCCTGCGCTCGGCGCCAGTGGTCGGCGCCGCTCCGGTCGGACTTGCCGCGGGCTCGGCTTCCGTCAGCGGGGGTTCGGTCTCGTCGGCGGGTGGGCCCTCGTCGACCTCCACGTCATCGAGTTCCAGCTCGTCGGCCGTTTCGCCGGCGGGATCGGTTTCCTGCGCGTCGCGGTCGGTGTCGGTGCTGCCGGATCGCGAGGGCGCGGCACGGTCGGCACCTGCCCGCCGCGGCGAGGACGAGCGGTCGTCGTCACGGCTGGCCGAGACCGACGAGTCACCGTCGGTCTCGGCGTAGGCGACTCCGGTGGAGTTCACCACGGCGAACCCGATGCCCAGCGCCATCGCGAGAGCGCCCACCCGACCGATCGGCGGGGCGTACCTCCCCGCCTGCGTCCGGGCGTGCCTGGCCTGACCGCCACCTGAGGTCGGCAGTGCGCCGGCCGCCCAGAACGCTCGATTCCTGCCGAGGTCCCGACGGGGGGCGCGGTGTCGGGCCGGGGTCGCACACATAGCTGTCCTCCATTTGCTGCGACGGCCCCCCGGGGCACATCCAGTTGTCCAGCCGCGTAGCTGCGACGCTTCGATGATTCGCTGGAGTTGAATGCCGACGTCACGCCTCCCAACGCGTCGTCGCCACCCACTTCCTGCCACAACCACTCGCGCTGCTTTGCTGACACTGCACGATCCGTCGCATGCCGAGCCAGCAAAACTGAGCTTAGGCAATTCCGCGACGCCAATTCCGAAATCCCGCGAAAAATTTCATTCGGAAGAAATAGGCAAATTTCAGCTAACTGCTAATGAAAGTCTCCACGCAACAAAACGTGCACAGTAGAGGTCTACCAGCAAATTTTACTGCTGCGACAGTACCGAGTCGCCCCCAACGGTGCCGTAAGAACTCTCACAACAAGGTCCGTCATGCGTCCCGACCCGAACAACAGACGGCCGATCAGCCGGCTCTGGCATCGATGGCAACAGAGTTAGCACTGCAGATAGGTGCGACGGTCAGCCGGCCCGGATGTCCGCGGCGACGGACCGAGCACCTGTGACGGCCGGATGTCGACGCGTGGTGAGTCACCGCCACATCTGCGACCGCCGGTAACGGAATCGACGCCGCTGACAGTATTTGCTCGCGGGAAACCCCGTCCGTCCGCCGTCAGGACAGTGCGGGAATGACCTCGCGCGCGAACAGGTCGATGCTCGACCGGTCGTAGGCCGCCTCGGGGAAGTAGCAGATCACGTACTCGCAGCCGAGACCACGCAGCCGTTGCAGGGATTCCACGAGTTGCTCAGGCGTGCCGCTGCCGGCTTGCGGCGTGCTCATCGAGTTCAGCATCGCGTCGGCGGCGGCGTCCCCACTCAACCCACTGATCCGGGAGCGGACCCGACCGAGACGTTCCTTCACCTCGGCCTCGGAGCCACCCACCACCGCGTTGATGTTGACGCTACGCACGATCGCGTCGAAGTCGGTGCCCACGTCCCGGCAGTGCCCGGCCAACACCTCCGACTTGTGGGCGAATCCCTCGGGCTCGCTGGTGAAGTTGGTGTACTGCGCGTACTTCGCGGCGATACGCAACGTCACCTTCTCTCCCCCCCCGGCGATCCAGAGCGGAATACCGCCGCGCTGCAGCGGTTTGGGCGCCACGATCGCGCCGTCGACCTGATAGTGCTTGCCGTCGAAGGTGACCACGCCCTCCCGCCAGGCGTCGGCCATGATCTGCACCCCCTCGTCGAGCCTGCCCAACCGCACGCCCGCCGACGGGAACCCATATCCGTACGCGCGCCATTCGTGCTCGTACCAGCCGCCGCCGATACCCATCTGCACCCGGCCGCCGGAGATGATGTCGGTCGTGGCAGCCACTTTCGCGAGGTAGGCGGGATTGCGGTAGCTCATGGCGGTGCACATCTGACCGAGCTTGATCCGGGACGTGGAGGCGGCGAACGCCGACATCAGCGTCCACGCCTCGTGGGTGGCCTCTCGAGTGGGCACCGGGACGGTGTGGAAGTGGTCGTAAACCCACAGCGAGTCCCAGACGGGATTGTCGTCGGCATAGACCGCGAGGTCACGCATCACCGGCCACTGCTGCGCGGGCTCTGTTGCAAAAATCGTGAAGCTTGAGCATGCTTGGCGGAGATTGGACGGACGGAACGATGACGGATTTCAAGTGG